>PMSS01000081.1 GCA_003167515.1 Acidobacterium sp. | reverse complement strand
TTCAGCGATGTGTGGCTGATGGAGAATCGTCCCTTCTGGCTGGATGTCGTGACCGCGCGATACGATGCCGCGGTTCAGCTATGGGTGCGGCGCGGCGACAGCATCGACGCGGCGCGCGAGCAATGGAGCCAGCACCACAACCTGCCTGCTCCGGGAGAGCTCGGCATTCCAGCGGCGCCGTCACACTGACCTCCCATGTCCGCGCCGCTCGCACACCCGATGCACCTTCGCCCCATCGATCTTGTGCTGGTGGCCGTTTATCTCGCCGGGATTACGCTCTTCGGCCTTCACTTTCGAAAATCGGGCGAACGCTCTCTGCGATCCTATTTTCTGGCTGACCGCAATCTGCCATGGTGGGCGATTTCACTTTCGATTGTGGCTGCGGAGACCAGCACTCTGACCATCATCAGCGTGCCAGGGCTGGCGTTCACGGGTGATTTTGGATTTCTTCAGCTCGCAATGGGCTACCTGCTGGGACGCATTGTGATCTGCATTCTCTTCCTGCCCCGCTATTTCCGCGGCGAACTGGTGACCGCGTACCAGCTCATCGGCCAGCGCTTCGGCCCGCGACTGCATCGCTTCACAGCCGCTTTGTTTCTGGTAATGCGGGCCGCTGCTGAGGGAGTGCGCGTGTTTGCCGTGGCCATTGTTGTTGGTGTTGCGATTGGAACGGGCGATGTCGCTTCGATCGCTGTTCTTTCTGCGCTGACGCTGCTTTACACATTTGAGGGTGGGATGGCCGCCGTGATCTGGACCGACGTTGTGCAGATGTTTCTTTATGTGGGTGGCTCCCTGGTCGCGCTCGCGACAGTGTGCCACAAAATTCCTGGCGGATGGAGCGGGCTGATCGCAGGCGCTTCTGCTGCGCACAAGCTGACGATGCTGCATTTCTCCTGGTCTGTAACAGAGACGTATACATTTCAGGCAGGCGTTCTAGGAGGATGTTTTCTCACCATGGCGAGTCACGGGACCGATCAGCTGATGGTGCAGCGCCTCCTCGCAGCGAAAAGCCTGCGCGATTCGCGGCTGGCGCTGCTGGCGAGCGGTGTGGTGGTTTTTTTTCAGTTCACGCTGTTTCTGCTGATCGGCGCCGGACTCTTCCTCTATTACAGGACTTTGGGAAGCCCACTGGGTCCGGGGGCTGATCGCATTTTTCCGGCATTCATCGTGGGGGAGATGCCCGTCGGCATCGCCGGGCTGATGGTCGCGGCGATTCTGGCTGCGGCCATGTCGAATCTGAGCGCGGCTCTCAATTCCCTGGCTTCGACTTCCGTGGTCGATTTTTATCTGCCGCGGTATCCAGATATTTCTGAACTGGTGCGCACGCGGCTGTCGCGGTTGATGACCGTTATCTGGGCGGCTGTGCTGTTCGCACTGGCGATGTTCTCACGGAGCGGCGGGCACGTGGTGGAGATTGGGTTGTCGATCGCCTCTGTGCTGTGGGGTGCAATGCTGGGAGTTTTCCTGCTGGGCACGCTCAGCCGTCGCGCTGGCGAACGCGGGACCATGTTTGGAATGGTCGCCGGAGTTGCTGTGAATCTGCTGCTGTGGGTTCAGCCTCACACGCTGTCGTTCATCCTTGGAGGACATGATTTGAATCTTCCGAAGATCGCGTGGACGTGGTGGGTACTCATCGGATCGTTGGTGACGTGCGTCGTGGGCTACACAGCGAGCTTGCTGTTCCCCGATCCTGCGATACGCGCGGAGGCTCTGTGAAGTTGCGACGGTTCGTGCGCGCTTTGGCGCCGCTGCTGGCGCTGGTCCTGAGCATTGTTCTGAGCGCAGTCTCAAGCCGTGCCCAGAGCGACTTCTCTGCGATTGATGCGATTGTGAACCACGCCGTCGATGAGCATCAGCTGCCCGGAGCGGTGGTGATTGTGGGGCACGGCGGCAGAGTGGCATTCCGGCAGGCGTACGGAATGCGTTCGCTCGAACCGACGCAGGAGCGGATGACGCTCGACACCATTTTCGACATGGCGTCGCTGACGAAGCCGCTGACGACAGCCGTAGCGGTGATGCAGCTTTATGAACAGGGAAAAATCGGACTTAACGACTCGGTCGCGAAGTATCTGCCGGATTTCGGAGCCAACGGGAAGCAGGACATCACGATCCGGCACCTGCTGACGCACTACTCCGGACTGCCGCCGGATTTGCCGCTCGACGAGCCATGGACGGGAAAGGAGGAAGGATTTCGGCGCGCACTTGCCATTGCACCGATACGGCCGCCGGGCGAGCAGTTTCTCTACAGCGACATCAACTTTATTGTGCTGGGTGCGGTGGTGGAGAAGCTTTCCGGGGTGACGCTCGACGAGTACACGCGGCGCTTCATCATGGAACCGCTGGGTCTGGCGCACACGCGATTCCTGCCGCCCGAGTCCTGGATTCCGCGCATCGCACCGACGGAATACGAGCATGACCCGATCTCGTCCGGAGTGCCGGGATCGAAGACGTTTCCCGGCGACGTGATGTTGCGGGGCTTGGTACACGATCCGACGTCGCGGCGCATGGGCAACGTGGCTGGACACGCGGGACTGTTCAGCACGGGCGACGATCTTGCGGTGTACGCGCAGAATTTGCTGGATCGCCTGGCGGGGCGGCCGAGCAAGTTTCCTCTGTCGCGCATTGTGCTCGAGAAGATGGTTGCGCCCGAACAACCGGCGACAGGGATGGCGCTGCGAGGTTTCGGTTGGGACATCGATTCTCCTTACTCCAGCAATCGCGGCACGCTCTTGCCCGTGGGTTCGTTCGGGCACACTGGATTCACGGGAACGTCGCTGTGGATCGATCCGGTCAGCAACACGTACGTAATTGTGCTGGCCAACTCGGTTCATCCGAACGGGCCAAAGAGCATCACTTCGCTGCGCGGCAGGATCGCCGATGCTGCTGCGGTCGTGCTCGGCATTCACGCGGATGGAGGCTCGCTTGCGGCGCACATTACGGGTTACAACGAATCGCTGAGCGGGATGCGCCGCTGGCCTGTGCGCAACGGTGAGGTGAAAACCGGCATCGACGTGCTGGAGGGCGATCGCTTCCAGGAACTCGCGGAAATGGCTCGCCGCCATGGCGGCAAATTGCGGCTGGGCTTGCTGACGAATCAGACGGGAATCGATGGCGAGGGACGTCGCACCATCGATGTGCTCTTCCATGATGCGGCTCAGGCGATTCCGGGAGTTACCCTCGACACGCTCTTCAGTCCTGAGCATGGCCTCGCCGGCGCGTACGACCTGCCGAGCGTGCCGAGTTCGACGGACGCGGCGACGGGACTGCCGGTGATCAGCCTGTATGGAGCGAAGGATGCGGATCGGCGTCCAACGCTCGATTCGCTGCGCAAGCTGGACGCCGTGGTGATCGACCTGCAGGATGCGGGTGTGCGTTTCTACACGTACGAAACCGTGGTTCGCTATTTCCTGGAAGCGGCGGCGCAAACGGGGACGGAGATAGTGGTGCTCGATCGGCCCAATCCCATCAACGGCTCGTTTGTGCAGGGGCCGATTTCGGATGCGGGTACGGAGAACTATGTCAACTCGATTCCGATCCCTGTTCGGCATGGCATGACTCTGGGAGAGCTGGCGCGCTACTACAAGCAACAGTTAAAGTTACAAACTCCTCTGACTGTTGTGCAGATGCAGGGCTGGCAGCGGGGCGACTGGTACGATTCGACGGCGTTGACGTGGGTGAATCCGTCGCCCAACCTCCGCGACCTCGAAGAGGCGACGCTCTATCCTGGGGTCGGGTTGGTGGAGACGACCAATATTTCTGTGGGGCGCGGGACTGACACTCCGTTTGAGTTGTTGGGGGCGCCCTGGATCGATGCACGCGCTCTGGCGCAGTTTCTTAATCGCCGCCAGTTGCAGGGGGTGCGGTTTGTGCCGCTGGACTTCACCCCGCAGAAGCCATTTCCGTACGCGGGTGAAGTCTGCCATGGCGTGCGCATCCTGGTGATCGAGCGCAATGTTCTGGATGCGCCGGAGCTCGGGATTGAAATAGGGTCAGCGCTGCATCGGCTTTATCGGGAGAAATTCGAATTGGAGAAGATGAACACGCTGCTCGCGAATCACTCGGTTCTCGACGCGATTACCGCGGGTGAGGATCCGCAGCGCATCGCGGAAGCATGGCGCGCGGCACTCGATGCGTTCGAGCAGGAGCGGCAGAAGGCGCTGATTTACACGCCTTAATGAGCGGCTATTCGACAGTGACCGACTTGGCCAGATTGCGTGGCTGATCGACATCGCAGCCGCGGCGCACGGCGATGTGATACGCCAGTAGCTGCAGCGGGATCACATCGAGGATGGGGAGCAGCAACTCGGGTGCGCTGGGGACAAAGAGTACATGATCGACGAGCTGGCCGATGTGATCGTCACCGCGGGTCGCGACGGCGATCACCTTCCCGGATCTCGCCGTGACTTCCTGAATATTGGAGAGGGTCTTCTCATAGCGCAGCACGGAGTCGCGGTTGGTGTCGTCCTTCGTGGCCAGCACAACCACGGGCAGTGTTTCGTCGATGAGGGCGTTGGGACCGTGCTTCATCTCGCCGGCTGGGTAGCCCTCGGCGTGAATGTAGGAGATTTCCTTAAGCTTTAACGCGCCTTCGAGCGCTATGGGGTAGTGGATGCCGCGACCGAGGAAAAGGAAGTCGCGGGCGTTGGAGTAGAGGCGGGCAAGAGGTTCGCATTCGTCATCGCAGGTGCGGAGGATCTCCTCGATTTTGCCGGGAAGAAGATTCAGGGCATCGAGAAGCATCCGGCTCTCCTCTTCGACAATGGTGCCGCGCACCTGCGCCAGATGCACCGCGAAGAGGAACAACGCGACCAGCTGCGCGGTGAAAGCTTTTGTGGAGGCGACGCCGATCTCCGGCC
>PMSS01000195.1 GCA_003167515.1 Acidobacterium sp. | reverse complement strand
CACGGGAGGTCCGAAGTTCGATTTTAGTCCCGGAATTCGGGGCGGCGCAGCAAGAGGTCCGGTTGCCGAACTTCGGGCAGGAGCCTGGCTTTCCTGGCTTGACTTTCCCGCTTCGCTGCTATGTTCTGATGGCAGTATGGGAATCCTTCTGCTGTTGGTTCTTGGGCTGCAGTCTGTGGGGCCGGCGCCCACGAACAACGATCCTTTCGCGGGGCTGCGCAACCAGTGGGCGAGCGACCTGCACGCGAAACACATCGATGACTCACTGGCGCAATATGCGGCGGACGCGGACTTCATCAGCGACGCGGGCCGCACCCATGGGACGGCCGCGTTGCGCGACCTCTTCAAGAACATCATGGCCACTCTCGACAGCGATCTGACGTTTACGTCGGAGCGGGTGGAGGTTTCGGGCGATCTTGCTTACGATTCGGGGACCTACACGGAGACGCTGGTGACCCGCGCTACCGGAAAGGCGCAGTACATGGTGGGGAGTTATCTGACGGTGTATCGCCGGACGAATGTCGGCGGGAGTGGGAATGCGGTGTGGCTGATCGTGGAGCAGGTTTGGACCGGGGGCGAGGTGAAATGAGTAAAGCTAGCGTCGTGCCCCAAGGAACGCGCTGATAAGGCCCACCATCGTGGCCGTAGTGAACGCCCACACGGCTTTAATATTCCCCAGATAGGCCATCCACACAGCACATCCGATCAGGACCAGGAACGTCGCGAATGCAAGCCACATCCCCAGGAACGCATAGAAGTTATTCCGGTCCAGTTCTTTCTGCGTTATAAAGAGCATCTGATCACAGCGCTCTTTGGAGATCGCTTCCCATTCCGCGACCATCTTCGGCGTTGGAATCTGAACAATTGACTTCGGTGTGACTTTCGGACCGGACATCGATCAAGCCTTGGCCGAAGACCGGGTGGCCAGATCCGGATACAGGGCAGGATCACCCTTCAGGTCCTCGAATTCGCGATCTTCGGGAAAGAAGTGGAAGGAGAACGTGAGCAGATTGTACTGATCGGCTGTAAGCGAACTTTGAAGCGCCGTGCTGACCCTGCTCAAAATCGCACTCAAGAGGGCGTTTTTGTCACTGACTACCAGCCCGGTAAAGATCAGGCCGATGGCCGCTCGATCTTTGTACCAACCGACGACATCTGTTGTCCGGATCGACGCCAAAAGAGCGGTCATAGCGCGGTGCAGAGTCTTCTCGTTGGTTTCCGCGCTTAGGTGATTGCTGCCTTCGAAGAGCATAAGCAGGAACGGCACTCTTGAGCGCTCAGTCCGTTTGCGCTCAACAGCGATCATGCGTTTGAACTCATGTTCATCCGGAGCGGAGCGTATCAGGGATGCTGGAGCGGCAGTCGGCAGGGTGGTCTCAGTCGCAGGTTTCCAATCAGGTCGATATTCAACATCGAAGAGTTCGGCCGTGGATTCATCATAAGGGAACAGCCCGCCTTCCATTCCCGGGCGAGCACGCCTCTGCCATCCTCCCAATTTGAGAGCGCCGAGGATTTCGAGAAACGACCTGGCAGATGTGCTCATCAACCGTTCTCTATTGGACGCCGGAGGATATGGAAAAAGCCATATCCAGATTAGTCGTCAGTGTAACATCCAGAGCTTTACCGGGACTTATTCGAAGCGCGGTTGTCGGCCGTCTCAAAAGACAAAAAGCGAGCCGAAGCTCGCCTTTTGTCCTTGTTGACTTTCTGAAATTGTTTGCGTCTTACAGAGGCTGAACGTCAGCTGCCTGCCAGCCCTTAGGCCCCTTCACGACGTTGAATTGCACGGCCTGACCTTCCTGCAGACTCTTGAAGCCATTCGCGGTAATGGCAGAGTAGTGCACGAAGACATCCTCGCCGTTCTGGCGCGAGATAAAGCCGTAGCCCTTCGCGTCGTTAAACCACTTCACAGTACCTNNTGTCCTGAATTGAATTGCGCTGGAGTGAATCGGAGCGAAACTGGCAGACCCTACTTTTCCTGCTTTGTTGGGCGAGGCGAAAGACTGCGCTTGCCCGGTTCGGTTCTAACGCTGATTTATTGTATCAGATTCGGCCTAATTTACCGGGAGGGCAGACCCTGGCGTCAGTTGGCAGTGTTCGGGCCAGGCGGCAGCGGCAGAACTGTGCCCGCCGGTATCGTGGCCGTGAGTGGCGCCCCCGTGGCGATCTGGGCATCCTGCCCGTGCACCGCGATCGCGGTGATACCGACGAAGGGAATAAAGGCCAGGGAGCGCGCCTTGTTGATCTGCGCTTTGCCTGCCAGCGCCTCCGATCCGCGCAGCGGAATCTCAGTGCCGTTCAGGCTCAGCGAGTCGACCTCGAAAATGATTTCGCCAGGAAACCCTCCCAGGCCCTTGCGGTCGACCTGAATGACCTTGCCAACGGCGGTCGATCCCTTCGGCGCCACAATCTGGTCGTCGGCCTTCAGGTCTGCGGCCAGCGTGAAAGTGATCTTGTCGCCGACCTGCGCGGTATGGGAGTCGACCGGAGAAGCAAAGAGCAACGGCACCGGCGCGTCGAGGCGAAGCACGAGGTTTCCTTTGCCGGCGGGCAGAACCGGCAGCACCTCAGAGGCAGGTTGTGACTGCGATGAGCCGGGGAAGTTGTAGGTGACCGACGCGGGGAGGCTCCGGGTGCACCCGGGTGCAAAGGCGATAGCCTGGATCGTTGTGGTGGAGCTGATGGCGATGGGGCCGGTATATCGAGTCGAAGCCATCGTCGGCGTCCATCCGTCGGTGGTGAAGTAGATGATCGCGCCGCGGGTTCGGTCGGTGAGGCGTATGTCGATCGAGGTGGTGTAGGAGCCGGGCTTCACCGAGAAACGCGGCGAAGCGGCGAGCGGGAGGCCGCAGCAGGGTGTGGCAGACATGTTGTCCATGGCCTGCTGGTTTGCCAGCTGAGACTGCTGCATGGCGATCTGGTTCGCGTTTTGCGCATCCTGCATCGCCTGCTGGCTGGCTTGCTGCGCCGCCTGGGTGGCCATTTGGCTGGCCTGCATTGCGGCGGCCGTGCCGGGGTCCTGGGCGTAGGTTGCTGTGGCGGCGAGAAGAACGAGAGCAGAAAGAACAGCGGAAATCCGCAAAGTACCGGACTGCGAAGGATCAGGGGAGCTTTGCATGGTGCACCTCCCAACTCAGGTTGGACGGGCGGGTGCGCGAAAAGACCCGCCCGTCTTCGGACCCGCGTGCCAGTGGGTCCGTGCGCTGGGGGTTAGTTTGGCGGCTGCGCCATCAGCATTGCCTGCTGGGCATCGATTTGCGCCTGCTGGTTTGCCTCTTGCGCCTGCTCCATGGCCTGCTCGGCGTCGATCTGACTCTGCTCCATCTGGATCTGCAGATCGGCTATCGGGTCGTCAGGGTCGGCGGTGGCCTGCTGTGTGGAGATTTGCGCCTGCTGTGAGGAGATATCTGCGCTGGTCATCATTTGCTGCGCGGTCATCTGTGCCTGCTCGGCTGCAATTTGCGCCTGTGCGGCACCGTCGTCCTGCGCATAAGCGGCGGCTCCGCTCATCAGGGGAAACAACGCCAGAAGAACCATGGTGGCTTTTGTTGTGGTTTTCATCGCCCACCTCCTGCTTCCTATCTTTGCTATCCACTTATCGAAACCGCGGATCTTGAAAAAGGTTTCGGTTTTCTTCGGAGGGCACTCTTCGCTGCCTCGAAGCAGGTATGCTGGTTGATTCCATGACTCAGGAGCTGATGCGCGATACGGATTTGCTGGCGGAGGCGCTGGATCGCCTGCAGCGCGAATTCGCCGCGCTTCCGGCCTGGACGCCTGAGGTGCCTGGCGAGGAGCGAATGGCCGCAGTGCTTGCGGAAGCGGCGCAGCGGCTGGGGGACAATTTTCCTTACTTTCATCCGCTATATGCGGGACAGATGCTGAAGCCGCCGCACCCCATAGCGCGGGCAGCCTATGCCATGGCCATGTGGCTGAACCCCAATAATCACGCGCTGGATGGGGGACGGGCGAGTTCGCGCATGGAGTGGGAAGCGGTTCGCGAGATCGCCGCGATGTTCGGGTGGCGGGAATTCGTCGGGCACCTGACCGGAGGGGGCACGCTGGCGAATCTCGAAGCGTTGTGGGTCGCCGGGCAGATGATGCCGGGGAAGAAGATCGTGGCGTCGGAGCAGGCCCACTACACGCATGAGAGGATCACCGCGGTATTGCGGCTTCCGTTTGCGTCGATTGCCTGCGATGAAAGCGGACGGATGGACCTCGCGCATCTGGAGTCGGCGCTGGCTTCGGGTGAGGTGGGAACGGTTGTCGCTACACTGGGGACAACGGGTTCGGGCGCGGTCGATCCGCTGGGACCAATTCTGGATTTGCGACAGAAGTATCGCTTCCGGCTGCACGTGGACGGTGCCTATGGCGGCTACTTCCGGCTGGCTTCAAACCTGGGTGACGACGCGGCGCGCGCCTTCGAGCGCATCGCGGAGGCCGATTCGATCGTTGTCGACCCGCACAAGCATGGCTTGCAGCCTTACGGATGCGGATGCGTGCTGTTTCGCGATCCCGCGATGGGGCGGTGGTACAAGCACGATTCGCCGTGCACTTATTTCACCTCACAGGAACTGCACATTCACGGTGAAGCACCGCAGGCCGGAGCGAGTTGTGGGGTTGGTTCGTTCGCCGCAGAGTTGTTTGCCGAGGGCTCGTTGCACCTGGGCGAGATCAGTCTGGAGTGTTCGCGCGCGGGAGCCTCGGCGGTCGCTCTCTGGACGACGCAGCGACTGCTGCCCCTTGTGCCGGGCGGCGAGTTCGCGAAGGAGCTCGAGAAATGCCGGGAGGCGGCTCTGCGGTTGCACAGCATTATCTCTTCCGACACTCGGTTTGTGGCGGGTCCAGCACCAGACCTCGACATAGTAGTGTTCGCGATGCGGGCCCCGACCCTGACAGAGTCGTCGCGACGGGCGCAGGAGGTTTTTGATCGGGCTGCCAGTCGCGACCTTCACCTGGCATTGGCGCAGATGCCCCCGCGACTGTTTCCGGGGGCGGGATGGACAGACGCGGGTGAGGGCAGAATGGTGACCTGTCTGCGTTCGGTGCTGATGAAGCCGGAGCATCTGGGGTGGGTGGAGCAGATTGGCGAGCGGCTGCGCGAGGCCACCTGAAATTCGCATCGGATATTGGAGCTGAAGAGCCAGGGCAACGGTTGAGGTCTGGGATTTGCCGGGAAGTTATATTGGAATGCTGGGATGAAAGCGGATACACTCCCCGCTAGTTCAGGAATAAAGAAAAATGCCGGTACTTTAGTTTTTTCCGGGAGAGGGCAGGGCCTCCATGCTGGATGTCAAGGGTGTGAAGAAGAAGCATGCGGAGCGGTTTGGCGCAGAGCCTGCTGTATTTCTTGCTCCCGGCAGGGTCAACCTGATCGGGGAGCACACCGATTATGCAGGCGGCTTCGTGATGCCGGCGGCGATCGATTTTGGAACTCTCGCCGCGATCACGCCGCGCGATGATGGACGGGCGGTGATCTGGTCAGAGAATTATCAGGAGCAGGTCAGCCACCAGATCGATGGGTTTCCGAAGAACGGCGGGGGTCACTGGTCGGGATATCCGCTGGGCGTGGTGAAGATCCTGCGTGAGGCGGGTTTTGCGGTGCCGCCGTTCAGTCTCACTGTGCAGGGAGATGTTCCGCTGGGAGCGGGGCTGAGTTCGTCGGCGTCGATCGAAGTGGCGACTGCGCTGGCGGCGCTGCATTTGGCAAAGTCGGATCCGGCGCGGGAGCAAATCGCGAAGCTCTGCCAGCGTGCGGAAAACGTTTATGTAGGCGCCAACGTTGGCATCATGGACCAGTTCATCGCCTGCGCGGGGGCGGAGAACCACGCGCTGCTGCTGGACTGCCGCTCGCTCGAATACCGGCTTGCCCCGATTCCGAATAACGTGAGCCTGGTGATCGCCAACACCATGGTGAAGCATGCGCATGCGGGCGGTGAGTATGGTATCCGCCGCAGTGAGGTCGAGGAAGGGACCGAGATTCTGCGCAGTCATCGGCCGGAGATCATTCTGCTGCGCGACGCGACCACGCAGGATCTGGAAAAGTGGGGTGCGGAGATGCCGGACAACGTTTTGCGCCGGTGCCGTCACATTATTACCGAGAATCTGCGCACGGTGGCGGCAGCCGACGCGCTGGCGGCCGGGAACATGAAGAAGCTGGGCGATCTGATGGCTGCGGCGCATGCCAGCTATCGCGACGATTTCGAGGCCAGCTGTGAGGAGGCCGACATTATGGTAGAGGCGGCGCAACGGCTGCCTGGACTGATCGGGGCGCGTCTTACGGGCGGAGGGTTCGGCGGATGCACGGTCAATCTGGTGCAGGCTGACCTGGCGGTGGATTTTGCCAGGCGGCTTCACGATGAATACCGCGCGCGAACGGCCATCGATGCGGAGATCTACCGGTCGCATGCATCAGCGGCCGCGCATGCTGTTTGAGGGTGAAGGTAGCTATGGGCCCATCGGGCGACGAGCGTCCCTCCTGACGGAACGAGGTTTACGATGGGGCACAAGTATTCCACAGAAGGGTCATACCTGCAATTTTGACGCCGATGTAACAATCACAGGGTTGGCCATGGTCTTCGTGACTGAGAGAAGATGGCATATTCTTAGGAAACAGGCGCTCGGACAGGGCCGGAGAAAACGTTTTAGCGATGCGCTTTATTAATCGTTCGCAGTACTTCTCGCGGGAAGAACCAGGCGAAGGCGGCATTGTCGCTTACTTCTCCATGGAAATCGCTGTGGTTCCGCAGTTTCCGACGTACAGCGGGGGGCTCGGGGTTCTGGCTGGCGACACGTTGCGTGCGGCAGCGGATATGGGACTGCCCCTTGCGGCCGTGACCCTGGCGCACCGCAAAGGGTACTTCCAACAGCATCTGGACGCGAATGGGATTCAAACGGAGGAGCCACAGCCGTGGAGTCCGGAGACCACGCTGGCAGCAGAAGAGCCGGTGGTCACGGTCACAATTGAGGGCCGGCCGGTAGCGGTGCGGGCGTGGCGCTACGACATGGAAGGGGTGGCGGGGCACCGGATTCCTATTTATTTTCTCGATACCAATCTGGAACAGAACGATCCAACCGATCGCACCATGACCGATCAACTTTACGGAGGCGACGCGGATTACAGGTTGCGCCAGGAAGCGATCCTGGGCATTGGCGGGGCTCGGATGCTGCGCGCTCTGGAATACGAGCCTTCTGTCTACCATATGAACGAAGGTCACGCCGCGCTACTGACCATTCCCGTTTTGGAACAAGAGCTCCATGGCGCGGGCCTGCAGACCGCGACCGAACGCAACCTCGAAGCTGTGCGCCGGCGCTGCGTGTTTACGACCCATACTCCGGTCCCGGCGGGGCACGACCGCTTCTCGGGCGAGCAGGCTTACCGCATCCTCGGCGCAGAACGCGCGGGCTTGCTGGAGCGCTTCGGCTGTTTCCACGATGGTTTGCTCAACATGACCTATGTGGCGTTGCGGTTCTCGCGGTTCGTGAACGGGGTCGCGATGCAGCACGGCAAAGTTTCGCGCCAGATGTTTCCGGAGTACACGATCGACGCCATCACCAACGGGGTTCATGCGGGCACATGGACGGCGCCCTCGGTTCAGACCCTGTTCGACCGGCATCTGCCCCGCTGGCGGCAGGACAATGTCACTTTGCGCTACGCGATCGATATTCCGGAGAATGAAATCGTCGAGGCCCATGCCGCCTCGAAGAGGACGCTGATCGAAACGGTGCAAGCGGCGTCCGGCGTGGAGATGCGGCCGGAAGTCTTCACCATCGGTTTTGCGCGCCGCGCCGCCACGTACAAGCGCGCCGACCTTCTCTTTACCGACCCCGAGCGGCTGGTTCGTTGCGCCGACAAGAACGGCGGGCTGCAGGTCGTATACGCCGGGAAGGCGCATCCGGCGGACGAACCGGGAAAGGCCAAGATCCGGCGGGTGATCGAACTCGCGAAGGAGCTGCGCAACAGTCCGCTGAAGATTGTTTATCTGGAAAACTACGCGTGGAAGCTTGGCGCTATTCTCACGGGAGGAGTGGACCTGTGGCTAAATACGCCGCGGCGTCCCTACGAAGCCTCGGGAACCAGCGGCATGAAGGCGGCCCTGAACGGCGTGCCCAGCCTGAGCGTTCTGGACGGCTGGTGGATCGAGGGCTGGATCGAAGGCGTGACCGGATGGGCGATTGACGACCACGACGACGAACCTGGCGAGGCCAACTCGATGTATGAACATCTGGAGCAGGTAATTCTGCCGATGTACTACAGAGACACGGGGCAGTGGCGGCGGGTGATGCGCTCCACGATTGCGCTGAACGGGTCTTTCTTCAATACGCAGCGGATGCTCGAGCAGTACGTGATCAATGCGTACTTCCCGGAAAAGCTGGTGGAGAAAGGCTCTGAAACGCCTGCTCCGGACCTTGAAAACACTCTCGCGCGATAGAGGAACTTCCGAGCAGGGCCAGAGCCGCTGGGTCGGGTTGGTATCAAAATTTGCGATGCTATACTTGCGTTGAATTCCTTTCGATCTCGTCCGCAATGGTGTGACGAGCCGCAAAAACAGCGCCGTCGCGGCTTGTTTCGCCCGGTTTGCATCCACGACCATGGGAGAGATTTCCTTGAGCCAGTCGCCTGTTCAGCAGTTGGCGCGGGAAGTGTCGCGCCGGCCGCTGTGCGTCGATCTGGACGGGACGCTGGTTAAGAGCGACACGCTGATGGACTCGCTGCTGGTGCTGGTGCGAAGCCGCCCGCTGGCTGCGCTTCAGCTGCCCCTCTGGCTTCTGCGGGGCAAGGCAGCGGCTAAGGCGGAAGTGGGTGCGCGCGTTTCACTCGACGTGCGGCACCTGCCTTACAACCGCTCTGTCGTCGAGTTTCTGGAGATCGAGCGCGGTGAGGGGCGCAAGCTGTATCTGGCGACGGGCGCCGACCGACAACTTGCCGACCGCGTTGCCGACCATCTGGGCCTGTTCGACGGCGTGCTGGCCAGCGACGGCAAAACGAATCTGACGGCAGGCAACAAGCTCGATGGGCTGCGGAAAACCTTCGGCGACGAGGGATACGACTACATCGGCAACGCCGGCGCCGATCTTCCACTGCTCGAGCATGCGGGCACGGCGATGATCGCGAATCCCGTTCCTGCGCTGCGCGCACGGCTGCGCTCGCGCGGCGTCACGGTGGAGCGGCAATTCGAGGATCGCGCGGCTCCCGCGAAAGCTGTCCTCAAGGCGATTCGCCTGCACCAGTGGGCGAAGAATTCGCTGATTTTTGTGCCTATGCTGCTGGCGCACGTGCTGCGCGCGGACGCATTTGTCGCCGCGGCGATCGCATTCGTCAGCTTCAGCCTGTGCGCATCGTCCACCTACATAGCCAATGACCTGCTCGACGTTGAATCGGACCGGCGCCACCCCAGGAAGCGCAGCCGGCCTTTTGCGTCGGGCGATCTCTCCGTAACGACCGGGGTTGCGATCAGCGCCGCTTTTCTGGCGGGCTCTGTGGCCATTGCTGT
>PMSS01000048.1 GCA_003167515.1 Acidobacterium sp. | reverse complement strand
TTGGCGATTTAGCACCAACTGAGGCCACATCGACGGCTATCTCTGAGCAAGTTTCCGAAACCCCGTTTTCAGGGAGTAGATGTTCGTGGCCGTTTTCGCTTGATCTACTGTTCTTGCCTGATATGCGAAACACTCGGCTGATATGATGCCGCCATGCTCATTGCCCAAACTTTATTGAGCCGTCTAGCCTATTTGGCCTGCGTGTGTTGCGTCGTCTCAGCCACAGCACAGACGCCTGCCACGAATACCGCCGCGGCTGACGCTTTGCTGGATCAGATGATCGCGACTAACGTGCTCACGACTCCCGGTGCTCCGCCTTTTCACGCCATTCTCGAAATCAGCGGTGAGACTTCCAGCGCCACCGAACACCATGGTCGGATCGAGGTGTTCTGGGCAGATCCGACTAGCTACTATCTCAAGGTGGAGACACCTGAATTTGGTCAGACCCTCATTGTCAGTGGTGATAAGGTTCAGGAATCGGACAGAGGAGACTTCTATCCCGGTTGGGTGCAGAACTTCGTTGCCGCTCTGCTTGATCCAATGGCGCGCGCCAAAGACCTTCGTGGTCGGCCTAACGCTTACGGCGACTTTCCAGCCGCCGCCTATTACTGCATCAAGCGTGATGACCGTCGTAACGGCATTACCGATGACCTCACTTTCGCTCAGGTTTGCTACAACAAGTCGCTGGGCACAAACCTTTCCTACACACTCGACTTCACCCACTATCTCAGCCTGGAGAGTTTCAGCGCCTTCCATGAGAAGTCGATAGCCCACACCTATCACGTCAGCACCCGCGACGACACCAAGCTACAGGGCATACTCACAACACTTGAGGACTGGAAACCCGATAGTACTCAGCTAACCGTTACGAATCCGACAGCGCCCTCCGGTCGCATTCTCACAAGTGTTGTCTCCACTGCAACCGAAGAGTCCCTTCTTCAGTCTGCGCCCAAGGACGTCCACTGGCCGCCAGTTCGCGAGGGCCGACTGGACNNATCTCATCGTCCACGCGATCACCGACCGTACGGGGCAGGTCCGCGAAGCCTCTCCATACAACTCCGACGACAATCGAGAGCTTGCGCCCTTCGTTAAACAGGTCGCGTTGCAATATAAGTTCAAGCCGTTCTTAGTGGACGGAGCCCCGCGACAGATGGAAATGCCTCTTGTCCTTCATTTCACCACGACTTCCGGTGAACCTATCCCTGAACTGGATGACGCTCAGACACGTAAGTTGATCACCGGCTGCGATCTTCCGCACAAAATCTCAGACCCGGCGTCTGCCGGGCAACAAATCGAGATTATCTTCTGGGTCAGTGCGGATGGACATATGGGAACACTCGGGAGTTCGGATCGCAAGATTCCTGTGCTAACCCTATTCCGGGAGTTCCAAAGCTGTAGATTCGGAATTTACTCCCAAAACGGAAAGCCCACGCAATACCACGCACATCTGAGCGTCAAGGCCCAGTAGGCGATAGGTACGAAGCAATGGTTTCGATTTTCACGCTCGGCGACCTTTGGGCCCAATGTAAGAAGGACCGTCAATCGGTTAGCTCTCCGAAAGTCACCTTTTCGGCAGGTTCACTGGTCGGTTGGTGATACCAGGCCTTACCGTGAACCCACGGATTGCCGATGGAAGAGGCAACCGAACCGATCGTTGACGGGCTTCTCCAGATTCTGTTTACAGCCAAGGTACCGCTCGGTAGTCAGCACGGACACGTGACCAAGCAGGAATTGGATCTGTTCCAGTTCGCCGCCATTCACATGGCAGAGCTTAGCGCAGGTTCGACGGAGATCGTGTGGCGCAAGACTGTCCATCTGCATGCGTGCAGCGACTCTTCGCACCACGTACCAAATCACGTTCTCGGAGATCCCCGTGCCCCAGGGCGTCCCATGGCGGCTAACAGCTCGGAAGACTCGGCCCGACGTCACCTTTGCCAAACTTCTCCAGTGATCGACAGCATCCTTCACCCAAACGGGCATCGGAACGGTACGGACATGATTGCCTTTGCCGACGAGGTCCACAATCGCCCAATGTCCTTGTCTGATCTGTAGGTTCTCAACCGTCAGCGCAGACAGCTCAGCCCGTCGCAAGCCGCAGCCTACGAGCACAGAGATCATCGCGAGATCGCGGGCACTGCGCAAGCTGTCTCCGTCGGCTTTCTCTAGCAACAGCCTGGCCTGCTCCTGAGTCAGCCAGTTTCCCGTACGTGCCCCCAGCTGCTTTGCCCCTTTGACCCGCCTGATACCGGCGGCGAGCTCCGGACTGAGCAAGCCCGAATCTGCGGCCTCATAAGCCAACCGCCTGACTGCCGCCAGGCGCTGGTTCACGGTCCCAGCTGCCAAGCCCAGAGACTCCAAGTGGAGCCGAAACCGCAGCACTACCGTTCGATTCAGTGCTAACCGCGGCTCGGAGCAGTACCAGTCGATGAACTGCTCCATCGCATACTTGTAGTTTCTCCTTGAGTGAGGGGAGCTGAGGCTGTTTAGTACCGCAGCCTTGGCGTGGTCCAGGTCAGGGAGCTTCAGGACGATCTTGCGACCGATTGGCCGTCTGTTCTTCTTGCGCATATGAGCGGCCTCCATGCCGCTGACATGCACGATAGAAGCGCCACAGGGCATCTAGCCTTAGCGAGTGCGTAGGCGATTATGCGCTTGTGCATCGATTAGCGTTCGATTGAGGCCGCGGATCTGAGGCGGATCACGGTTCACGTTCTCTCTGCGAAAGCTTCCGCCGCAAGTTGTTTCGCCAACTCCAGACCTGACCGACATAAATTACCCCTGAGATAATTGGGCATCGAGTACCGCTATGCCATTCCTTAAACGTGAAGCATCGGATGCTCTACGAGCGTCGGTGCAGGCGGTTGAGAATCGTGCCGATGCTTGCCATGAGCTGCTNNTCCTGAAACATCCCGCGAACGAAGCGAGCTGGGCCCTGCTGACCGCGATGGCGCTCCAGCTAGAGACTTGGCAGCAACGGTATGGCGTCGACAGCGGCAAGCACAAAGTAAGGATGGTTTCGCTCGACCGAAATGCCATTGGTTTCAAGTTCATCGCGGAGCACGGCAGGCCCGCTTCGAAATTAGTCCAAAAATACGCTTGGCACACCACGATTGAACAGGATGCCAATCACGCACTTTCCGTGACCGAGCAATACACATCCTTTCTCGGCATATTCCCGATGTGGCACAAGAACCATGAGCAAGTGGACTTGTTGGCGGACGGCTGTGTTCGTTTCTATCTTCCTTGGGACTCCCCACGGCAACGGCAGGTTATAGCTTTTCAACAGGGGTGGCGCCCGACGGGACACGACTTCTTGACTCCGTACAGCGGACAGAAGAAACCCGAATCGCCGCTTGCCATGCGCTTACTTGGAGAGCTTTATCACCAGGCGAGACCGGGCGGGACAGCGAAGAAATTTCGGTATGAGCCCTCGAATGCACTGATTGACGCGTTGCGTCCGAAGTACCAGGAGCGGCTTGACGAAAATTTCCGTAGACCGGATTCATTCCAGTTAAGCGGCTATTCCTTGGGTGAATTCAAAGCGTTGTATATCGCCCTGCTGATTCTTTGCTCGATTCATGAGTACATCTGCTACCCATTCGATAAGCCAGGACAGCCCATTCCGATTTCGTCTTTGGTCATGGTAAAGTCTCGTCCGCAGTGGGTGGCTGCTCTGAGCCGAATTTCGGGGGTCCCAAAAGGATTGTGTGAGGCGATGGTCTCAGACCTAACCATGGACGCGGCGGCGAATCCTGGCGCGACTGTGTGTATAAATCCATTTGTACCACTGGATGATTTCAACCTTGCCGTCGCGCCGCAATTTCCTTTGGCGAGCGCGGTGGATGACAACATCATTCGATTCTTTTCCTATAAATATGATGCGATGTTCTCTGCGCAAAACATCGACAAGGAAGATGCAATGCGCCTACGGTTGAGGGAAGCGACGGCCAAATTTTGGGTGGACCACTCGATTGACCTTCCAGACAAAAGTGGCGAGATTGATGTACTTCTTGCGGATGAAGCATCCTCGACCGTAGTGCTGGCAGAACTCAAGTGGGTACGAAAACCCAATAGGAGTGTGGAGCAGATCGCGAGAGATGAAGAGATCGCCAAGGGTGTACAACAACTTCAAACCGTTCGCGATTACGCGAGGACGCATCCTGATTTTCTCGGAGCGAAGTTGCCCAAGAGCCTTAACTCCTACGCAAACGTGCACTTCATTTTGATTGTCTGGGATCACTGGCGTTGGGTCGAACCGAATGATGGGTTTGCCATTCTCCATTTCGAAGCGCTACTTCCGGCTTTGAACAAGAGCTCAAATTTGCAGCTAACTCTTCTGGATCTGCTCAAGTACGAATGGTTACCCGTTGAGGGGCGAGATTTTCGGGTGGCCTACTCAAGGGCATTTGCAAATGGCGCGCAACTCGAATCCTTCAAGTTTTTTCCCTTAAGATGAGTCCAACCACCTGAGATGTTGGTCATTTCCTATGGGCTGCGAACACGGTGTGAAGCGTGCCGATCTGAGAGCTTCAACTGTTGCCAACAGGCC
>PMSS01000217.1 GCA_003167515.1 Acidobacterium sp. | reverse complement strand
CCGGAGCGGTATGAAGGTAGTGAAACTCACCAACCGTCGTCGTGCCTGCGAGCGCCATCTCCAGAAACGCCATACGTGCGACGTCGTAAACCTGCTGGGGATCGAGTTGCGCTGCAGCGTGGTACATCGTGCCCCGCCATGACCAGAAATCCTTCCCGCTTACGGCTCTCGATTCCGACTTGCCGCGGATGAGCCGCTGGAAGGCGTGTGAGTGCACGTTGATGAAGCCTGGCAGAAGCGCTTTGCCGGGAAGATCGACGACCGTGTCCGACGGTGCATCCGCAGTGGTGATGGCAAGAATGCTGCCGCTGTCGCTTACGAGAAGACCACGGTTCCCAACGAACCCGCCATTCGCGTAAAGGAGTTCGGGACGATAGAGCGTGGTCACCGGCTGGCCTCTTCGTTGCTGAGTGACAATCTCATCCCGCGACCTTCTCGCCGCCTATCCACACTTCTCGCACCGGATTGCTGCCCAGCGTGTAGACCAGCTCACGCCAGTCTGCACCCTGTAGCACCAGGAAATCCGCCGGCAATCCAGGTTCGATGCGTCCCGCATCGCTGACTCCAAGGGCGCATGCGGCATTCACCGTTCCGGCGACCAGCGCCTCCTGCGCCGTCAAACCATTCAGGCGAACAGCAAGACCGAGTGCCATCGAAGCTGAGAATATCGGACTCGACCCGGGATTGAGATCCGTGCCAACCGCGACCGCCGCGCCAGCATCGATCAGCTTGCGGCCCGGCGCCGGCGCTAACCCCAGATGCAGTGACACTCCGGGAAGAATCGTCGCGATGGTCGGGCTGCCAGTCATCGAGGCCACTTGCTCCGCACTGCAGGCCTCCAGATGATCGACGCTCAGCGCCGCCATGCGCAAGCCGAGTTCAAGCCCGCCCACGCGCTGGAACTGCTCGGTATGCAGTTTGATTGCAAGGCCGTGCTGTTGTGCGCTGGTAAGAATCCGCTCCGCTTCCTGCGCGCTCCATGCTTCCTTCTCAACGAATACATCCACAGCCTGAGCGAGCTTCCGCCGCGCCACTTCGGGAACCAGCGTCTGACACACGTCCGACACGTAAGCCGCGCGCTCCGCTGCTCCGGCCGGCGGCACATGGATCAGCAGCGTAGGAATAATCCGAGCGGGTGTGCCGGCCGCCAGGGTCCGGATCACATCGAGCATCGCGATCTCAGCCTCGGGCCTGAATCCGTACCCGGATTTCACCTCGATGACCGTCGCACCGGATCGCAGCAGTGCATCGATGCGCGGCTTGGCAAGTGCGATCAACTCGTCGTGCGATGCTGCCGATGTCACGCGAATTGTGCTCCAGATGCCGCCGCCCGCCGCCAGGATGCGTTCGTAAGGCACGCCTGCAACGCGCGCATCGAAGTCCGCCAGACGATCACCCGCCCACACCGCATGTGTGTGAGGATCGACCAACCCTGGAACAACAGCGCGGTGCTGCACATCGACCGTCGCCGTTGCTTCTCCCGCCCAATCGGCTTCCGGCCCGACCCAGAGAATCACGCCATCGGCGACGGCGAGTGCCGCGCGCTCAATGATCTTCAGCCGACGCATCTCCGGACCGCGTTTGGGTCCCGGACCCTCCGCGGTCACCAGCTGCGATATTCCGCGAATCAGCAGGTCGGCTTTCATTTGAGGCTTGGCATGTCGACGCCGCGCTCCCGCGCCACCGTGATGGCACGTTCGTATCCCGCGTCCGCGTGGCGGACCACGCCCAGCGCGGGATCGTTCCTCAGGCACAGCCGCAGCCGCTCCTCAGCTTCATCGCTCCCATCGGCTACAGCAACCAGCCCCGCATGCTGGCTATAACCCATGCCAACGCCTCCTCCATGATGAAAGCTCATCCACGACGCGCCGCTGGCTATGCCCGTCGCGAAATTGAGCAGCGGCCAGTCGGACACCGCATCGGAACCATCAAGCATCGCCTCCGTCTCGCGGTAGGGACTCGCCACCGAGCCCGCATCGAGATGATCGCGCCCGATTACGATGGGAGCCTTCAGCCGGCCATCGCGCACCATCTGGTTGAAGAGGAGCCCGGCACGATCACGCTGCCCATAACCCAGCCAGCAGATGCGCGCCGGCAAACCCTGGAATGCAATTTGATCGGCGGCATACGTCAGCCATTGCGTCAGCCGACGATCTTGCGGGAATAGCTGCAGCAGCGCTTGATCCGTTGCCGCGATATCGGCGGGATCCCCAGACAACGCGACCCAACGGAATGGTCCACGGCCTTCGCAAAACGAATCGCGAATAAACGCCGGCACGAATCCCGGATAAGAAAACGCATCGGTCACACCTGCGATCTGCGCCTGCGTCCGCAGATTGTTTCCATAATCGAAGGCAATGGCGCCCCGATCCTGCATCTTCAAAACGGCCTGCACATGCGCGGCGATCGACGACTGCACACGTCCGATGTAGGCCTCCGGCTGCTTCGCGCGCACCGTATTCAGATCTTCATCCGCGCGGGCAATCGGAAGATATCCCCACATCGGATCGTGGGCGCTGGTCTGATCCGTCACCAGATCGGGAGTGAATCCGATCTCCACCATCTTCGGCAAAACCTCAGCCGCGTTGCCCATCAACCCAATGGAAAGCGCCTGCCGAGCGGCCTTTGCCTGCTGCGCCATCGCAATTGCTTCGTCCAGCGAGCCGGTCGCTTTATCGAGATACCGCGTATCGAGCCTGCGCTGGATGCGGCTCGCGTCGACCTCCACGCAGATGCTCACGCCACCAGCCAGTTTGACGGCCAGCGGTTGCGCGCCACCCATCCCGCCCAGGCCCGCAGTGACGGTAATGGTTCCCGCCAGCGTGCGGTTGAAGTGGCGTTGCGCCGCGCCCACAAATGTCTCGTAGGTTCCCTGCAGAATGCCCTGTGTCCCAATATAGATCCAGGAACCGGCCGTCATCTGGCCGTACATCATCAACCCAGCCCGATCGAGCTTGTCGAATTCATCCCAGTTAGACCAGTGCGGCACAAGATTCGAGTTGGCGATGAGTACGCGCGGCGCGAGCGGCTGCGTTTCCAGCACGGCAACAGGCTTTCCCGATTGGATGAGAAGGGTCTGATTATTCTCAAGCCGGTCCAGGGTCTCGACGATTTTGTGAAAGCATTCCCAGTTGCGCGCCGCCTTGCCTCGACCGCCATAGACAATCAGTTCCGCAGGCTTCTCGGCGACCTCAGGATCAAGATTGTTCATCAGCATCCGCTTCGCCGCTTCCTGAATCCATCCACGCGCGGTTCGGCTGTTGCCGCGCGGCGCGCGAATCGCAGGTTCGTGCTGATTCATCGAGGCCCCTCTTGAACACAACAATTCTCGTTGCTCTGCATGGCGCAAAGCAAATCCGCAGTCCTATTCTGCCTTTTCTTTTTGATCCTTTTGTTCCGCAGGCTCAGGTTTCGCGAACGGCGGCTGATCGTATTTGTAGAGTGCATTCATGAAAAACTTGTAAGTCCCGTGCGACTGCGCCCGCCACTGCGGCTTGAATCCGTACAAAAAGATCCGCCCGCCTCCGTAAGGCACTTCGAGCGCGGCGATCTTGTCCTCGATCGCCTCCGGATGCAGCAGCAACCCGCTCTCCAGCGGATTGCTGTCCTTCGGATATCGCGCCAGCACGGCTCCGTGGAATCCCGCCTGCGTCGTAAATGCGGGACCCTGCTCAAACATCACAATCGGCTCGCCGGGCAGTCCCCACGTCACGGGCCGATCAACTGAGCCAAGCTCAACGCGGAGCAGCGCGCCTGAGCAGAAGAACTTGTCGCTCTTGACTCCCTCCAGAACATTCGTCACCGGCAGAGAGAGCAATGGAACGAGCGTCGCCGCTGTCTGATTGAACGCAATCAGCGTTCCGCCGTGGCGCACAAACTCCCGCAGGTTATCCAGCCCCTCCTCGCCCAGACCGCCGGCATATTGTCCGGGCACGATACCCTCCCGGAAACCCTCCATCAATTGCTGTTGGCGCATATCCGGCAGGATCAACACATCGACGCGATCGCGCAGGCCGCCGGCTCGCATGTCGGCGTTATACAGGCTGATCGGCGCATAGCCGTATTGCTCCAGGATCCAGCGCGTCCACCCTTCGTCAATCGATGCATCCCAGGGTCGATAGAGCCCTATGCGTGCCTTATGAATCGCGATCACGTGTTCGGGAGCTTTGTCCGCGCTCAACACCGATACAGCGTATTTCTTCGATAAGTCACCGATGCTTGCACGGCTAACTCCACCCAATACGATCGCGCCTTTTTCCATGCCTCCCGAGGTCTTTGCTTCATCCTGAGCAAATCCGGCCGAGCCTCCCGCAGCGAGCACATCGTTAATTACGCGAAAACTCGCGTTGGACTCGTGACTCACAATAAATGTGCCGCCGCTCCCCTGCACTTCCGCCGGCGGTGCATCAAGGTCGGTCTCAACCTTCAGGTGCGCAAGCTGATCGTCGGTGATCGGATCGGTGATCGGATCGACGCGGACACCCATCTGCATGGGCAGCGTCCAACCCGTGACATCGTAAGGTAAGTCAATAGGCTTAGAACTCTCGGTAAACAATGCTGACGGGTATCTCTGTACCTCGAATAGCTCTTTTGCCAGCGAGGTGTAGGGCTGGTTCATCAGGATGACCCAGGAGCCGGCCGGATAATCGCGGTCATTCGCCCGAAACCCTGTCTGCGACTCCCGAATCTCAATCCCATTCTCCTGCATAATGTGCGCCAGCAACTGACCCTCCGGCGCGTCGGCCTGCACGCTGGGAATGACATAGGCAAACGGTGGTCCCTGCTCGAATCGCCTGATGTTGTCCCGCGCTGCCTGATAGCGGTTGTAGAGGAGAGTCTCCCGATAGCGGGCGGCAGTATCGAGCACGGACATCGATCCCGCAACCATATAATCAACCGCGTCCTTCAGCCTCCACCAGCCGCCTTGCCACGGCGTGGTGTACATGGTCAGGGCCTTCAGATCCTGCATATCCTTTGGGAATTCATCCACCGTGTAGAAGCGCGGAGTGGCGTAGCGGTAGAGCGCGGTCTCCGTGAAGAAGGATATCTCGTTACGAAATGACCCGGCATAATCGACGAACCCCGGATACCAGTTATCGAACTGCGATTCGCTAATGGCGCCGGGCATCTGGTGCTCATCGAGATAGGCCGTCATATTAGTGCCGATGACATTAAACCAACTCCTCACATAAGGGCTGATGTTCGACGAGATCGGATCGGAGAACGGCGGAATCCAGATGCGCGCGGGAAACGGCGCCGTCTGATGCTGGCAGTAGAAGATGACCGG
>PMSS01000449.1 GCA_003167515.1 Acidobacterium sp. | reverse complement strand
CTGTACCCTCCACCCTGTACCCTCCACCCTCCCTTGCGATAGACTCACCCTCTGGAAGCACTTCGCCCAGGACACAGCAGTATGGCCAAATCGCAACCCAACTCGACCTTCGATGTCACCTGCCCCGACTGCGGCGCTATGCTCAAAATCGACGCCGCCACCCGAGCCGTCATCGCACACACACCGGCCCCCCGCAAACGTACCTTTGAAGACTTCGATCAGGCCACCCGCGCCCTTCGCGAACAGGAAGAGCGAAAAGAGAGCATCTTCCGCCAGTCCCTCGAAGCCGAGAAAAACCGCGAAGACGTCTTCAACAAAAAATTCGCCGAAGCCCTCAAGAAAGCCAAAGAAACCCCTGACACCGGCAAACCACTCCGCGAATTCGATCTGGACTAGAGGCCACCCATCTCAGATACCATGGACAGCAACATTCAGGACAGCAAGACACAACTCATGAAGATCACTCGGCAAATTGAATCCAGCCTCTCGGAAATCCCCTGGACCCGCGTCGCCGCAGCCGGCTCCTTCGCCCTCGGCGCGCTCCTGCTCATCACCGGCCGCCGCAAGGCCGCTCTCCTCGCCTCCGCCGCCGGCGCTGCCGCCATCCTCGCCGAAAACCCCGAGATAGTCCGCGAAGCATGGGACTCCATGCCCCGCTACGTTCGCGCCGGCCAGGATTTCCTCGTCCGCCTCGAAGACTTCGTCGAAGAACTCAACAAACAAGGCATCCGCATCCGCAAAGTCGTCGCCGGCGACTGACGCTTACGGCTTAACAAGCTGCAGTTCAGGAAAGTCCGCCCGATAGCTTCTCAGATCGAATGTGGCGAGCCGGTCCGCCCTCAATAGCGCATGCGCCGCGACCAGAAAATCCGCAGGGAATCGCTTCGGTTCGCTCGCCCCTTCTCGGCGCCGGCGATGCGCATATCGCTCGAATCGCTCCGCGGCAAGCAGCCAGACCTCTTGCTCCAAAGTCCACTCCACTGCCACACGCATCGTTTGAAGAAATCTGTCTACAAAACCCTCGGCGAGGTTCGGATGGGCCCGCAGTTCGACATATACGATAGGGACAATCACCAGCCCGCCACGTTTGCCGGCCTCATCCAGAAGCTGAGAGGCCCGGCTTGCAGCGGATTCACCGCCCCAGATCGCTGAGAGGACATTGGTGTCAATGGCCGTCCTCATTCCGGAGTTCGATCATCCTCCCGCATCTCTCTCACCCAGGCATTGATCTCGTCAATGTTTTTGAAATAGGGTGCTATGCCGATAAATTCGCTGAAGGAATTAGCCCGCTCTCGTGCCGGCTCCAGGAACGTCTTCCCGCCTTCTTCCACAAATTCCACCCGATCCCCGGCCCGCAGCCCCAACCGGGTCCTAACCTCCTGAGGAATCGTGACTTGTCCCTTGCTGCTGACGGTACTGCTCGGCATCTTTACCCCCTATTCAAGAAGTAAGAATATCACATTTTACCCACACCGCCCTCCGGTAAACTGAACCCAGACAATGAAGCGCACCATCACCCACTATGAGCTGGACCGCAAACTCGGTGCCGGCGGCAGCGGCGTCGTCTACCTCGCCAACGACACGCAGCTCATGCGCCCCGTTGTCCTCAAAATCCTCAAGCGCGGCGCCCTCACCCTCGAACAAATGCGCACCACCGTCCTCCGCGAAGCCCGCATGGCCTCCGCCATCGAGCACCCCAACGTCTGCGCCATTTACGAAGTCGGCGAAGAAGGCGAGGAAGCCTTCATCGTCATGCAGTACGTCCCCGGCCAGTCCCTCGACAAGCTCATCGCCAAAGGTCCTGCCAGCCTTCAGCTCGTCCTCTCCGTCGGCATCCAGATCGCCGACGGTCTCTCCGCCGCCCACACCCTCGGCATCTTCCACCGCGACCTTAAGCCCGCCAACGTCATGCTCACCGACGGCGGCCTCGTCAAGATCCTCGACTTCGGCCTCGCCCGCCGTCTCCCTCCCGAAGAGGCCGAGTTCGATCCCGCCAAGTCTTCCCGCCGCAAGCCTGGCACGCCGCCCATAGCCACCTACACCGCCCGTGGCGGCACCATCGCCTACATGGCCCCCGAGCAGTTCGTTACCGGCCAAAGCAGCATGCAGTCCGACCTCTGGGCCCTCGGCGTCATCCTCTACGAGCTCGCCAGCGGCCGTCATCCCTTCGCCCGCCCCGACGGCGACGAGTTCCAGTCGATCCGCGCCATCCAGTACGTCGACCCTCCGCCCCTCGACCGCATCCCCGACGAGCTCAGTTCCGTCATCCTCTGCTGCCTCAAAAAGACTCCGGCCGAACGCTACGCCAGCGCCGCCGAAGTCCGCGAAGCCCTCAAGACCATCATGAAAACGCTGCAGCTCGAAACCGGCATCATCCCCGGCGACGCTGCCGCCGTCCTCCCGCCCTCCACCGTGGCTGAACAGGAAAAGCGCACCACCGGCATCCTCTCCATGCTCGCCGAGCGCTTCCGCGAGTCCTCCGACGAAAAAGCCGAGCACAACACCATCCTCGTCCTGCCCTTCCAGAACCTCGGCGCCGCCGACGTCGCACCCCTCTACGGCTTCGCTCTCGCCGACGCCATTGCCGCCCGCATCGCCCGCATGTCCTCGCTCATCGTCCGTCCCTCCAGCGCACTTGTGTACGTGCCCACCGCGCAGATGGACCCTCTCGAAATCGGCCAGAAACTCCTCGTCGACTGGGTCCTCACCGGCAACTTCCTCCGCTCCGATAAGGGTTTCGACCTCAACTGGCAGCTGCTTGAAGTCGAGCGCCAAAGCGTCCGCGGCGGCGGCGGCATCAGCGTCCCCTCCTTCGACTTGATCGCTGTCCAGACCGAGATCTGCAACGAAGTCTTTGCCTCGCTCCAGGGCGTCGGCCAGCTCCACCCCCCAGCCCAGCCCGTCGCCCCGCGCACCCGCCGCCTTGGCGAACAGCTCTCCGAGGAATACTTGCAGGCCCGCGCCCTCCTCTCCGGTTTCATGCAGCGCACCGGCAGCCGCTCCGATCTCGATCGCGCCCGCGAGCTCTTCGAGGCCGTCGTCGAGCATGACCCCACCTACGCTCCCGCCTGGAGCGGACTCGGCATCGCCGAGCTCCAGTACACCCGCTACGGATTCGGTGGCCACCTCCACGTCATGGCCGCGCGCAAAGCCCTCGACCGCGCCCTCGATCTCGACCCCGGCTCCGTCGAAGCCAACCTCTACCGCGTCTACATGCTCCTCTCCCGCGGCGAAAAAGAAAGCGCCCGCCACGGCATCGAGCACCTCCTCTCGACCGCCGCCAACGACTGGAACGTCCATCTCGTTGCCGGCATCACCCTCCGCGTCGACGGCATGTATGAGGAAGCCCTCGACCAGTTCCACCGCGCCCTCATGCTCAACCCCTCCAGCGCCGCCGTCGTCTACAACCACCGCGCCCGCGTCTATCAGTACCAGAACCAGCTCGAGCTGGCCGAAGAAGANNCAGCGCATGCGCCAGGGCGACCTCCACCAGGCCATCGAGATGCTTGAGGACGTCATCCGCGACGACAGCTCCATGCGTATCGCCGTCCCCACGCTCGCCATGTGTTACGTGCAAATCGGCAACCGCGACCGAGCCGCCTCGCTCATCGCCGAAGAAACCATCGCCGCCGCCGAAGCCGACAGCGAAATGGCCTATCGCCTCGCCACCTACTTCGCCGTCGACGGAGACGAAAGCGAAGCCCTCCACTGGCTCCGCCGCGCCATCTACTTAGGCAACGAAAACTATCCCTGGTTCTCGAAAAACCCAGCCTGGAACCGCCTCCGCGAACACGCCGACTTCGAAAGAATCCTCGAAGACCTCAAGAAAAGCTACCGCCGCAACCAAAAAACCTGGAAGAGGCTGCTGGCAGAACCCAGCGCGTGAAGGCAACATTCAGCTTTCGGATCGATAGTACGATTCGAAATCGTCCGCCCTCCCTCCAGACCGTGTTCATGGTACGTTAGTGTACAAATATCAATATTTGTACGATACTGTACAAGTATCCCATGTCCCCAGCATCCAATCGAAAGCGCTACGCAGTGATCACAGCGGACGTCGTGGGTTCCCGGAAGATCGAATCGTTTCGCCCTAAGCGGGATCGTCGCCTTTCTGCGGTATCGCGGTTCCACCTCGCGCAGAAACTGATCCTGTCCCCCTACACAATTACGGCGTGGGACGAATTTCAGGTGATTCTGCGTGAACCAGAGTACGCTCCCCGCGTGATATTTGATCTGCGACGTCTCTTCTATCCGTTCGAGCTTTGGATCGCGGTGGGAATCGGCTCGGTCAGTGAGCCCAATAGAATACCGGTGAACCAATACGCCGGCGGCCAGGCCTTCGAGAGAGCCCGAAAGGCGGCTGATCGGCTAAAATCAGGGTCCCCGAAGTATCGCATGCTGACAAGTTTCGAGTCCGGGAAAGATCTCTTCGACTCTATTGCGAATGCGATCTATCGCCTCCAGGATACGCTTCTCGAGAGAACCACGGCAAAGCAATGGGCCACGATCAATATGCAAATACAAACCGCCCGTCAGGACGCAACTGCCCGGAAGCTGGCACTCGACATCTCAACCGTTTCGAGGAACCTCAGGCGCGGCTACTATTGGCAGCTGACCGAGACAGTCAATGTAATGGAGCGAATCATCCAGGCCTATTTTTGAATTTGTACCCCTCTGTACAAGAACGCAAACTTGGACGTTTCTATGCAACCAATCGCCGCCACCGTCATGGCCCTGCTTCTTGCCCACCTGATTGCGGACTTCCCCCTTCAGCCGGACTGGATCATCGGAAAGAAAGGCAGGAATCTTCTGCCACTGCTCCTTCACGGTGCTGTGCACTACGCGCTGGTTTGGATCTGCCTCATCTTCTGCGGACCCGTGCGCTTTCTCTCCATCCGCGTGCCTGTGAAGTACTCGTGTGCCATCAATGAGGCGGATACATCTAGAAACGCCGGCCCACTTGTTTGCGTGGGCTGTCGCACCGAGCAACAGGGCGAGTACCACGCCTGTCTCGACGGAAAGTGGTTCCAGGCCGACAAACGTGGCCATCTTGCGCCAGCGCGATCCCCACAGCAAGCCTGGTCGCATTAGCCT
>PMSS01000355.1:1743-13117 GCA_003167515.1 Acidobacterium sp. | reverse complement strand
CTGTTCCCTGTTCCCTGTTCCCCGTTCCCTGCTTTTTCAGACCGCCAACTCAGCCTCAGCCACTGTTCCCTTCATCGTCAGCAGAGCATCGACCTTCGTCATCTTGAACAGCTCCATCACCCGCCCATTCACGCCGGCCACGATCAGCTTCTTGCCGCCCCGCTGGCACGAAACGAAGTAGTTGATGATCGCCCCCATCCCCGCCGAGTCCATGTACGGCACCGCCGTCAGGTCCAGGATCAGGGTTGGCGGAGGATCGGCTCTCAGTGTGGTCTGAAAATCGAAAAGGCTGCTCAGTGTGAGCGGGCCCGTCAGGCGCAGGATCCTGCACCCCGGAGCCTGCCCTGCGACGCTCTCAAGCGTCAGGGGTTCGGCGGACATAGCTGAAAATATAAAGGTTGATGCGAACCGTGACCGTTACAATTCCATGAATTGCGCGGCTCTCAACTCCGCCGCACATTTTCCCCTCCACAACACGTCTATTCTCCAGCCTTTGATTTTTCTCCATAAGGCAGGAGAATAGCTGCAAGCCTTCGTGCACCCCCTGCTCCCATTGCTGAACCGTCGCCTCCGGCCGCCCATCCTCATCGCGGCCCTCCTCGTCGCGCTCCTGTCCACCCATCAAGCCATCGCTCAGGACAACCCTCAGGACACGACCGCCGCCCCAGGCTACTCCGTCCGCGGCACCGTTGTGAACGCCATCAGCGGCCAGCCCATCGCCCGCGCCCTCGTTTCTCTCGATCAGGATTACGCCATGCTCACCGGCAGCGGCGGCGAATTCTCCTTCGACAACGTCCCCGCCAACCAATATTCCGTCTCCGTCCAGAAACCCGGCTACCAGGGCTTCGGCGCGCCCATGGCAGGAATGGCGATGCATTTGGCCATGCGTCACGTGCAAACCGCCCCTCCTCGCCGAATCGAGGTCGGCCCGGACATGCCCGCCCTCACCTTCCGCATCGAGCCCCTCGCCATGATCTCCGGCCACGTCACCCTCTCCACCGCCGATCCCGCCGACGGTATCCGCGTCCAGGTCTTTTCCCGGCAATTCCAGAATGGCCGCGCCAGCTGGACCGTCGCTGGCGAAGCCACTACCCGCAGCGACGGCTCGTTCCGCATCCCCGATCTCCTGGCCGGCAGTTACATGGTCTCCACCCAGGCCTCGCTCGACCGCCCCGGCTCACCCACCAACGACCACGCTCCCGTCTGGGGCTATCCGGCTCTCTACTACCCCGGCGTCACCGAGCTTTCCGCCGCCGGAGTCATCGCGGTCACCGCCGGCCAGCAGGCCGAAGCCGACCTCACCGTCACCCGCCAGCAATTCTTCCCCGTCACTGCGCTCCTTCACAGCGACGATTCCCCCGCGAATTTCGACATCATCGACAGTGGTGGCCGCCCCACTGGCATCCCCGCTCGCTACGACCGCCGCGAGGGAGTCGTACACGCCAGCGTCCCCAGCGGCGCCTGGTCCATGGAAGCTCACGCCTACGGCCGAACCCAGCAGTGGGGCCGCACCGATTTCCAGGTCAACGGCGCTCCCGTCACCTTCGCCATCGGCATCCTGCCCATTCCAAGAATCCCGGTCGTCATCCATCGCGATTTCGTCACCAACACCGATGCCTCGCAGCCCGCGTCCACTGGCCCCGGCATGAACCTCTTTCTCGTCCCGGCCGACGGCCTCGGTCTAGGGCGAGCTGGCGGCGGACTGGACCAGGACGGCGATACAGAATGGCTCAACATCTCCCAGCCTGGCCGCTATTGGGTCGAAGCCCAGCCTTTTCCCCCCACCTACATCAGTTCCATCACCAGCGGCGGCACCGATCTGGGCAGTAACCCCCTCATCATTATTCCCGGCAGCGACTCCCCTCCGATCGAAGTGACCCTGCGCAACGACGCAGGCACCATCTCCGGCCAGATCGCCGGCCAGACAGCAACCACCCCCGACACCCCCGGCGCCTCCGGCGAACTGCCACGCGTCTGGATCTACGCCATTCCCCTTTTCTCCACCGCAGGCAATCTCCCCGAAGGATCGACGCAGTCCGCCGGCCAGTTCACCATTCCCAACCTTGCGCCCGGCTCCTATCGTGTCGTCGCCTGCGACTCACCCCAGGAAATCGACTTCCACTCCACCGAAGCCCTCGCCGCCTGGGCTGGCAAAGGCCAGACCATCACCGTCGACCCCGGCGGTACCGCCAGCGTCGAACTCGAAATCCTCCACACCACGGCGGCCGCCCAATGAACCACCTCCCGACTCGCATCCTGACCCGAGCCCTTACCCCAGCGTCCCTGTTCCTCTGCCTGTCCTCTCTCCTCGCCGCGCAAGTCCTCCCTCCTCCGCCGCCATCGCCTGCACCCCAGCCCTCAGCCACGCCCTCCGAAGACCAACCCGAAAAACCCCTCTCCGGCCCCGGCTTCTGGACCATCACCGGCACCGTCGTCAGCGCAACCGGCGGCACTCCTCTCGATCGCGCCGACGTCATCCTCTCCACCCCCGGCCCGCGCGGCTCCCAGATTGCTGAGTCCCTCACCTCTGAAAACGGCAGCTTCCGCTTCGACCATCTCCAGGCCGGCAAGTATCGACTCCAGGCCTCACGCCGCGGTTACATCCCCGCCGGCTATCAGGAACATGATGGCTTCTACACTGGCGTCATCGTCGGCCACAATCTCGAATCTCAGAATCTGCGCCTCGAGCTCTTCCCCACCGCCATCGTCGCCGGCGTCGTCACCGACGAATCCGGCGAGCCCATCGGTGGCGCTCAGGTTCATCTCTACCGCCTTGATGAGAACACCGGTGAAGGAAAGATTGTCGGCGCCGGCTCGCAGACGACCGACGACACCGGCACCTACGAGTTCGCCCGCCTCAAAGCCGGCGCCTATTACGTCGGCGTCTCCGCCTCGCCCTGGTACGCCGTCCATCCTCCTCGCAAGACCGACGCGAGCGGCGCACCACTGCCCGACGACCAGCAAACCCACTCGCCCCTCGATGTCGCCTACCCCATGACCTTCTATGCAAACGCCACCGACTCCGCCTCGGCCACGCCGATTGCCCTGAACGCCGGAGACCGCACCGAAGTCAACGTGTCGCTGCACGCAGTCCCCGCCATTCACATTCAGGTGCAGCTCCGCGTGGCGGACCAAAGTTCAGGCCGCGGCATGGCCATGCCCATGTTGTCCCAGGAGGTATTCGGCTCAGACCAGGTCCAACCTAACAGCGTCACCTGGATGAGTTCCCCCAATCACGGCCAGCCTGTCGGCGACCTCGTCGGCGTCGCGCCCGGCCAATACGTCCTTCGCCAGTACCCGCAGCAAGGCGAGTCCGGCCGTACCGCAAGCGTCGACCTCACCACCGATCAGGTCGTCGACTTCTCCTCAACCTCCGCCACTGGCGTCGACGTCTCCGGCAAGCTGGTCATGGCTTCGCGAGAGCCGCTCCCCGACCGCATCAGCGTCATACTCCTGCCCGCCAATGCAAGCCCTTCGCTCCCGCCCGCACGCGCAGACCGCAACGGCGCGTTCGGTCTTCACGGAGTGCCGCCTGGCAGCTATGAGGTCCAGGTTCACGCCCCGGGCGCCACACTCGCTGTCACCCAGATGGCCGCTTCCGGCGCCGACGTTCACGGCACTCACATCACGGTGGCAACCGATTCGGTCCTGCTCGCGGCCACCCTCGCCAGCGGATCGACCACCATCACCGGCTACGCCAAACGCGACGGTAAAGGCTTCGGCGGCGCAATGATCCTTCTCGTCCCCCAGTATCCCAACGGCAGTCACGAGCTCTTCCGCCGCGATCAAAGCAACTCCGACGGAAGCTTTACCCTGAATGGCGTAATTCCCGGCAGCTACACCCTGGTCGCCATTGAAGACGGCTGGACCCTCGACTGGGCTCGCCCCGAAGTGATCGCACCGTACCTCGCCAACGGCATCAAGGTCCAGATCACCGGCAAGCAAAAGGATCTGACTCTTCCCTCCTCGGTCGAAGTCCAACCGCGCTGAATCCGCGCTCGGCGGCGCGCGGTACCATAGGTGCAGATGCTCCCACGATTTGCATTGACGTCCAGGCTGGCCGCTAGGAAATGAAATCCATGAGCACGGTAGATGACGTCCGCAAGGCAATTCAGGATTTCCTGGCGCCCGAGCGCGCACCATCTCCGCCCGCCTCGACGCCATCGAGAAAATCATGTACGTCAAGTTCGAGGCCATCGAAGTCAAGCTCGACTCGCTGAGCAAGCAGATCCAGGCCGTCGACAACAAGCTCGACATCGACCGCCGCCTCACCAAACTCGAAGCCCGACAAGCCTCCGCCACGCAATAGTTTCCTCAGGCAACCCTGACCACAATCAGCGAAGCGTCATCCCGAAATTTCCCCCCCGAAAATTTCGCCACCGCCGTCACAATCTCCCGGCTTGTTTCGACAGCCCCCAGCACGCGAGCCTTTTCCACCGTTGCGATCAGCCGCTTATAACCAAATTCCTCACGCCGCCGGTTCTCCGCCGAAAGCAGCCCATCCGTCACCAGCACCAGGCAGTCGCCCGCCCGCAACTCAACCTCCTGATTCTGATACAGCCAGTGCGAAAAAATCCCAATCACACCACTGAAGCTGGCCGGAAATTCGACGCCGCCGTCGCCACGTACCAGCACAGGCAGGCAGTGTCCCGCGCTCTCGTAGCGCAACCGCCGCCCACCCCGTTCCAGCACCCCATAAAACATCGTGACGTATCGTGTCTGCGGACCAGGTCCGCTCAGCGTCTGGTTCACCTGCGTGCAAAGCTCGGCAGGCGACTCCGCGCCCGGAGCAAACTCCCGCACCGCCGCCTGCAAGCGCCCCGTCAGCAGCACCGCGCTCATCCCTTTGCCCGACACATCCGCGATGCAAACCGCCAGCCGGTCCGGACCCAGCTCAAACACGTCGATGTAATCGCCGCTCACTTCCGCGGACGGCTGCCACGCGCACGCGATATCGAAACCCTCCAGTTGGGGCGGTTGGCGCTGCAGCAAACGCGTCTGTATGTCGCGTGCCTGTTTCTCCTCGGCTATGCGGGCGCGGCGCCTCGCCAGTCCCGGGATTCTAAATCCGCGCAACCCCCGCCCCGCTTCCGCTTCGGCTTCCATTGGCATGATCAAGCCAGCGTATCAGCGGCAGCCGCTTCTCCATCCAAAATATTTGCCTCTCGCACCGCCTTCATCGGCAAAACAGAAAAAGGCGCACCCAATAAGGATGCGCCCTTCTCAAACCGCCTTTGACTCGCGTTTTCGCTAAACGCCTCCAGCTAAAAGTCGTCCGCCAAAAGCTCGTTGCTAAAAGCTCCTGGCTTAGAGTTTCCCGCTAAACGCTTCTCGCCGCCTAAGAAGCCTTCTCTTCCCCGCCCTCGGCCTTCTCGCTCTCCGCCATCGCCTTCTGCATTTCCTCGCGGCGTTTCGTCCGAGCCTCGGCGCGCTTCTGGCGCTTCTCATCGAGTACCTGCTCCGCGTCGACCAGCTCGATAAAGACCTTCTCCGCCCCATCGCCCCGCTGAAAACCGGCGCGCATAATCCGCAGATAACCGCCGTTGCGATCGCCGTACCGCGGCGCCACCGTGTCGAACAGCCGCGTCACCGCCTCGCCCGTCTGCAAAAACGCCAGCGCCTGCCGCCGCGCATGAAGGTCGCCCTTCTTGCCCAGCGTGATCAGCTTCTCCACGTGCGGACGAGCGGCCTTCGCCTTCGCCACCGTGGTCTGAACCCGATCCTCCAACAGAATGGACGTCACCAGGTTCCGCAGCATCGCGCGCCGATGGCTCGGGTTCCGTCCCAGTTTGTATCCTGCATTGCGATGACGCATCGTAGTCTCTCTATCTGAACAATCTGAATTTCGTCCCGTACTCTTCGGGAAAGTCGGGAACAGGTCTTCTATTGCCTGTTCCCTGTTGCCTATTCCCTGCCTTTAGGGCTCTTCTACTCCCTACTCCCTGTTGCCTACTGCCTGCTTTTAGAAGTTCTCAGTCTCGGGCTGAATCGGAAGTTCCGAATCCAGTCCTTCGTCTTCGTCGTCGTCGAACCGGCTGTAGCTCGCGGCAAGCTGCGCGGCCGGCAACACACTCGTCGGTCCCGGCACCGCATTGCCCTGCTCGTCGATCCGCATCCCCAGCGACAAACCCATCTGCGCCAGGATTTCCTTGATCTCGTTCAGCGACTTCCGCCCGAAATTCTTCGTCTTCAGCATCTCGGCTTCGGTCTTCTGCACCAGNNTTGATGAAGATGCTCATGTGATCCTTCAGCAGCTTCGCCGCCAGGCCAATCGAATCCGCCGGCAACACCGAGCCGTTGGTCCACACTTCGAGCGTCAGCTTGTCGTAGTCGGTAATCTGACCCAGACGCGCCGCATCCACCGTGAAGTTCACCTTCCGCACCGGCGAGTGCACCGAGTCCACCGGAATGAAACCAATCCCCAGATCGGAATCGAAGTTCTTATCGGCCGAAACATATCCGCGGCCACGCTTCAGCCGCATCTCCATGCTCAGCCGCCCGCCTTCGCTCACGGTCGCGATATAGACTTCTTTGTCGAGAATTTCCACGTCCCCATCGGCCTCAATCATGCCGGCGGTGACCACCCCAGGTTGTTCCGCGTTCAGGTAGAGCGCCTTCGGCCCGTCTCCGTTCAGCTTGAACGGAATCTGCTTCAGGTTCAGCAGAATGTCGGTCGCATCTTCCACCACGCCCGTGATCGACTGGAATTCGTGCAGAACCCCTTCGATCCGAACCGCAGTGACCGCAGCGCCCTCGATAGACGACAGCAGCGTCCGTCGCAGCGCGTTGCCAATCGTTGTGCCGAACCCGCGCTCAAACGGCTGCGCACTGAACTTGCCAAACTTCTCGGTAAGCGTGTCGGTGTCAACCGCCAGACGCTTCGGTTTTTGAAATCCTCTCCAAAGCATATCGATATCTCCGCACAGCGAGCGCCGCGATGCATTTTGCAGCGGCTGTGCCGTTTCACTCCATGATTAAAATGCAGCTTCTAGCCCTTAGCTCTTAGCCTCTAGCCCTTGGTACCGAGTTCGAGGTTATCGACTTTGAGCCAGCAGGCTGGTAATTCCCTTCTCCATTCAACCTTTTATTTTTCAATCTCCCGCTTCACGCACAAAGGAGCTAGAAGCTAAAAGCTAGGAGCTAGCAGCTATCACTTCGAATAAAGTTCCACAATCAGCTGCTCATTCACCGGCAGGTTGATATCTTCCCTCTTCGGCAACGACAGCACCTTGCCGCTCAAACTGTTCTGATCCGTCGACAGCCACGACGGCGACGGCTGATGGCTCGCGAACTCCCGCGAACTCTCCACCACCGTCAGCTTCACGCTGTTCGGACGAATCTTGATCTCGTCGCCCACGCCCACCTGGAACGAAGGAATGTTCACCTTCCGCCCATTCACTTCAATGTGTCCGTGGCGAACCAGTTGCCGAGCCTGGCGTCGCGAGCTGGCAAATCCCAGCCGAAACGTCACGTTGTCCAGACGCCGCTCCAGCTGCTGCAACAGCAACTCGCCGGTGACGCCGGGCGTCCGCGCAGCCTTCTCGTAATACGCGCGGAACTGCCCTTCCAGGGCAAAGTAGATGCGGCGCGCCTTCTGCTTCTCACGCAGCTGCAGACCGTAGCCCACGATCTTCGCCTTCGCCTTGCGATCGCGGCCGTGCTGGCCAGGGGCAAAATTGCGCTTCTCGATCGGGCACTTGTCCGTGAAACACTTCGCGCCCTTCAGGAACAACTTCATGCCTTCTCGCCGGCACAACCGGCAGACAGGCCCTGTATAACGTGCCAATGCATTCTCCTTAATTCAGAGGCCGACCGGTTTACGGATCAAAATCCTTCGTCCCGGTCCAGGAACAGCTCTTAGCTTTTAGCCATTAGCTGTTAGCCAGTTTTGTTACAGGGCAAGTCTTTCAGCCCACCCTATAGTTTACTCCACCGCAGCCCCAGCTAAAAGCTAACAGCTGGCAGCTATACGCGTCTGCGCTTCGGCGGCCGGCACCCATTATGCGGAATCGGCGTAACGTCCCGAATCGACCGAACATCGATCCCCGCCGCAGCCAGTGCCCTCACTGCGGATTCACGGCCCGAACCCGGCCCGCTCACCCGCACATCCACCGAGCGCACGCCGTGATCCCGCGCCATGTTCGCCGCGTTCATCGCCGCCTGCTGCGCCGCGAACGGAGTGCCTTTACGCGACCCGCGAAACCCAAGCGAACCCGAGCTCTTCCACGACAGCGTGTTCCCCTGCTGGTCGGTGATGGTCACAATCGTGTTGTTGAACGACGCCTGAATGTGCACCAGACCAAACGGCACATTCTTGCGCTCGCGCTTCTTAAACTTCTTGTTCCGCGCGGCTTTGCCGGTCGCGGCTTTCGCTGGTTTCTGGTCTGCCATTAGGTTTTCGACGTCGCTTTCTTTTTGTTGGCCACCGTGCCCTTACGCGGTCCCTTGCGGGTGCGTGCATTGGTGTGCGTGCGCTGGCCCCGTACCGGGAGACCCCGGCGGTGCCGCTGCCCGCGATACGACTGGATATCGACGAGCCGCTTGATGTGCATGGTGGTGTCCTTGCGGAGATCGCCTTCCACATCGCCCTGCTCTTCAATGACCTGACGAATGCGATTGACCTCGTCCTCGCCCAGATCCTGGATCTNNGATGGCGGTTGCCGCGATAGCTCTGAATGTCGATGAGGCGCTTGATATGCATCGAGACGTCTTTGCGCAGATCGCCTTCGACGTCTCCCTCGTCCTCAATCACCTGACGGATGCGGTTTACCTCTTCCTCGCCCAGATCCTGGATCTTCTTGAACGGATCCACCTTCGCCGCCACCAGTATCTTCAGCGCCCGCGGATTCCCAATCCCGTAGATGTACGTCAGCCCGATCCTTGCCTGCTTATTGCGAGGAAGATCGACGCCTGCAATACGTGCCATACCGTGTCCTTCGTCATGCCCCGGAAAATCATCCCGCGGCGGTTATTCCGGCCGATTCCGAACCGGAGTGATGAGAGCCTGACCGCTCGCTGTTCTGAGCCTTTGAGTCCCGTGCTCGGTGCCCTGAGCCCGGTGCCCGTTCCTGTCGGGGTTCATCGCAAGCCATACCTTCGGCTAACTAGCCCCAGCTTCCCCCTAACTAACGTTCGAAGAAGCTCAGCCCCCTGTTTTCAGCGCCACATTTGGTTTCAAGCTACAGGCTACAGGCTACCGGCTTTTCTGCTCCCTGTACCCTGTACCCTGCCCTTCACCCCTGGCGCTGCTTATGCTTCGCGATCTCGCAGATCACCCGCACCACTCCCCGCCGATGGATGACCTTGCACTTATCGCAAATCTTCTTGACCGATGCCCGAACCTTCATAAAACCCTCAGCTCTCAGCTTCTAGCTCTTAGCTATTAGCTATTAGCTCGTTTCGTTTTGCGCCCCGGCGCGGAATCGAGCCCGTCGGAGCTAAAAGCTAGTAGCTAACAGCTAAAAGCTATTTGTACCGATAAACAATCCGTCCGCGATTCAAATCGTACGGACTCAACTCCACCGCCACGCGATCCCCCGGCAGAATGCGAATGAAATTCTTCCTCATACGCCCCGAGACGTGGGCCAGCACTTCATGCCCGCCGCTGCTCTCGAGCTTCACCTTGAACATCGCATTCGGCAACGTCTCCAGTACCGTTGCCATTACCTCAATCGCGTCTTCCTTCGACAATCGTTATCCTTGAACTCGGTTCTGTTGCGTCCCTGCTGCCTCGCCGCCGGAGCGTTCCTCTCCACCTCTCAGGCGTCCCACTGCGGCAATCACTTCCGCCGCCACTGCGCTCACCGGCTGGTCGCCGTTCACTTCCTCAAACCGTCCCTGCGCACGGTAATGTTCCACCACCGGAGCCGTCTGCGATTCATACGTCCGCATCCGCTCTCTGAACACTTCCTCAGTATCGTCGGAACGCCGCTCCAGAGGTGTGCCGTCCTGGTCGCACTTCTCATCGACCTTCGGCGGCTGCAGGTAGATGTTGTAGATCGTCCCGCAGACTGGGCAGATGCGCCGCCCGGTAATTCGGCGCAGTAATTCATTGTATCCGACCTGAATACTCACGGCAATTACCGGCAGCGCGCTCCCACCATTCGAATCCGCCGCCCCAATATGCTCGTCCAGCCACTTCGCCTGTCCAAGCGTCCGCGGAAATCCGTCCAGGATGTATCCGTTAGCGGTATCCGGCTGCTTCAGCCGCTCCGCCACCATCGCGTTCACCAGTTCGTCGGGAACCAGATGCCCCTCCGCCATGATCGCCTTCGCCTTCAGACCCAGCGGCGTCCCATGATCCCGGTTGTAGCGCAGCAGGTCCCCCGTCGAAATCTGCGGAACCCCCCACTTCGCCATCAGTTCCTTCGCCTGTGTGCCCTTGCCCACCCCCGGCGCGCCCAACAGCAATATCGGCCCCGGCTTCAACTTCAACGACTCTTTCGTCTCCACATGTGCATCCGCCACTGCTAACGCCATTACCAGGCCCGCCTTCCTCGTATCCTCCCGCTTTTCGGCGAGAAGCCTTCATAGTGCCGCATGATCAGCTGCGACTCGACTTGATTCACGGTGTCCATCGCCACGCCTACAACGATCAGCAGCGATGTGCCTCCAAAATAAAAGCTGAAGCCCATCCCGTTCGTCACCCACAACGGCAGGCTCTCGAACCAGCTCCCGATCAGCCATAGATGGTTCAGGTGAATGCCGCTGATCATCAGCTGCGGAATCAGCGCCACCACGATCAGATACAGAGCGCCCACCAGCGTGATCCGCGTCAGAATCTCGTTCACGAAATCCGACGTCCGCCGACCCGGCCGAATCCCCGGAATAAACCCGCCATACTTCCGCATGTTGTCCGCGATATCGTCCGGGCGGAACACAATCGAAATGTAGAAGTACGCGAAGAAGACGATCGCGATCATGTACAGCAGCTCGTAGGCCGGCTCGCCCACACGCAGCGCATCGAAAGTGCGCGAGAGCCACGGGCTGTTTTTCACGAACGCCGCCTGTCCAAACAGCATCGGCGCCGACAATACAGAAGCTGCAAAAATCACCGGCATCACGCCGCCCGAGTTCACCTTCAGCGGCAGATGCGTCGATTGCCCGCCCATCAGCCGCCGCCCCACAATCCGCTTTGCATACTGCACCGGGATGCGCCGCTCGCTTCGCTCCACAAACACGATAAACGCCACGATCGCCACCATCCCCACCACCAGCAACAGCAGCGCCGGAATCGTGAACACCCCAAACCGCTCGGTCCGCGCCGTATTAACCAAATCTGCGATGCCACGCGGCAAACCTACAACGATGCCGGAAAAAATCAGCAGACTCATCCCGTTGCCGATGCCCCGCTCCGTGATCTGCTCGCCCAGCC
>PMSS01000355.1:0-1663 GCA_003167515.1 Acidobacterium sp. | reverse complement strand
CCGTGATGTACGGCATAATGCCGAGCGCGAAAACCGTCAGCCGCCGCAGATTGCCGCCGCTGAACAGATCCACCAGCCCCAGCGAGGAGCCCGCCTGGTTGTTGAAGAAATTTTCCAGCGCCGCAACGTTCACGCCCGGCGTGGTAATGTGCGCCCCCAGCCGATACACCGCCAGGATGCCAAGAGTGAAAAGAACACGCCTGCGCAGGTCGGGGACACGAAAGATATTCAGAAACTTCTCAAACATGAGTCGGTACTCTCATCATAGGCTTTTCGCCTTTGGCTCGCTTCTCGCCAGCCCTCGACTCGCTTTTCGCTCGCCTCTGGCTAGTCCATCGCTAACCGTACTGTCGCTAACAGCTTTATCGCTAACCGCTTTTTAGCTAAGGCTTTCTCGCTGCCTTCTTTACCAGCTTTCCCGCCGGCTTTGCCGTTACCTCTCCGCCGATCACAATCGCCTTGCCCCCGGCCTTCTCGATCTTCTCCTGCGCCGACTTCGAAAACTTGTGCGCATGAACGGTCACAGCGACCTTCAACTCGCCATCGCCCAGCACCTTAATCAGCCCGTTCCGCTTCTTCACCAGTCCCAGCTCGGTGAACTTCTCAAGCGTCAGTTCCTTCTCGCCCAGCTCCGCCAGCCGATCGAGATTCACAACGGCATACTCGGTGCGAAAAATATTCGTGAAGCCGCGCTTTGGCAAGCGGCGATGCAGCGGCATCTGGCCGCCCTCGAAACCGCGCATCAGGCTCGATCCCGACCGCGATCCCTGCCCTTTGTGTCCCCGTCCGGAAGTCTTACCCGTCCCGGATCCCATGCCACGCCCAATGCGCTTCTTGTTGCGGTTGGCCTTCTTCGGCGCTCGCAGATTCGATAAGTTCATTTCCATCCTCGCTCAACGCCGGCACGGAATTTCACCGCCCGACTCGCATGTTATGTGGCGCAACCATCGCGCCTTGGTTCCTGCGCCGAAGGCGCGTCTGCCTGGACGNNCCAGTCCCTAGCCCACAATCCTGACAAGATGCGGAACCGTCTTCACCATCCCCCGAATCGAAGGCGTATCTTCCCGCACCACAATCTGGTTCAGCCGTGTGAAGCCCAGACCCTTCACCACCCGCTTGTGTTTCACCGGCGCCTGGATTACCGAACGAAAATACTGAATCTGAATCGTCGCCTTCGGCCCGGTCTTCGCCTCAGCCTTCGCCCCAGCCCTGGTCTCGGTCTTTGCCGCCTTCGCCGTAGTTTCCTTCTTAGCCTCAGCCATCGTTAAATCTCCTGCACAGTCTTGCCGCGCATCGCGGCCACTTCGGCGCGATCGCGCAGCTGCACCAGCGCATCGAATGTCGCCTTGATCACGTTGTGAGGATTCGCCGTGCCCAGGCTCTTCGTCAGCACGTTCTGCACGCCCGCCGACGTCATCACCGCGCGCACCGCGCCGCCGGCAATCACCCCCGTGCCCTCGGGAGCCGGCTTCAGCAGCACCCGTCCGGAGCCGAAAGTCCCCAGCACCTGATGAGGAATCGACGTCTGCGTCAGGTTCACGCGCACCAGGTTCTTCTTCGCCGCTTCGATGCCCTTCCGAATCGCCTGCGGAACCTCGCGCGCCTTCCCCGACCCATACCCAACCACCCCGGCGCCAGGATCGCCCACCACCACCAGCGCGGC
>PMSS01000173.1 GCA_003167515.1 Acidobacterium sp. | reverse complement strand
GCGAACTGCGGCACCACAAACGTGATCAGGAAAATGAACATCCCGAACACCAGCGTGATCAGCACCCCTGGATAGATCAGCGAAGCCACCAGCTTCTTCCTGAACGTCAGCGAAATCCGTTGGAACGACAGATACCGCCCCAGCACTTCCTCCAGATTCCCCGAGCGCTCGCCCGCCAGCAGCGTGGTCGTGTACATCACCGGAAATCCGCCCTGCGCCTCGAACGCCGACGAAATCGCTTCGCCCGTCCGCACACGCGCCGCCACATTCTGCAGCTGTCCCGCAAAATTCGGGTTCTTCTGGCTCTTCGCCAGCATCTCCAGCGAACCCAGAATCGGCAACCCGGCTTTGATCAGTGTCAGAAATTGCTGGTTGAAGATCAGGAACTGCTCGAGCTTCGCCTTCCGCGGGCCGCCCGTCAGACCCCGCTGCTTCACCGAGTAGACGTAGTACCCCGCCTGCGAGAAGCGCGCGCGCAACTCGTCGGCCGTCGCCGCCGACTGCACCTGCTCCTGCACATGGCCCCGCTCGTCGGCGAGTCTGATGACAAATTCAGCCATGAAAATGCCTGCCGGAAGACCCGAAAGACGGATCAGGGGCAGGGTAAACCTCTCTTCAAGCCTAGCAGTTTGTGAACCTGGAAGCGTGTCGGACTTGGTTCCTCGACTAGACGCGCCCGAAGCCCATTTTGCTCACTTCTTCAGCTGATCCGGGTTGATTTTCCCGATCCTCCCCTCCGGACCCACCACCCACGGCAGGCTCAGAGCATTCCAGTTGCCCCCTGTTTCGGGCCCATCCAGCGGAACCCACGTCTTCCCATCGTCCCAGCTGATATCCGACCCATTGGTCCCCACCGCAATCCACGCCTGCGCGTCCGCATCCCACGCCACCGCCGACCGATACCCATGCGGAGGCCTCTCCGCCGCCGTCCAGGTCTTTCCGCCATCCTTCGACCATGCCGCCGTCCCGGCGGATTCGTTGGGTTTCGTGTAATCCCCGCCGACCGCGACCAGCGTGTATCCGTATCCGGGGATTGATCCTTCATGCCAGCCGACGGAGAAGATTCCCGACGCGTCGTTTCCTCGCGCCAGGGGCACGGCCTCGCGGCTCCATTGCTCGGTCATTTTGATCGGTGTGCCTGGTTTGGCGGCGAAATCAACGTTGCCCGAGAAAGACTGCCGATAAATGTATGCGCCTCCGGTACCGAAGAGAACCGGCTCGCGTTCGCCCCCCAATAGTGCGGAATTGCTGGCCGCGAAGGCGCCCTTCGCATCCGGCGCAGCATCGAGCCCGTTTGCCTCAGAACGCTTCCAGTTCAGTCCGCCATCTTCGGTCGTCGAGAAGAAAAAGCGCCCGTTGACGGGATCGCCAAGAAGATACCCTTTCATCCGGGACTTGAACACCACCGCATCCCAAAACCCATCCTTATCCGAATTCACCAGCACCGGCGTCCAGTGCGAGCACCCATCCGTCGTCTGATACAGCCGCGACGCATCTCCCGGCCCGCTCGACATTGCGATCGCAGTGTTGGCGTCCCACGCCCAGATCCCCCGAAAATCCAGCTTGGCCGAATCAGGAGGAGCCGCGCAGCTCTGCCACTCGTACCCGCCGTCCTCTGTCCGCAAAACCGTCCCATTCGTCCCGCTGGCCCACGCCACGCCGCCGCCCACCGCATGAATCCCGCGCAAACCCGCAGTCGTCCCGCTCCGCTCCAGCACCCATGGGCCGGACTTCTGGCTCGTGTCCTGGCCCCACAGCCAGGCGCTCACCAGCAACCCGACGATCGTAATCCAGCCAGCCCAACGTTGCATTCCCCCATCGTACTGATGAGAAAGCAGATAGCCAATCCCCCGATCAGGTTGATCTCGCCCCCGAAGGGTCACTGATCGATGTTCCTGCAATTCGATCCTCATGACCCATCGGCCGGATTGTATGACAATCCATTACGCTGTAATATTCAGCGATGCCCACAAAATCGTCCGCAAAATCGCCCAGGAAAACGCCGACCAAGCCGCGCAAATCGAAGGTCTATACCATCAGCCTCCCACCCGATATGGCCAGGTACGCGGAATCAGTCGCCAAAGAGGAAAGCCGCACCATGAGTGAGGTGTTTCGCAACGCGATGCGGTCCTACCAGTCCCGCCGGGAACAAACCCGCAAGTGGCTCGACGAAGTTGCCGAATTCGTGAAGACCCTGCCTCCAACGCCCTATACCAAAGAAGATGTGCCCCGTCTCGTGAAGGAAGTTCGAGCAGAAATGCGAGCTGAACGAGAACGCCAGGCGCGTATCGCAGAATGATCGTCGTTCTGGATACGAATGTCGTTGTCTCCGCCTTACAGTTCGCTGGCGGACGCGGAACTCCGGTGCACGCGCTGGAGAAGGCTGTCAATTCCGACTTCCTCACCACCTGCGACGAAATCGACGCCGAGATTTCGCGAATTTTGATGGAGAAGTTCCGATGGCCTCTTCAGCGGGTAGAGGCCGAGTTGCAAACTACGGTCCGACGCGCCATCCGCGTCACCCTCCGCAACACCGTCCACCTCTGCCGCGACCCCGACGACAACAAAATCCTCGAATGCGCCGAGCGCGCCAACGCCGCCCTCATCGTTACCGGCGACAAAGACCTGCTCTCCCTCCGCACCCATCGTCGAACCCGCATCGTAACCCCAGCCGCCTACCTGCGAGTCTAAGCGCCCCGACACCGGCCCCAATCCGAGCACCCGCACGCCCGGCATTGGCATGATGAAGCAGCTACACCGGCGGATCCCCCTCCACCACATGCACCCCCGCCGGCGGCAAAAACACAAACGCCGTATTCGGAGCAGGCACATTCCCCGCCTCTCCGCTGAAGGTGAATTGATTCGTCACCCCGTCCGTCTCTTCAATTGTCATCAAGCGAATCGTCCCATCGGCGGCCGCCGTAATCTTCAGCGCGCTCACCCGCTGCTCCAGCCCCTTCGGCACCCCCGACAGCTCGCACGTCCCGCCCCCATCGCAGCTCACATGCAGTCCCGTCAGCTCCTTCTCCAGCTCCGTATGCCCCAGCAAAAACCGCAGCGGCGAGCGCAGGTCGTCCAGCTTCTTCTCGTCTACCTTCTGCGCCTCCGTCTCCCCCGGCGAGTAGAAATACCCATCGTGTCCATCCAGCACAAACAGCTTTCCGTCAGGATCGGTATACGTCCACCGCATCTTCCCCGGCTTCTTCAGCAGCAGCACGCCTGACTCCTTGCGGGTCATTCCCAAGCCCGTATACGTCTGCACGAAATGCACCTCTAGCGAATGCAGCGCGTTATAGTGCCGATCCACGCGCGCCGCCACCTGTGCCGCACTCATCCCAGCCTGCGCCCGCAACTCTCCAACCGCGCCGAACGCCAGCACCGCGGCAATCAAAAACCGCCAGCGGATTAACTCACGCTGGCGGTTCACAGTTTTTTCCAAATTTGAAGTCAATCCCCACTCACCTCGCCATCCAACTGGCAGCTAAGAGCTAGAAGCTAGCAGCTAAAAGCTAGCGGCTACCTCACTGAATCGGCACAGTGCAGTTCGTCCCGCCCGCGGGATCCTTCCTGATCTCCCCGCTCATGTCCAGGCAATATCCGTTGTTCCCCGTCTTGCCCGGCGCCTGCGGCACCGCCGTCGCCTCCCAGCTGGTGATCATGTCCTGATTGTTCACCGTCGTCTTCGTGCAGTTCACGATATTGAACGTGTACCCAGCCTTCTGCCCCGTCGTCAGGTCCGACTGCAGCAGTTGCGCCGCCTGCGCGTTCGGCGCGCCCGCCGATGAACTTCCCCCCAGCGCCGCCAGCGAACACGCGAACCCGTTCGAAGGATACGACGTGTCGTACTGGATCTGGGCCTCATGAATCGCCCGCAGCGACTGGATCGCCGACGTCTCGTTGGCCGTCGCCTTCAGGTGCAGCATGTTGGGAATCGCAATCAGCATCAGGATCAGCATGATCGAAATCACGATCAGCAGCTCCATCAGAGTGAAGCCCGCGTCGCATCGCTGCGAACGCCTGGTTTCAGGAGTACGTTCAGAAATACATTCAGAAATACGTTCAGCCAGAGCCTTCATAGTCATTTACCTGCGTGGGTTATCGTACCGCAAACCGGGTGCGACCGCATCGCTGACCCTTTCCTCGCCTGCGCGCGCATCGCCGCAGAACACACTGCTCCGCTTCGCCAGCAATCTATATATAGACGCGCGTCTCCCTTCTTTCGCTCGCCTTTCGCTAGTGGCCTGTCGCAAGGATCTCGTTAGCACCGCCATGAAAATGGCTGCCCCACGTCTCGCCGTTGAGACGTGGGTTGGCGAAACTCCGATCGGTAACGAAGTCTGTGCGACAAGCAACTAGCCGCTTTCGCGCCAAACGTATTTCGCTAATCGCTTCACGCTCCCAGTCCCTCGCTCGCAGTTCCCTCGCATCCCCTTTGCTCCCGGCCAGTCCCCGGTTTTATCATGGAAGTGCGATGTCGTTTCCGATCCGCACCTGTGCCCTCTGCGGCGAAAAATTCGAACTGAAGCCAGACAAGCCCGGCTTCGCCAACCGCTGTCCCGCTTGCAGCGAACCCGAAGACGATTCCGCCACCAAGCCCGCTGCCGGTTTTGCGAATGACCGCGAAGCCAATGCTGCCCGCCGCGCCGCCATCCGCGATCTCCTCTACCGCAAAGACAGCTAGCGCCGACAGCTTGGTGCCCGCCCGGCACCACAGTAACCTTGCGTCTTCTCGATAACCGCGAGATATGTGGCTTCTCGCGCCGCGCTGCAGGTTAGAGCAAAATGCTGACAGAGAAATACTTGTTGTAACTCGCGACCCCTCCAGCAAGCACGCAGGAACTAGATACTGCCAGGAAAAGCGAAAATCTTACCCGCGCGCCGAGTAACTACGAAACTCCACTTTAGTTGCAGGTGCTCAGCATCGATTATCCCCCAAAAGGGGAATCTCTGGTGTTACGCTGGGCGCACTCTTTAGCCCTGCCACAGTTACCTGGCCAACATTTTGGAATACCTCGCCCCCGGAGGATCCATGCGGTATCGTATCGAAGATCGCCAGGCCGGCACGCTCGTGCTGGCTCTCGCATCCCTGGTCTGTGCCGTCTCGCTGACGACGGGTTGCGGTTCTACCCTTGCTCCCCTGGGCGACTTGACCTCCCTCTCAGCCTCTGCCGCCACCGTCCGGGTCAATCAGCAACTTCAGATTCAAAACCGCATGAATGCTACTGCCGTCCCGCTGACCTTCTATGTCAACGGAGTGCAGGGCGGCAACGCCGAATTCGGCACCATCAATTTCAACGGACTCTACACAGCACCGGCCATCGTCCCCACTCCCAATACCGTAACCATCACCGCTGTCCCCACCAGCAATCCCGGCTACCCGGCGGGCTCGGTGACCGTAGGCGTTCTCAACCCCATTCCTGTATTGACAGGCGTAGCCCCCACCGGCATCACGGAAGGAACAACGACCATCGCTGTGAACGGCTCGCAGTTTGTCTACGGCGCGCAAATTCTCTGGAACGGCGTCGCCGTTCCCACCACTTTTGTCTCGAACACCCAGCTCGCAGCGGCCGTCGCCGCCCCTACTCCAGGGACCTATCCCCTGATGGTCAGTAATCCCAACCCAGGTGCAGCCAACTCCAATAACCTGTCGGTCCCCGTCGGCCCCGGCCAGGTCGTCCTCACCATTCAGCCAGGCCAGAATACCGATGTCCGCGTCACGAATTCCATCAACCTCGCCCTAACCGTCACCGGGACGATGAACACCGGTGTCACATTACAGGTCAACGGAGTTGGCGGTGGCAATGCCCAGGTCGGCACCGCGGTTTCCAATCCCGACGGATCGATCACCTATACCGCGCCCGCCGTCGTTCCCACTCCGAGTAACATCGTCCAGCTCACCGTTACCAGTACCGATAACCCGAAGGTATCGACTAATCAGAACGTCTCAGTCCTCAACCCAATCCCGATTCTAACTTCGGCCAATCCGATGTCGTTCAATCTCGGAACAAATACCGTCGTCGTCACCGGCCAGCAATTCATCTCCGGCGCCCAGGTTCTGATGAACGGCTCGCCCATGCCGACCACCTTCAACAACGGCGGCCAACTAACCGCGACCCTCAACCCCACCGAAGCCGGCAACCTCGATCTTCAGGTGTTGAACCCCAGCCCCGGACCCGCAACTTCGACCGATCTCATCGCCCTCGTGCAAGGCACGCCGCCGCAACCCGTCGTCACCCCCGAGGACGCCTCGCGCTTTCTCGAGCAGGCCACCTTCGGCGCCACCGACGCCGACATCCACACCGTCTCCATGAACGGCTATCAGGCCTGGCTCAACCAGCAATTCGCCCTGCCGCCAACTCCGCAGGAACCGTTCGTCGAACAGTCCCTCATCATTAACAATCCCCCCTGCGCCGCCAGCGATATCACCTGCAATGCCGCGCTGTTTGTGCAAAACAGTACGGGTGAGGAGTACGTTCAGGATGCCTTCTGGCAGCAAGCCCTTGCCGCGCCCGACCAGCTCCGCCAGCGTGTCAAGTACGCCCTCGAAGAGATCATGGTTGTGTCATCGACTAACTCCGCCGTGCAGAATATGCCGCGCGGTGAAGCCGGTTACTACGACTTACTCGGCAACGATGCCTTCGGCAATTTTCGAACCCTCCTGAACGACGTGACCCTCAATCCCATGATGGGCAATTTCCTCTCCATGCTGGGCAACGACAAGGGCAACGCGACCACCGACCCCGACGAGAATTACGCCCGCGAAGTCATGCAGCTCTTTACCATCGGCCTCTACCAGCTCAACAACGATGGCACGCAGCAGCTGAATTCCGCAGGACAGCCCATCCCCACTTACTCCAACACCGACGTAATGGGGTTAGCCGCCGTCTTCACTGGCTTCAGCTGGAACATCCCTGGCAACAGCACGGACACCGCCTGGTCGAGTTGCTGCATCTACGAGGGCCAGGGCTTTGGCGAAGACATTTTGCCCATGCAAAGTTACCCCAGCCACCACTCGACCGAAGAAAAAGACTTCCTCGGCGTCACTATCCCCGCCTCGGGAAATCCGGACCCTGTGGGCGATCTGAACACCGCTCTCAACACATTATTCAACCATCCCAACCTACCGCCGTTCTTCTGCAGGCAACTTATCCAGCACTTAGTCACGAGCAATCCGAGCCCCGCCTATGTCAGCCGCGTGGCTGCCGTATTTCAGAATGACGGCACCGGCGTTCGCGGCAACATGCAGGCCGTCGTCAGCGCTATCCTTCTCGATCCGGAAGCTCGCGACTCCGCCACCGACTTCGCCAACCCGCAATACGGCAAGGTTCGCGAGCCGCTCCTCCGCTACACGGAGTGGGCCCGAGCCTTCACCGCCCAGTCGCGTACCGGCTCCTACGGCATTGGCAGCACGGAAGACCCCATCTGGGGACTCGGCCAGATGACCCTGCGTTCGCCCACCGTCTTTAACTGGTTTGCTCCCGGCTACGTTCCTCCCGGCACCAGCATCGAGGCCGCCAACTTAGTAGCTCCCGAGATGGAAATGACCAATGTCTCCACGGTGGTCGGCTATCTCAACTACTTGCAGAACGCCATCGGCGGCGGCGCCACCAGCGGTTCCGACATCTTCTCCAGCTATGGAACCGAAAGCGGCCTGGCCTCAACCCCCGATCAGTTAGTCGACCGCCTCAATCTCCTGCTCATGGCGGGTGAGATGGACAGCACCCTCCAAAGTCAGATTGTCAGCGCGGTCAGTGCAATCCCCATCCCCTCCGGCGATCAGAACGCAATCAATGCCGCGCTGACCGCCCGAGTGCAAACGGCAATTTACCTAACCATGGCGTCGCCAGCTTTCGCCGCGCAGTTCTAGGAGACCAATATGTGCAAGTGCCCGAGCAAATTCGAGCAGTCCCGTCGTCAGTTTCTTAGAACTGCGTCCCTGGCCTCGATGTCCGGCCTCTACGCCAGCCCCTTCATTCTCGGCCTCAACTCGCTCGCCGCCATGGCGCAAGGCACAACTACCTCGGACTACCGCGCGCTGGTCTGCGTATTCCTGCAGGGCGGTAACGACGGTCACGGCACAGTGATCGCCACCGACTCCGAGTCCTTCGCCGCCTTTACCCAGGCGCGCTCCGGAGCTCCCGGCCTCGCCTATCCTCTCGCCGAGTTACTCCCCATTGTTCCGAATACCTCGCAGAGCGGCCGCACCTTCGCACTCAATCCGTACCTAACCGGCGTGCAGAACCTGTTCAACGCCGGTCGCGCCGCCATCGTCGCCAACACCGGCACGCTCATCGCTCCGGCCACCAAAACTCAGGTCAACGCTAACTCCGTTCCTCTCCCCGCCTCCCTGTTCTCGCACTTCGATCAGACCGCGGCCTGGCAGGCCATCGCCTCCAACGGCGGCAGCGCCGAACACGTCGGATGGGGCGGCGCGGTGGCCGACCTCATCGAAAGCATGAACATGAATTCAAACTCCATGTTCACCTGTATCTCGACTGCGGGCATCGCCCTGTTCCTCGCAGGCCAGACCTCGTTTCAGTTGAACGTAACCTCGGCAGGCCCGATCCCCATCTCCGGACTAGCCCAGCCACTCTTCGGTTCGCAGGCCGGATCCACCGCCCTCGCATCGATCCTCAGCGCCGACGAAACCAACCTCTTCGCCAAAGAATATGAAGTCGTTGTCAATCGCTCCATCCAGGCGCAGGCGCTGCTGGCTTCGTCCATGCTTACCGCGGGTGTCGGCGGCGTTCCCAACCCGCCGCAGTATCTCGATCCGGTCACCAATATGCTCACCGACAACCCGCTCGCTACCTCGCTCCAGACCGTCGCCCGCATTATAGGAGGACGAGGGAGCCTCGGGGTCAATCGCCAGATCTTCTATGTACAACTCGGCAGCTTCGACACGCACGACGGTCAGGCTCCCACTCACGCCCGGCTGCTGACCCAGTTAGGTGAGGCGCTTGAGTACTTCGACGGGTTAATGGTCTCCGCCGGCGTCGGCAACCAGGTTACAACCTTCACCGCCTCCGACTTCGGCCGTACCCTCACCTGCAACAGCGACGGCACCGACCACGGCTGGGGCAGTCACCACTTTGTCGTTGGCGGCGCAGTCCAGGGACACGATATGTACGGCCAGTACCCGGTGATCGGCGACAACCAGGCCAACGACGTCGGCGCGGGCCGGCTTATCCCAACCACCGCAGTCGATCAATACGCGGGAACCCTCGCGCGCTGGTTCGGCCTCTCCAATGGCCAGATCCAGCAGGTATTCCCCAACTTCGCTAACTTCGGCTCCAACCCCTATCTGGGCTTTATGGGGAGCTAGAAATGAAACATCCCCCATCCTCAATGGACTAATAGCCGATTCATTCCGATAGGCAAAGCGTCCAGTTCGCCGCACGCTCACGGATGCTTCAGATTAGCCACAGAAGAACACCCACCACGCTGACAGCGGCAGCAGTTAGCCTCTAAATATCCAGGTTCTTCACATCCAGCGCGTTATCCTCAATGAACTTCCGCCGCGCCTCCACAT
>PMSS01000060.1 GCA_003167515.1 Acidobacterium sp. | reverse complement strand
AAGCAGAAGGCTGCCAACGCCGAACGCAAACGCAGACGAACGGGTGTGCGCGAGGACGAGATGGGTGAGGAAACCCAGGAGCCAGGGGCTGGCAGCGAGGAGCCAGAAGCTGGACTCCTGGAGCCGGGAACCGGGAGACAGGAGCGGGTGCCCCATATTTGCCCGGGTTTGGCAGATGTGGGAGAGCACGATCCCATCCTCGCGCGAACTGTGAGTCCGGAACCGAATCAGGAACCCGGTGCCCCGCCTTTCCGCGATCTCGAAAAGAACTGGGACAAGGACCTAAGTAACGTCGAGAGAGAGGCGACGGATAGGTTCGACCCACGCTACGAAGAGACCCGAGAGGGGGTCCTCGCCGCACAGGCTGAGCAGCTGGATGAACGAGGAGGAGCTCGCGGTTGGGGCGCGGTGAGGCGTCCTGCTCGCAGAATGGCCCGAAACCTTCGTCTTGCCAGCTTCCCAGACCAGTCGCGAGCCGATCAACGAGAAGCCGCGATCGCGCCACTCTGGACAGCCGCCTCAGAACTTCGGAAGACGACCACGCCCACAATCAATCCGATGGGCAACCCGCCCGCTGCCGTGAATCCGTCGTGGATGTTGTGGTCGAACATAAACAGGACAAGAGAGCCGAAATAAAGCCTGCGCTCATCGCGAGAAGGGAGCATACAGAGGCGATCGGCATCTGACCAAACGTCCGCATGATCGTTCACGTTACCTTGCGAGGCTTGCCTGGGAGATTTGCCCGGTTGGTCGGCCATACGGACATTTCAATCGGAAATCCGAATAGCCAGTAATCCACCCAAAATATCGAAAATCGCCGATGTCGCAGACGGCGATCCTGGTACAAAATCAGAATTCCTCGCAAGGGACGAGCAGCCCGCACGCGGGCAGTGCGGTTGATTCCCTATTCGTAGCGAAGCGCAGTGGTTGGTTCGACGTGAGCCGCACGCATCGCCGGAACCAGGACCGCTGCCACCGCAGTGGCCAGCAGCACCAGCGAAACAGTCACGAACGTGAGCAGATCGGTTCCGCTGGTGTCATAGAGCACGCTGGCGGTAAACCGTCCCAGCGCAAGAGCGATGGCGAGTCCGATGGCCAGCCCGATGACGGTGAGGACGAGTCCCTGACGAAGAATCATTCTGAGAACCGTGGGACGCTTTGCGCCCAGCGCCATGCGGATGCCGATTTCGCGCGTGCGTCGCCGCACCGAATAACTCATCACGCCGTAAAGGCCGATGGCGGCGAGGGTGAGGCCCGTCGCCCCGAAGATTCCGAGCATCAGCGCAGCGATGCGCGGCAGAAGCAGCGATTTATCCACGTGCTCCTGCATAGTCTCGGTATTGAAGACGGCCATATTCGGATCAAGCGCGACGATCTGTTGACGCACGGAAGAAGCGAGGGCACGCGGGTCCATCGAAGTCTTCACGAGGATGGTGGTTCCAAAAAAGCTGGTGGCCTTTTCCGGCGCGGCATTGAGAAAGAGATACGCGGCATCGGACGGTTTTTCGCCGATGGTGCGGAATTTCGAGTCACGGGCAACGCCGACGATCGTGTAAGTGGCCTTATCCTGGTGAATGGTGCGACCAATGGGGTCCTGTCCAGGAAAGAGATGCGCCGCCATCGTTTCGTTGATGATGGCGGCCGACGGGCCGCCCAGATGCGAGGTAAGGTCGTGCGAGGCAAAGTCCTGCGAGGCGAAGTCCCGCCCGCGCAGCAGCGGAATCCCCATGGTCTGAAAATATTCGGCGCCGACTGTGTCGACGATGGCGACGACGTTCTTTGCGGGCTGGCCCTTAGCGGCATCTACGTCGAACCTGTCCTCGGCGGAGCCGATGCTGAGCGGCACGATGCCGACAAAACTCACCGAGCGAACTCCAGGCAGCGCCGTCACCCGGTCGCGCAGCTGCGCCAGGAACTGCACGGTTTTGTCGTGCGAGTAGTTCTGGATCTTCGGGTCCATGGACATGATCAGCAGGTTGCCGGGCTTGAACCCGATGTCAATAGAGGAGGCATTGCCGAGGCTGCGGAGAAAGAGTCCGGCCGTGGTCAGCAGCACGAGCGAGAGCGAGACCTGCACCACCACCAGGGTATTGCGCATGCGCGAACGGCTGGAGCGTCCCACCCCAGCCGGGCCATCTTTGAGCGATCCGACCAGGTCAGGGCGCGAAGCACGCAGAGCGGGAACGAGTCCAAACACCAGCGCCGTGATTACGGACAAGCCGAGCGTGAACATGGCAACTCGCCAGTCAACGTTGAAGTCGAAGGCAATAGGGAACGGCAGCGGAAGCTTGAAACTGGAGATGGCGTGAGCCGCCACCGCAGCCAGTAGAAACCCGACGCCAGCCCCCGCGAGCGCGAGCAGAAAGCTTTCGACCAGCAGTTGGCGCACCAGCTGACGACGCCCGGCGCCGATCGCGAGGCGAATGGCGATCTCCTTTTGCCGTCCGGTGGCGCGGGCCAGGAGCAGGTTGGCAACGTTGGCGCAGGCGACCAGCAGAACCAGGCCGACGACGATCATGAGGACGGCCATGAGCGTGAATGCGGGAGTGGCGGAACCGGCAATGAGGCCGCCCGCTGCTTGCAGGGTGATCTTCTCGTGGGTCTTGTCGCCCTTGTCCCAGGCGTCGTCCAGGCGTTTCTTGACGACGTTGACCAGGACGAGAGCTTTTGCGCGGGTGACTCCGGGTTTGAGCCTCGCGTCGAGCATGAGCCATTGATTATTCCGCTGGTTGATGACGCTGCCGTCCGCAGTAAGATCCGGCATGATTTCTTCCGACACAGCGAGGGGCACCCAAAACTCGGATACGATGCCGTGATCGACACCGTAAAACCCGGGCGGCGCGACTCCCACCACGGTGTAGTGCTGTCCGTTGAGCGCGACGTCGCGGTTGAGAATGTTCGGGTCCGCGCCAAATCGACGCCGCCACAGACCGCTGCTCAGCACCACCACGTGGCCGCGAACGACGGTGTCATCTTCGGGAAGAATGGGACGGCCGAGCGCCATCGGCACATCGAGTGTCGGGAAGAAGTTGCCGCTGACGGACTGGCCCCACACGCGCTCAGGCTCTCCCTTGCCGCCGATGCTGGCGGGAATCAGAGGAAAGTGCGCCGCCACGCCGCCCTCGAAGATGACGCCGGTCTGGTCGCGATAGTCGATGTAGTCGGGATAAGAGAAGGAGTCGCCTTCGGAGAACATAACCATCCGCCCAGGATCCCTGACGGGCAACACCCCCCACAGCAGCCCGTTGGCTACGCTAAAGACCGTGGCATTGGCCGCAAACGCCAGCGCGATGGAGAGGATCACAACAAAGGAAAATCCAGGAGCCCGGAGCAGAGTGCGAATGGTGTAGCGAATATCCTGAGCCAGGTTCTCCATGAGCGGCAGCCTCGGGCAGAAGAGATGTTGTCGAGGAGACTACGCAGGGGATGGGTGGAAAGTTCGCCTGCTTTCGAGGCTTCTCGGAAGCAAGGGGGGGCGGCTCGTTCTCGATTGCTGATACCAACCCGACGCGGTCAGTTGACCCGCATTGTGGAGCATGACCCTTGGATGATTATCCGGTCGCCCGCAAACCCTCGAAGTATGATTTACGGATGTTTCCCCGCACGGCAGGAAGTCTGGTCCTTCTCACCGTTCTCTCGACGGACTTGGGAGGCTTCGTGTGCCATGCGCAGCAATCCACGCCAGCCGCACCGGTGCGCTATCACATCGGCGACGATCCGGACGGCAGGCTGGGCTGGGCCAGCCCCAATTTCGATGACAGCGCGTGGCCGGTAGCGCACGATGGAAAATGGCCCATGCCGCCATTCTACTCAGACGGCTTTGTTTGGGTCCGCCTCCGCGTCCCGCTGCCGAACGATGCCGCCAGCCCCCTCGCCGTCCGCAGCTCGCGCGACTTCCTCTTGGGCGGCCTCCCCTTCTCCCTGGCGGACCAAATCTATGTGAACGGTGTGCTTGCAGGTGGTCAGGGCAGCCTTCCACCCCACCTCAGGCTCGACTCTCAGCGCGATGCGGTTTTCGACATTCCAGCGAACGCCGCGTCGCTGCAGACACAAGCCCCGCGAACGCAAGCCCTGGTAGCCCTTCGAGTCTGGTGCCCGCCCGGTCTGCGCCGCCCCGGCAATTCTGGAACCATTCAGATTTCCATCGATGCCAGCCGCACTCAGCACCTCGCCCATCGCGCCGCCCATCTCTCCGACCTCTACGCGAACGGCCTCGACCTCACTCTGGACATCGGAATCGCCATCCTCGGCCTTGGCATGTTCATCGCATGGCGCTGGACCGGCGAGCGCGACTTGCTCGTCTTCGCCTGGGTGATGATTCCCCAGGCGCTCCTTCTGCTTGTGTGGAATCCCACCTTGCCTGGAGCGGAAAAGCTCCCGGTTCAAGTGGGCGCGGTGCTGTTTTTTGCAGCGCTGACGCTGTTCATGGTTGCCCTGCTCGAGCTGAACTGGACCGTTCACCGTCTGCGTGCTCCCCTTCTGAAACATCTCGGCCAGGCTGCCGCTGTAGTCTTCAACCTCGCACTCTCGATTCCACAATTGCTGACAACGGCGGCTGCGATTGTTCACTGGGCCATGCAGGCCGTCATCCCTGCCGACCTCGCCTTCGAACTCCTCTTGGTTGCCGTGAACGTCTGGGCGATTCTGGTCAGGAGAAC
>PMSS01000477.1 GCA_003167515.1 Acidobacterium sp. | reverse complement strand
CCACTCCTCTGCGCAGGCATCATCGGCTTCCGCAGCCTGCGCGTCGCCGAAGCCGCGCCGGGCGATCGCGTTGGCCTCTTCGGCTTCGGAGCCTCGGCGCACCTCGCCATCGAAGTCCTCAAATCCTGGAATTGCGAAGNNTCGCGCCCAGCGGCGATGTCGTTCTCGCCGCTCTCGCCTCGCTCGGCAAAGGCGGCATCGTCGCCATCAACGCCATCCACCTCGATCGCATCCCGCAGTTCGACTACGACTCGCTTCTCTGGGGCGAGCGCCAGCTCCGCAGCGTCACCAATATGACCCGCCAGGACGGACGCGACTTCGTCGTCCTCGCCGCAAAAATCGGCATCCGCCCTCGCACCACCACATTTCGCCTCGAAGAAGTCAACGACGCTCTGCTGGCCGTAGCCAATGACGCCATCGACGGCGCCGCTGTTGTAATTCCCTAATCGCCAACCACCGCCAGCGTGAATCCGTCGTAACCCTTGCTGCCCACCGTCTGGATCGTCGTGGCGCTCACCCTCGCGTCAGCCGCCAGCGCCTCATGAAACCGCCGCACCCCCAGCACCTGCGGATCGGTCGCGGCAGCGTCGGCCACCTCGCCTTCGCGTACCACGTTGTCAACCACAATCGCCGTGCCCGGCCGCGACAAACGCACCGCCCACTCAAAATATTCGGCGGTATTCTCCTTGTCGGCATCAATGAAAACGAAATCGAACGGCCCGGCGCCTTCCTCCGCCAGGTCCGGCAGCGTCTCCAGCGCCAGCCCCAGCCGCTGATCGACTAACTTCGCCAGACCTGCCCGGCCGAGGTTCTCCCGCGCGACCTCAAAATGTTTTGCATCCGCCTCGAGCGTCACTACCATGCCCTCGGCCGGCAGCGCCCGCGCCAGCCAGATGGAGCTGTATCCGCCCAGCGTCCCAATCTCAAGAATTCTCCGCGCCCCAACCATTCTCGCAAGCAGGAACAGCAGCTTCCCCTGGCTCGGCGTCACCGCGATCTCTGGCAACCCCGCCGCTACACTGGCCGCCAGAGCAGCATCGAGCGCAGAATCGGGCCCGACCAGCAGCCCATCGACGTACGAATCGACCGCCGTCCACAACTTCTGAGACACGTTTCCTCCCGCTGGCAAAGGCAAACAGTTTTCATCATAGCCATTCAGGCCAAGGCGTACCCGGGCCCGGTTTCGATCGAGAAACTTGCTTGACACCCCCGTTGGGCGCTCCTACGCTGCTGGTATGGAAGTCAACCTGAGCCCCGAATTGCAGGCCAGCCTGGAGCAGTGGAAGGCTCAGACGGGCCGCGAACCGAACGAACTGGTTGCCGATGCCATGGCTGGTTATTTTGATGAACTGAGTCGCACCCGCGAAATGCTCGACAGACGTTATGAGAGCGTCCGCAACGGCGAGGTCTCGTTAATTGACGGTGAAGAGGCCCTTGCCCTCCTGAAAGAGCGGACTCAGGCACAGCGTCGGAGCACATGAACGGATATTCTCTTCATCCGGATGCACTGGCTGATCTTGATGAAATTCGCGAGTATATTGCACACGAGAATCCCGATGCTGCAGACCGGCTCATGTCAGAATTTTTCCAGGAGTTCCGCACACTTGCCCGGTTTCCAAATCTCGGTCATCAGCGGCCCGACCTGACCTTTCGGCCACTCCGTTTTCGAATTGTCCGCGAATATCTCGTCGCCTATGCAGCGGAGGAGGACGACCCCGTCTGGATACTCGCCGTCCTCCATGGCCGCCGCAATCCCCGGATCATGGCTGCCGTTCTGCGTGATCGGGCATAGCCATACTCTCGTCTCTACGTCCTACCCCGCAACCATCTCCGAAAAATCCGCAATCTTTGAGAACCCGCCCAGCACCTGTGCAATCAGCGCCAGCCGATTGCTCCGTACAGCCGCGTCGTCTACCATCACCATCACCTTGTCGAAAAACAGATCGACATGCGGCCGAAGCGTCGCAATCTTCTCCAGCGCCTGACGGTATTCGCGGCGCGCCTGCAATTTCTCCACCACCGGAGCCAGCTTCATCGCCTCTGCGTAAAGCGCCTTCTCCGCCGGATCCTGCAACAAATCCGGGCTCGTAGCTCCCATTTCCCGCCCTGGATTCAAAATTCCCTTCTCCTCGGCCTGCCTCAGAATGTTCTTGATCCGCTTGAACGCGGCCGCAATAGCCGCCAGATCCTCCGAGCCCCGCACCGCCGTCAATGCCTCGGCCCGCGCAATCGCATCCCGCATGTTGTCGGAATGCACGGCAACCACCGCATTCACCACGTCATAGGCGAAGCCGCGAATATCCCGCAGCCAGAACTCCAGCCGCTCCTCGAAAAACGCCGCCAGCTTTTCCCTGATTCCCACATCAAGATCCGCCGGCACCGCCGCGAAAAGGTCCGAACGAACCAGCGGCAATCCCGTTTCCGCCAGGATCTTCACGATTCCATTCGCCGCCCGCCGCAACGCATACGGATCCTTCGATCCCGTCGGCTCAAGGCCGATCGCGAACATCCCCACAATCGTCTGGACCCGGTCCGCAATCCCCAGCACCTGCCCTTCCATCGTCGGCGGAATCGGGTCCTCCACCGCCGCCGGCGAATACTGCCAGTAGATCGCCTGCGCCACCTTCTCGCCCAACCCCTGCGCGCGCACATACAGCCCGCCCACAATCCCCTGCAGCTCCGTAAACTCCTTCACCAGCTCCGTCGTCAGATCGGTCTTCGCCAGCTCCACTGCCTTGGCCAGCGCCTTCCGGTCGACAGTCGTTCCCCGTTCTTCGAGCAGACCCGCCAGCTTTTCCGCGATCCGCAGATTCGCCTGCGTCTTGTCCCAATAACTACCCAGTTCCTTGTGGAACGTCACCGACTTCAGCATCTCCACCCGGTCTTCCAGCGGAATCTTCTGATCGACCCTCCAGAAAAATCGAGCGTCGCTGAATCGCGCCCGCAGCACCCGCTCATGTCCGTGCCGGATCGTCTCAATCCCTGTTTCTTCCGGGCGCGTGTTCAGCACCGCCAGAAAATACGGCTGCAGCTTTCCCGCGGAATTCTCCACCGCAAAATATTTCTGATGATCCCGCATCACCGTCACCAGCACCTCTTCCGGCAACTCCAGATATTCCGGATCGAAGTTCCCCAGCGCCACCGACGGCCACTCTGTGAGGTTTGTTACTGTCTCCACCAGCGCAGCATCTTCGCGCCAGCGCCCATCCGGCACGCTGCGCGTCTCCAGATCCAGCGCTTTGCGGATCCGGTGCCGCCGCAACGCCACATCCGCCGTCACCTGCGCCGCCTCCAGCAAACCCAGATAATCGTCTGGATGATCGATCGTCACCGCGGCGTCGCCATGCAGAATGCGGTGCCCCCAGGTCAGGTTCCCAGCGGACACGCCGGCAAACTCCACCGGAAGGATCGCGTGATCCAGCAGCGCCACCAACCAGCGCACCGGCCGCACAAACCGCTCCGGCTTCAGCGCTCTCCAGTGCATATTCTTCGGCCAGTAGAGCGCGGCCAGTTCCGCAGCCAGCAAATCTCCCAGCACCGCCGAAGCCTCCCGCCCCCGGTGCAGCACATTCGCCGCAACATACTCGCCTTTCGCAGTGCTCACCTTCTCAAGCGCCGCAACCTCCACGCCCGCCTTCCGCGCAAACGCCTGCGCCGCCGCCGTCGGCTGCCCGTCTTTGAACGCCACACTCCACGCCGGCCCCGTCATCTCCCGCCTTGCATCCGGCTGCCGCTTCAGCACTCCATTCACCTGCACCGCCAGGCGCCGAGGCGTGGAGTAGCTGTGAACCTCGTGGTCCTCGCCCAGCAGCCGCTCCCGTCGCAGCAACTCCACCACCCGCTCGGTCAGCTCCGCCTCAGCGGCCGCGATCATGCGCGCCGGAATCTCCTCTAATCCCGCTTCGAACAGCAGGTCTGCCATCTCTATCGACCTCCCGCTCTCTGCCGTTGCGCGGCGTATGCTTTCGCCACCCCCACCACCATGTTGCGAATCCGCGCCATCACCGCCACCCGCTCCGTCACCGAGATCGCTCCGCGCGCATCCAGCAGGTTGAACAGGTGCGAGCATTTCAGGCACAGCTCATACGCGCCCAGAATCGGAAACCGCCGCAACGCCACGCGCACATCTTCTTCGGCCGGCGTCGCCACCCCGTCGTGAACCACCCTGTCGTGAATCTTCTCGTGCCGCTCCGCCGTCTTCTCATCCTTGAAGTTCCGGTGGAACTCGTCGAGCAGAGCCTGGCACTCCCCCTCATACAGCCGCAGATGCTCCCACAGCTTGCTCACATCCGCCGCCTCGAAGTTATAAACCGAAAGCTGCAGCTCCTCCTCCAGACGAATCTCACCGTACGTTACAACCCTCCTCGTCTTCGGATCGACCGCCCACACAATGTCGTAAATCGAATTCACATCCTGCAGAAACGCCGCGATGCGCTCGAGGCCATACGTGATCTCGCCGGAGATCGGATCCAGATCCATCCCGCCGCACTGCTGGAAGTAAGTAAACTGCGTGATCTCGAGACCATCCAGCATCACCTGCCAGCCCACCCCCCAGGCCCCGCCCACCGGCCACTCCCAGTTGTCCTCTTCAAACTTGATGTCGTGCTCGCGCAGCCGGATTCCAATCGCTTCGAGGGACTCGAGATAGATCTGCTGTATATCCACGGGCGGCGGTTTCAGGATCACCTGCAGCTGTGTGTGCTTGTAGAGACGGTTTGGATTCTCCCCGTATCGCCCGTCCGCCGGCCGCCGCGAAGGCTGTGTGTAGGCGATCGCGATCGGATCCGGCCCCAGAACCCGCAGAAACGTGTCCGGGGACATCGTCCCCGCACCTACCTCCATGTCATACGGCTGCGCCAGAACGCAGCCCCGTTCCGCCCAAAAACCTTGAAGGCGCAGCAGCAATTCCTGGAAGGTAAGCGCTTTGAACGCGGCAGGCGTGCTCGATGCAGTCAACGTAGGCACCCAAATGGATAATTTGCTCTATCGATTCTATCGGCAGCACCATGCGGACGCATATTCGCGCCCCTCGCTGCAGCGACTCAGTTACTGCGCCTGTCCCGATTCGATACTCGTCCAGAATTGGGACGACGTCATCACCGGTATCACCTCAAAATCCACCAGGTCGCTCCAGTTCGCCATCCACTCCCGCAGCGGCGCCTCGCTCGCCGCTTCCATAATCTGAAAGCACCGCCTCCCCGCCGCATCCACCCAGCTCGCGTGGTATGTAACATCATCGGACATCATGCGCCCGCAACGCCTGAACCGCTCTCCCACCGCTTCAGGCCCACTCCTGAAAGTCTCAATCACCATGAAAAGCATGGATTGAGTTTAGCCTCCACCATCATCCGCCTCCACACCCCCCATCACCCCACCGGCCCCGCAATCCTCGCCCCAGTGACTTCCCGTCCCTCCACTCGCCGTCTCCCGCCAGCCAGCGCACAACCCGCAGCCAGAAACACCATCGGAAACATCACCATCGTGTAGCGCTGCTCCGGATTCTCCATCGTCGTCAGCAAAATGCATCGCAGCACGATGTACACCAGCAACGCCGCCTCGAACGGCACCCTCCGCCGCGCGAACCCCACCAACGCCAGCCCTACATAAAACAAATTCACCAGCCCCAACCCAATCGCGATCATGCTTTCCCGCGGATGATCGCCCACAT
>PMSS01000285.1 GCA_003167515.1 Acidobacterium sp. | reverse complement strand
CCGCGGTGTCGTTGGCCTGGGCAATGTGCCAGCCCGCGAAGTTGGACGAGCCGACGTAGAGGATCTTGCCCTGGGCGACGAGCACCTCCATCGCCTGCCAGATCTCGTCCCAGGGCGCGTCGCGGTCGACGTGGTGCATCTGGTAAAGGTCGATGTAGTCGGTCCGCAGGCGTCTGAGCGATGCGTCGCAGGCACGGCGGATGTTCAGCGCTGAGAGCTTGCCCTCGTTGGGCCAGTCGCCCATGGCCCCGTACAGTTTGGTAGCCAGAACCGTGCGCTCCCGCCGGACGCCTCCGGAAGCGAACCAGTCACCGATGATCTCCTCGGTCCAGCCCACGTGGGCCTGCTCGTTCTGCGCCACCTGGCCCGGCGGGCTGGACAGCCCGCCGTAGCGGTTAGCCGTATCGAAGAAGTTGATGCCCAGGTCGAGCGCCTGCCGCAGAAACGGCTGGCTCTGCTCCTCATAGCGCGCCCACGCGTGCCGCCCCGCCTTTGGTTTCCCCGGCGCCGGCGGTCTCCCGTACGTCATGCACCCCAGACAAATGCGCGAAACCTTCAGCCCAGTCCGACCCAGATTGACGTATTCCACAGTTACTCCTCGCAAGTTTGTTTCGATGAAGTCTTTCTGCACCCTGTACCCTGTACCCTGTTTCTTCAGGAGGAACCAGCACCAATGCTCCACCGCGCAAGCCGCACCGCCGCCATCCTGCTCCTCGCCACACTCCCCCTCTTCGCCGCAGCGCAAAAAAAGAAACCAGCCCCAGCCGCCCCAGCCGCCGCCACCGACCCAGACAAAGGCCCCTGGTCCGAGCCCCAGCCCACCACCGAAAAACTAGACCTGACCATGGTCCAGGGCATCCGCGAAGAAGGCCTCCAGCACTCCCATGTCATGGACTACGGCTCCGCACTCGCCGACGACATCGGCCCCCGCCTCACCGGCTCGCCCAACCTGGCCAAAGCCAATGCCTGGACCCGCGATCAGCTCACTGCTATGGGCTGCGTCAACGCCCACCTCGACGACTGGGGTGAATTCGGCATGGGCTGGCAGCAGCTCAACACCTGGGTCCGGATGGCCGCGCCCGACACCGCAGTCTTCATCGCCCAGGCCACACCGTGGTCGCCTCCCACCAACGGCCCCGTCACCGGCGACGCAGTCTACGTCAACATCCAGGCCGACTCCGACTTCGACCAATACAAAGGCAAGCTCGCGGGCAAAATCGTCCTCCTCGGCGAAATGCGCCCCGTTCCCCCCGTCGATGCCGCCCTCTTCAACCGCTACACCGACCAGCAGCTCGCCGACCTCGCCAACTACCCAATCGAAGCCGGCCTCACCCCCGCCATGCAGGACCGCCTCCGCACCTATGGCCAGCGCATGCGCCTCGCCGACAAGCTCATCCAGTTCCTCGCCGACGAAAAGGCCGCCGGCGTCATCCGCCCCTCCCGCGACGCCAGCGACGGCGGCGGTTCCGGCGGCACCATCTTCGACGACAACGGCGCAGCCATGGGCCGCACCCCCTACATCCGCGGCCACGAAACGAAAGTTCCCACCGTCGTCATGAACATCGAAAGTTACGGCCGCGTCTACCGGCTCCTCCAGGCCCACGTCCCCGTATCCATAGAAATGAACATCGACGCCAAATTCACCGGCGACCACGAACACGGCTACGACACCATCGCCGAAATTCCCGGCACCGACCCCAACCTCAAAGATCAAATCGTCATGGTCGGCGGCCATCTCGACAGTTGGATCGCCGGCACCGGCGCCACCGACAACGGCGCAGGCACCATCGTCGCCATGGAAGTCATGCGCATCCTCACCGCCCTCCACGTCCAGCCCCGCCGCACCATCCGCATCGCTCTCTGGACCGGCGAGGAGGAAGGCCTCTTCGGCTCACGCGGCTATGCCAAAGAACACTTCGGCTCCGCGCCCATCTCCACCGCGCCCGACCAGGCCGCTCTGCCCGAATTCATGCGCCGCGCCTCCGGTCCGCTCGAACTCAGGCCCGAGCAGCGCCAGATCTCCGGCTACTTCAACCTCGATAACGGATCGGGCAAGATTCGCGGCGTCTACCTGCAGGAGAACGGGCTCGTCGCGCCCATCTTCGCCCAATGGATCGCGCCCCTTAAGGACCTCGGCGTCACGACCCTGACCCTGCGCAACACCGGCGGCACAGACCATCTGTCTTTCGACGCGGTAGGAATCCCCGGCTTTCAGTTCATCCAGGATGAGCTCGACTACGAAACCCGCACCCACCACTCCAACATGGACGTCTACGAAGAACTCCGCCCCGCCGACCTGAAACAAGCAGCGACGGTCGAAGCCATCTTCGTCTACAACGCAGCGATGCGCGACCAGATGCTGCCCAGAAAGCCCCTGCCCCACCCAGAACTACGCGACCAACAAACCGCCCCCATAAAAAACCTCTTCCCCGGAGCAATAGAGGAACAGGTACCGCCGAAGCAGTAACCACGCTCCTCAACACATACAATAGGGTAGCATTATGCTACCCTATCCCCATGAGCCAACCCGTCAAGCTCTCCGACAATCTCGTCCTCGACGCCCGCCTCGCCGGCGAAATCATCGAGCGCTCTATCGCCGGCCAGGTCGAATTCTGGGCCCGCCTCGGCCGTTCCGTCGATCAACTTCTCGAAGGCCAGCAGGTGATGGCCCTCTGCCGCAATGCGGGCAATCGGCCTCTCTCTGAATTGCTGGCCACCGTGAACGCGCCCGAGGGACGACAGCGCCTGGCCGCTTATCTCGAAACGCTGCCCTTCCCTCACTTCCAGGCTCACTCTGACCGACCCGGCCTGCTCGAAAAGATAGACGAGGACGGAACACGCACGATCGGACGCTTCGTCAACCGCAAATTCGTACCCGTACGCTCGTCCGCCAAACGCACGAGCAAGCCGGCAAAATCCGTCGCCCCAGTGAGTAGTTCGACGCACAGCTCGGCTCGCAGCTCGACGCGCAGCTCGGCGCGCAGCCCTCGGGGCCTTGCCGCTGTCGGCGACTGAACCGGACCGGTTCCCATGCTGCTTTCTCTGCTCGATCGCCGCCCCATTGTCGTCGCGCTCGCCGGGCCCAATGGAGCAGGCAAAACCACCTTTTATTATTCCAACCTACAGCCGGCCGGCCTGCGACTGGTGAACGCCGACGGGCTGGCGCGCGAACTCAGGATGGACCCATACCAGGCAGCCAGGATCGCGGACTCCATTCGCGAAGAGCTCCTGCGCCAGCGTGAGAGCTTCGTCTTCGAAACCGTCTTCTCCGATTCCGTCGGCGACAAACTGCGGTTTCTCCAGAATGCCGCTCGCGCGGGCTACACCGTCCTGCTCTGCTTTATAGGAATCTCGAGCCCCAAAATATCTCAGGACCGCGTGGACATGCGCGTCATGCAGGGAGGCCACGACGTGCCCCGCGAAAAACTGATTGCGCGCTATCCCCGCATACTCAAAAACCTCAAGGCCGCGATCCGCGAGCTACCCAACGTCTGGGTCTTCGACAACAACAACCTCAGGAATCCATTCCGCCTGGCAGCCGTATGCGAACAAGGGCGGCTCGTGCAACTTGAGAAACCAATTCCGAAATGGCTGCGGTCCATTCTGCCGTCACAAATGTCATCCTGAGCAAAGCCTCCGAATATCAGCGCGCTTAAATCTCGGTGCCCTCTGCGAGCCGCTCTTACTCGATGGGGTGACTGGGGGCGCGCCGAATCAATTCAGGCGCAAGTAATTTCACCCGAGCGAATGCTGCGCGCCGCGTCGCGAGCCTCGAAGGGATACCCGGAAAGCCACGCCGACGCAAAAACTTGCCGCAGCCCACCCGCCGGGGCAGGGGGGATGGACGAGCACCACGCCAAAATTGTGAAATACCCATCAATTTCGGGTTAACATAGCTCACTCCCTCCGCCGGCACCCGCGAAAACCGACAACAGAAAGGCAATTCCGCATGAGTCGAAACTCGACGTGTTTTTCCGTCATCTTCCTGGGACTTCTTCTCGCTCTCCACGCTCCCGCCCAGCAACTCGACCGCGACGCCGCCAAAGACATGCTCAACAAACTCGGCGCCGCCGCTGCCACCAGCGAGTTCGTCCTCTCCCCCGATCAGGACCAGCGCCTCCACACCCTCACCAAAGACCTCCTCGACGCCCTCCAGATCCAAAGCGACACCCCCTGCCTCCTCATGGCCCACGACCCCCGCGTCCGCTCGCATGAGTTCGTCGTCTGCAATGGCCTCTTTCCCCCCGGCCTCGACCCCCATCAGCCCGCCTTCGATCTCAAGCTCGGCAAGCCCTTCGCCTGGCACGTCCTCACCATCAGCTTCCCCGATGCCACGCCCGACAACCCCGACGAACAAATCATCCAGTACACATGGGAGTACGACTTCTCCTCCCTGCCCTCGCAGCTCCAGCAGGTCCTCAGTCCCGCAACCCCGCGTTCAGGCCGATCTCTCTTCCGCCTCGACGCCGGCACATGGAGCTGGGTCGCCTACCGATAACCTCTAAATGTCTCCCCTACAGACAAAGCGCGCACGTATTGTCGTGCGGTCCTTCCATTGCCGCACCCACTTCCCCCGTGATGCCAGTCACATCCCCCGCTTTCCCAATCTGCTACTGCTAACAGGCGAGTAAGATTGCCTGTGCCGCCCACACCAAAATTCAAGGGCGGCAAGTGGAGGGCTCCAAAATGAGCAGTCGCCACCAACCCCGCAACACAGCCATAACCTCCCTCGCCGTGCTGCTTCTCGCGGGCTGCGCATCATCCACCCAGCCCGGCAATCAGACTGCGGCCCCAGCCAGGCCCGCAGCCCCTCCCGAAATCGTCACCGCCAAGACCGCCTTCTGGCCGATGTATAAGGAAGCTCATAGCTGGGCGCCCGACGTTGTCGTCATCCGCGTCGCCGCCAAACCAGTCCCAGGCTTCCAGAATCAAGCCGGTAAAGCCGCCATGTGGGAAGCAGTCTTCGCATCCCCCAACCTCAAGACCTACCGCATCTTCACCAACTCCATCGCCAGCGTTCCACCCGACATCTATAAAGGAATCCGCGCCGGCCTCGCCATGCCCTGGGGCGGCGCCACCCCCGACGCCACGCCCATCGACCTCACCCTCTTCAGCGTCGACTCCGACGCCGCCTTCACCGCCGCATCCGCCGACGCCGCCGGCTGGCTGAAAAGCAATCCAGGCAAAGAATTATCCGCCTTTGCATTAGGCGATACCTCGAAATTCCAGGTGCCCGTCTGGTACGTAATGTGGGGCAACAAAACCTCCGGATACGCCACCGTCGTCGATGCCAGCAGCGGACAAGTCCTGAAACACAAATAGCTCCGCCGCGAATCCGTCAGAGAATGCCACCCCATCCATGGCCGCATTCCGCCCAACCTCTCGCCTGCCAAACAACGCCGCAGCTCCTCTGCGAATCCCACTTCACGAAGGAGTATCCATGAAGCCAATCGTCAGAGCATTAGCCATTTCCACACTCGCCCTCACCCTTACCGGCGGTGTCGCATTCGCCCAGGATCATCCCGCCGACCAACAGGACCACCACTACGTGAAGCACACCGAATGGAAGAAGGGCACCCACATCAATCATGACGACTGGGGCCGCGGCGCCCGGGTCGACTGGCAGGCCCACCACCTCAAAAAGCCTCCCACCACCTACGAATGGCGCGAAATCGACGGCAACTACGTCCTCGCCTCGTCCGACGGTGTCATCTCATCGGTCGTCGTCGTCCGCTAACTCCAGATTCAAATGCGCGGCTCCGCCCCACCGCCGCGCAAATCTCTCCCCACAAAGCGAATGGGCGAGTCCCCTTGCGGGTTCTCGCCCATTCTTCCGATTTATCGAAGATCTGGCTTCGGCTACCTGATCACGCCCTGTTGATGCCAGCCTCACCCGGGCCTGCGAGCTTGCGCCCGCGCTCCCGTATGCTCCGTCACCACATCTTGCGTGTGAGAATCTTCACCGCCGTCCTGAAACCTCCGGTCGCCCGTCTGTTTCCTGAAACCCCCGGTTTCCCGTGAACTCCCTGAGCCGCGTTTCCGCTGCTCCTGACCGCTGTGTTTCTCTCTCTTCTTCGGGAGGATTGCTCCTCCGTTGAAAGAATCATCGCACAAAACCCCCGCTCTGCAACCCCTCGCAAGTCCTTTATTTCTGTGCAAATCCGGGCATTTATGTGCAAATGCGGGCAGCCCATTCCGCCCTGCACAATCCCCGATGCAACCGCCGCTTTTCGTCCTCCCATCGCCCCCAGCTTTCTCAACGCTCAACCGTCAACGCCGACCCGAATCGCTCATCCGTAATCCCTTTCCAGCAATCTCCTTCCCCCCAACAACCCACCTCCGCATACAATGAATTCGCCTTCCGTCCTGGACCTTTTAGTCATCCGCAAGTGAGGCGCATCCGAATGCCGATCACCACTGTCTCCTGTATAGGTCTGCCCGACTGCCTCCAGCTCTCTAACGGCGACGTCGACCTCATCGTCACCACCAAAGTCGGACCCCGCATTCTTCATTACGGACCCACCGGCGGCCAGAACCACCTCGCCCACTTCCCCGACAGCTCCGTCAAAACCGCCCTCGGTACCTGGAAACCCTACGGCGGCCATCGCCTCTGGGTCTGGCCTGAAGTCTTCCCCGCCACCTACGCCCCCGACAACGACCCCATCGAACACACCACCCACGGCGACCTCAGCATCCTCCTCCGCCGCCCCATCGACGGCGCCTCCATCGAAAAACAAATCCGCATCACCCTCGCTCCCTCCGGCTCCAAAGTCTCCCTCGAACACACCATCACCAGCCACAACCTCTGGCCCGTCGACATCGCCCTCTGGGCCATCACCATCGTCCGCTCCGGCATCGCCATCGTCCCCCGCGTTCCCTTCCAGTCTCATGACGAATACGCTCCCGTCACTCAGCCCCTCGCCCTCTGCGCCTTCACCGACCTGCAGGATCCGCGCTTCACCCTCGGCCCCAAATACATCCTCCTCCGCGCCGACCCCGCCCGCCCCAACGCCCAGAAATTCGGCCTCCGCAATAAAGAAGGATGGGCCGCCCATCTCCTCGGCGACACCCTCTTCGTCAAACGCTTCTCCCACGAAAATCGCGCCGACTACCCCGACTACGGCGTCAATACCGAGGTCTACGTCGAAGGAGCCTTCCAGGAAATCGAGCTCCTCGGCCCCCGCCGCACCGTCTGGCCCGGCGAGTCGCTGACCCTCTCAGAAGAATGGCGCCTCTTCCAGGGAATCAAAGTAGACCAGGGAACCCCAGGCCAGCCAGCCATCAATATGGACCAGCTCGACCAGGCCATCACCCCAGCCATCCGTTCCTTGTTTTAGGCTGGTATACGACTCCCTGCAATCCGCCGACCTGCGGTTGCTCTTGGAACCATCACAAATCGTGCCNNAAACGAATGTCATCCTGAGCGGGTGAGTTGATGTTTAGAAATTGCTGATTTACCGAGAGATAGATGGCCGTTTTTTGGCTGTGTAGGAACTGTGCAGGCTATTTCTCGATTTCTGTGCATTTCTTGAACGCGAGACACCATTCTACAGGCACGATTCATAGGTTAGAGGCTGTGTCCTAAGCCCATGCCGTGTTCGATGACCGGCGCGATCTCCGGCTGCGGCGGCGTGATGGATTGCTCCGGCTTTATCGCTGGCATGTGGGCGCTCTCGTGGGACACGTCATGCCCTAACGCTTCAGGTAGCTTCGCGCGGTCGTTGGTGTATACCTGCGCGTCTTCCGCGCCGCGCGAGACGGCGACGTAAGCCATGCGGCTGTTGAGCAGGTCTTTTGCGGCCAGTTCCGTATCGACGTGAATCAAGACGCGCTCAGCGGTCTGTCCCTGGCTGGAATGGCTCGTCACCGCATAACCGTGATCGAGATGGGGATGCTCGCGCGGGTCGAGCTGCACATCGCGGCCACCGTCCATCTTCAAACGCATCTGCCCGTTCTGGCCGATGGCTTCCACCGTCCCTAATTCGCGGTTGGCAATTTTCAAGTCATTCGCTGGCGCGGTGAACTGGATGCGGTCGCCCACGGAGAAGCTGCGTGGTTCTTCCCGATACACAGACACGCCCTGCTGTCGGCGCGGATCGTAGGTCATCTCTGAGCCATCGGCCCGCATCACCGTCAACAGGTTTTTCTCGGCGTCAACGCTCTTGACCCGCGCGTATTCGCCGCGCTCGATGCCGGTCTCTTTCGACGCGCGTGCGTAGCGCACTACATCGTTGAACTCGTACCGTGCGGCCCATGTGCGCTCCGGGCCGGTGAGGTCCTGGCGCGGCACAAGCGCCTCGACACGATGCTCTTCTTTGCTGACTAAACTGCCCTCCTGCATCTCGGCACGAATTGCCAAGTTGATCTCTACGCGGGAGCGATTGTCGGGAGAGACAACCAGCGTTCCCTCCGGCGACTTCGCATATTCCTTTGCTATCGCGGCGATGCGTTCCTCGCGGCCTGAAATCTCATGGACGCGGCCTTGCCGCTCCATACCCTGCAAGGCTTCGCGTACCTCGCCACGCGCAAGCTGCTCGACCACCTGTTTCAGTTCCGGGTCTTTCTGGCGGACGATCTCTTCGAGCTTGACCGTCTTCATGCCCGCATCCTGGAGCTGCGCGAAGGGACGCCCGGCCTCGACTGCCTCATGCTGCCGACGATCACCTACCAACAACAGGCGATCATTGGGATGAAGGCGATTCACAAACTCGTGCATCTGCTTGGTGGACGTGAGCGAGGATTCATCGAGCACATACAGACGGCGCTCTCCGGTGTCCGGCTGCTGCCCGCGTGCAAGATGCTTTTGCAGCGTGGATGTCTCCATACCGGCATCGGCCAGCTTTTGCGCCGCGCGGGACGTGGGCGCGAAGCCTTCCACTTTGTACCCCTGCGCCTCCGCGCCTTCACGGATGACGGCCAGCGTCGTGGTCTTTCCCGCACCGGCGATGCCATCCAAACCCACCAGCTTTTCGCGGGAGATAAACACTTGTTCAACTGCCTGGTGCTGCGAGGCATTCAGTTCGGGGTGGCGGTCCTGCATCGCAATCCGTACCTGGGGCGAGACAAGCATAGGGTCATTGACTCCGCGCCGATTCCCCTCCTGCATCCGTGCAACGATCTCGCGTTCCATGCGGACCATCGCGGCGGTCGTGTACTGCTGTCCCGCTCCGGCATGATCGACCGTGCGGAACTCTCCGCGCGCGGCCCGCTGCGCGAACTCCTGCCGGACATGGGCATACGTCGTCTCACCCATGCCACGGTTGAGCGCCGCTTCCAGAATGTCGCGCCGGTCCAGCACAGCGGAACGCTCGAAAAGATGATCGCGGGCATAGGTCACAGCCTGCTGCGCGATTCGGTCGGGTTCGTAAACGTGGCGCTGTCCACGCTCCCGCGCCTCGGCCACCACCCGGTCGGCTTGATGTCCATACTGTGCGGCCAGCTCGCGGTGCCGCGCTAATACCTCTTCCTGTGATAGCAGCTCCTTGCTGTCCCGCGTCCGGTGTGCCGCAATCTGCGCGGCTCCGGCCCCGTCAATTCCCATCTCGCGGAGATGGTCTTTGATCTGCTCCCGGCGTGGACTGCTGGCCTCCAGGTACTCCTTCGTATAGCCCTTGATCTCCGGTTGTCCATGTTTGCCGCGCTCCAGCTCATAGCCCAAGCCCTGCAACCGCATCGCCAGTTCAGAACGGTACAGGCTGGTAGCGACGCGTTGCGACGCGAATAGCTCTTGCGGCTGCAAGGCGCGGGTTTGTCCGTTATCGCGCTCGGTGACGTTGAAGATTACAGCATGGGTGTGGAGCTGCGGCGCGGCGTAGCCGTCTACAGGCCGCGCGGTATCGTGCTCGAAGGTAGCCGCGACGAATTTGCCTGTCGTCTCCGGCGCATGGACGTTGCCGATGCGGGCCTGCGTGTACTTCTCCAACTCGGTGAGCGCCACGCGGACGCTTTCCCGATGCGCCTCTCTCACGCGCTCGTCACCGCCCACAAGGGCGGTAAGAGAGACTGACTTCGGCGCGGAGAACGTAGCATCCCAACCGGCGCGATGTTCTACGCTCGTCACTTCCTTGCCGAATTTTCCTTCGTAGGTCTTGGAAACCTGATGGCGAACGAGCTGCTCTTCCGTGTGCGGATGCTGGCCTTCGGTCAGACGCGCAAAGTGCTCATTGCCAACCGGACCCGATAAACCCCACTGCTCGGCCAGCTTGCCTTGCCACTCGCTATGTCCCTGCTGATCGCGGCTCCAATAGTTCTGCCGCTCGGACGCAAACTCCCGCTCATGGTACGTCCGCACCTGCGAAGCTGACAACGGCTTAGAGAGCGTCAGCATAAATGGATTGTAGTCTCTCTGACGATAAGGCTTATGGTTATGAATCTGAGTTCGGCGAGTGAAGTGGCGAGTTGGCTCCAATCGCCAATGCGGCCGGATTCCTCCCGATGTCTGACACTCTCCTCTTTGACTTATAAACCCAATCGAAGCAGGGCAAGCTTTTTCCCTTCACCTTTGCCTGGGGGGCGACGGCTGCTACTCCTCCCTCAAGACTCGCATCGGTGCCACCGTCGCCGCCCGCCAAGCTGGCTGCACTGTCGCTGCCAGCGCTATTGCTAGTACAACAGCTATGGCCACGGCATATGAAACCAGATCGAAAGCCTGCATCTCTCCCAGCAGCGCACCGATCCCACGAGTCGCGGCAAAGCTTAGCGCCACACCGCCAAGCACGCCAAAGACTGCCACGACCAGCGTCCTCCCTATCACCATCCCAAGCACCTGTGGCCTTTGCGCCCCCAGCGCAAGCCGCAGAGCAAACTCAAACTGCCGTTGCGCTACGGTATACGCCGTGACCCCAAACATCCCAGTCATCGCCAGCAATATGCTCACCCCAGCAAAGCTGCCGAACAATAGCGTCCGAAAGTGCTGCGCCCGCTCACTTTCTCCGATGCTCTCCTGCATCGTTGCGCCTTGCACTGCTACCTGGGGGAACTGGCGCAACATAAACTGCGTCATCGTCGCCATCATCGTCGCGGCATCGGTATGTGTTCGCACCATCAACTGCACATCCGTCGCCCGTCTCGGGTGTTGCGCTATTGGCAGGTAGAACGTCGGTGCAGGCTTCGACGCCGGTGAGTCCTGCCGCACATCTCCTACAACCCCTACTACCGTGAACCAGCGCGGGTCGCTGTCCCAGGAAAACATCACCTGCCTGCCAATCGGGTCCGTGTTTGGAAAGCTCTGACGAGCCGCCGACTCGCTCACTAGCAATACCGGCTCCGATCCATCACGATCAGCGTCGGAAAGGGCACGCCCCCGCATTAGCGGAACCTGCATCGTCTGAAAATAATTTGGTGTCACGCCAGCAACATTGGCATCTGGCAATGCAACGACTCCTGGCTTGAACTCGTTTACGCCACGAACAGCGTAACGGACGTCAGCAATATCGGCGCTCATTGGTGCCCCGGTAATAGCTGCCGCATCAACCACGCCAGGCACACCGTGCGCTCCCTCGACCATACGGTTCAGCGTTTGTACATCCTCCGCACCATTAGGAGCCGAAATCATGTGCATATCCAGCATCACCAGCTTTTCGGGCGCAAAACCCAAGTCCTGGCGCGACTCGGCGATTAGTTGTCTGACTAACAGCGTCGCCGCAACGCTCAGCATTAGCGTTAGCGCCACTTCCGCGACAATCAATCCCTGCCGCAACCGTCCCGATCCGCGAGATTCTAACCCGCGTGCCGCATCTTGTTTCATTGCCGACGCTGGGTCTACCCGCCACGAGCGCCATAGAGGCAGGAGCGCCGTCACCGCCATCGTGACCACGCTCACCAGAAAAGAGAAAGCAATCACATCCAGATTTGGCCGAACATCTCCGAGCCTCGGAATCTCGGGTGGGGCCAAACGAATCAACAATTTCAGCGCCGGAACTGCCACCATCACTCCGGACACGCATCCCGCAACCGCCAGTAACACCACCTCCGAAGCAGCGCGTCTCGCCAGCGCCAGTCGCGTCGCGCCCAGCGCGGTACGAATAGTAACCTCACGGCGCAGGGTTGTTGCTCGCACCAATTGCAGATGGGCAATATTCGCGCACACAATCAATAGCACTACCACCACAGCCGCCATCAACAGCCGTAGAATCGGCCGGATTTTTCCCGTAATCTCTTCCTGCAGAGGTACCGCTTCCAAAGCCTTCGATTTGTCTTCGGGATAAGTTGCGCTGAGTTGTTTAGAGAGCGTCGCCATCTCGGCATTCAGTTGTTTGGCGGTCACACCTGGCTTGACCTTGCCAATCGCCCGCTGGTTGTAAGCATTTCGGCTCGGATACTGAGGGATGGGCCGAACTTCTATCCACACTTGCGTCTTGTTTGGGAAGGAAAATCCATCCGGCAATACTCCCACAATGGTCCGCACCTCGCCCTCGATATGCAGCGCCTGCCCTACCGCTCCTGTCGCACTGCCGAAATGCTCC
>PMSS01000076.1 GCA_003167515.1 Acidobacterium sp. | reverse complement strand
GCGCACGCAGCCAGCAGAATCAGCCCCGCCAGCAGCATCATCCCCGCCATGAACGCCCGCGCCGGGCCGCCCAGCATATCGCCCACCAGCCCTGGGCGCGCCAGCGTAAACTTCACGCCATCGTCGTCACTCGGATAAGTCTTCGCCAGCCACGCCCCAATCGAATTCATGTCCGCCGCAGCCTGCGCCGGGGTCACTCCAGGCTTCAACCGCCCAACTACCCACATCGAGTGATTGCCGCGCCACTTCAGCTCGTCTCCCTCAACCTCCTGCTGGTCGACTATGGGGAACCACATCGTCGGCGCAAAGAACAGTTCCGTCCCGCGAAACTCCGGCGGCGTCACCCCGATAATCGTGAACGGATGTTTGTTGATCTGAATCACCCGCCCCACAGCCGCGCGATCGCCCTGAAAGTGACTCTGCCAGTACGCGTAGCTCAGCACCACAAACGGCGCGCTGTTGTATCCACGCTCGTCGGAAGCGTGAAAGAACCGCCCCGCGTACGGCTGGATACCCAGTGCATCGAAGTAATTTCCCGTGGCCTCATACGGCCACGCCGTCGAAGGATTGCCTCCGGTATCGATCCCCACCGAACCGATGATGTTGTAGCCAATCAGGCTCTCGAAGCTCCGGTTCCGGTCCCGCAAATCGAGATAATCGAGATACGACTGCGAAGGGTACTGAAACCGCTGCACCATATACAGGTTCTGCGGATGCGGCACATTCAGCGGCCGCAGCACCAGCGCATTCAGCACGCTGAACACCACCGCGTTCGCCCCGATCCCCAGCGCCAGCGTCAGCACCGCCGTCACCGCAAAACCCGGCGACTTCTTCAACTGTCTGATTGCGTATCTCACGTCTGCGAACATGCGTCCCTCCGCATCCTGTTACGCAGTACGCTCCACCCCGGCCGTCCGTTCCCGAGTTTCTCTCTTATGTGTCTGCGAACTAGACTGGCCGCTACACGCCCGGTGCTTTGCTAACAGCCTTTTGCTGACAGATTTTAGCTAACAGGTTCTGGCTAAGAGGTTCTTGCTGACAGGTTCTCGCCAAGAGTGTTCCCGCGAATCTCTCCTCGCTGGTATTGACCTCGCTCTTCCCTGTTGCCTATTGCCTGTTCCCTGTTGCCTGTTGCCTGCCTTTTCACTCGTCCCGCAGCGCCTCCATCGGATCCATCCCCGCCGCACGCCGCGCCGGAATCCAGCTCGACATCAACGCGATCAATCCGATCGACACAACGATGGTCCCAAACACGACCGGGTCATTCGGCCGCACTCCATACAGCAGGCTCGCGATTCCGCGCCCCATCAGCACCGCCATCGCCACCCCCACCACCGTGCCGACACCCGTCAACAGCGCCGCGCTCCGCAGGATCATCCGCAGCACATCTTCTCGCCGCGCACCCATCGCCAGCCGCACCCCAATCTCCCGGCGCCGCTCTTCCACCAGATTCGCCATCACCCCGTAGATTCCGATCGCCGCCAGCAGCAATGCAATCGCCGCATCCACGCCCAGCATCGACGCCGCATACATCAGCCCTGTCGTCTGCTCCCGAATATCCTGGTCGTAAGTCTGCATCGAATCCAGCGGCAGCGTGGCATCGATCGCCGCCAGTGTCTTCCGCACCGCGGGCGCCAGACTCGGCGGATTCCCATCCGTGGTCAGGACATACATCGTGCTCACCGGCGGCGCCTGCAACGCGTCTGTGTACATCGCCGGCTGCGGCGTCTGATCCACCCACTGATACGCGGCGTCTTCGCTCACCCCCACAATCCTCATCCACGGCTCGTGGCTGTCTCTCGACGCGTTCATCTGGATGCGATGCCCCAGCGGATTCTCTCCCGGAAAATATCTGTCCGCGAATTTCCGGCTCACCATCGCCACCGGATCGGTCGTCAGACCGTCGCTGTCGTTGAACCCGCGCCCCGCCACCAGCCCAATGTGAAACGCCCCAAAATATCCCGGACTGACCGAAATTCGCACCGCGTCGTCGAACTTTCCCGGTGCCAGCGGCCGGTTCTCGATCCGGAAATCGTCGACCCACCCGCCATCGCCATACGGCATCATCGACGCGGTTGCCGCCTGCTTCACGCCGGGAACAGCCTGCAGTTTTTCGAGACTCGACTTGTACCACGCCGCCTGCTTTACCGCGTCCCCATAACGCCCCGCCGGCAGGGTCACGCCGAACTTCAGCACCTGCTTCGGCCGATATACATTCGCAAACTCGAGCGTCGACCACATCCCCTTGCACATCAGCGCCGACCCAATCACCAGCGCCACGGCCAGCGCAATCTGCGCGGTCGCAAAGAAGTTCCTCAGCTTGTGGCTCTTGCCTCCGCCCGTCTCCGTGCGCGATCCCGACTTCAGCTGCTCCAGCAGATTCACCCGCAGCGCTTCCAGAGCCGGCGCCAGTCCCGAGACGATTCCCGCTGCTGCCGCGAGCGCCATTGAAAACGCCAGCGCCCGCCCGTCCAGGTGAATCGTGTACCAACCCGCAACCCACCGCGCCACTCTGGGCGGCATGTAGCTCAGGATCAGGCGCAGATCCAGCCATGCCAGAAACAGTCCGCCCAGCGCGCCTGCGAACGAAAGCAGCAGATTCTCCATCAGCAGCTGCCGCAGCAACAGCCTCCGCGGCGCGCCCAGTGCCGTCCGCATCGCCATCTCCGGCCGCCGCGCAATTCCCCGCGCGAACTGAAGATTCGCCACATTCGCGCACACAATCAGCAGCACGAACAGCGTACCGCCCAGCATCAGCCGCGTATACATTGGCGTCAGCTCGCCATTGATGTCCTCCAGCAACGGTTCCACCGCGACCGACCATCCCAGATTCGTCGCCGGATTCATCTTCGCGAGCCGCGCCGCAATTCCCCGCAGCTCCGCGTCAGCCTCGTGTGCGCTCACACCTGGCCGCAGCCGCCCCACCACCATGTAGTCGTGCCCCGCGCGATCGTTCAGTTGCGCCGGTGTCGGCGCCCACGGCAAGTAAAGATCCACCGCCGGCGGATACACCAGCCCCTTCGGCATCACGCCGATAATCGTGTATTCGCGGCCGTCCAGCTCCACCTTTCGCCCCGTCACCGATGGATCGGAAGCAAACTGCGTCTGCCAGAAGTTGTAGCCCAGCACCGCCTCGCCATCCCGCCCCGGCTGGCACTCATCCGCGCGAAAAACTCGCCCCATGAATGCATCGACCTTCAGTACGTCCCAAAAGTCTGCCGAAGACCGCGTCGCTGTAACGTGTGCCGCCTCACCCGCCCCGGTCAGGCTCATCGAATCGCGCTTGAAGATCGCCAGGCTCTCAAACGACCGGCTCTCCCGCTTCCAGTCCTCGTAATTCGCCGCCGTGACCCACTCGTACTGGTACTTTCCCCGCCCCCGATCCTCGGACACCGTCATCACGCGGTTCAGATCCGGCACCGCCAGCGGCCGCAGCACGATGGCATCCATCACGCTGAACACCGCCGCATTCACCCCAATCCCGATCGCCAGCGTCATCAGCGCCGTCAACGCAAATCCAGGCGACTTCCGCAACTGCCGCATCGCGTATCTCAAATCCCCTAACATCGTCTTCACACTTTCTAACTACCTGCCTTTAGCTAACTCGCTAACTGCTTATAGCCAACAGCTACTTAGCTAATCGTTTTTCGCTAAAATCGTTCCCAGCTAATCACTTCTCGCTGGCTGCCTTCTAGCTGACCGCTTTTCAGCTAACGGCTTCTCAGCTTTCCCGCAACGCCTCCACTGGATCCAAACCAGCCGCCCGCTGCGCTGGAATCACCGCCGCCACCAGCGCCGCCAATCCCAGCAACACCGTCGCCACCGCCAGCATCATCGGATCCCAGGCCTTCACCCCGTACAGCTGATCCGCCATCAGCTTTCCCGCTCCAATCGCCGCCGGAATCCCCAGCAGCAATCCCACTCCGACCTGCCAGAACGCCCCGCGCAGCACCATCTTCACCACGCTGCCGCGATCCGCGCCCAGCGCCATGCGCACTCCAATCTCGCTCGTCCGCTGCTCCACCGTGTACGCTGTCACGCCGTAGAGCCCCACAGCAGCCAGCACCAGCGCCAGCACGCCAAACAGCATGGTCAGCGTCGCAATCATGTTCGGCTGCGAAAATCCCGTGTCCAGAAGATGCTGGTACGGATCCACGCTGTACAACACCAGATTTGGATCGATCTCACCCAGCGCCCGCCGCACCTGCGCCTCCAGATTCGCAGGATGTCCGGGAGCCCATAACACTACGTTGTATAAGTAGTGCGACCACGCTTCGCCCGTCGCATAACCTGGCTCGTCCAGATTCACCGTTTGCCCTTCCGCCAGGAAGAACATCGGCTGTGGTGGTTCCTTCATGTCGTACGGCGTGTAACGCATGTCCCCCGCCACCCCGACAATTTCCCACGTGCCGGAGAATTTCTGCTTGTCCGGGCCAAAATGCTGCCCGATCGGGTTCTCGCCCTTGAAAAACCTCTTCACAAACGCCTCGTTCACCACCGCCACGTTCCGCGTCGACGCCGTATCCCCCTCGGTGATCGGCCGTCCCATCAGCATCGGATTGCCGAGCGTCTCGAAGAATCCCGGCGTCACCCGCACCCACGTCGCCCCATAGTCGTCCTTCGCGTTCGGCTCCGGCTTTCCCTCTAGGAACACACCCGTGTTCCAGTTGTCCCCGCTCATGGGCGCATACAAACACTCGCTCACGCCCCGCACCTCCGGAATAGCGCCGAACCGCTCCTGCATCTGCCTGTACAGTGTGTTCAGCTGCTCCGGCTTATAGTTCGCCAGCTGTGGATCGATCCACGCCACGAACCGGTTCTTCATATCGAAGCCGAAATTCTGATGCTCGAGGTTCCGCAGGCTCTGCCCCAGCATCGCGGCCGCACTCAGCAGCACCAGCGACATCGCCGCCTGCGCAATCACCAGCGCCCTCTGCGGCCACTTCGCCTTAGTCCCGGTCGATCCACGCGATCCCCGCAACGCCTCAATCGGCTCTGCATGTGAAGTCATCCACGCCGGTGCAATCCCAAACAGCAGCCCCGTCACCACCGCCACGCCAAGCGTGAACAGCAGCACCGGCCACGAGGGCGTCGACTCAATCGGCACCCAGTTGTTCGTGCTCGCAAGCCCAAACGCCAGATGCACCATCAGCCGCGTGCCCACATACGCCACGGCCACACCCAGCGCGCCGCCCGCCATGCTCAGCACCACGCTCTCCACCAGCGCCTTGCGCACCAGCCGCCCACGCGAAGCCCCCAGCGCGATCCGCACCGAAGTCTGTTGCCGATTCTTCAGTCCCCGCGCCAGCAGCAGATTCGCGATGTTCGCGCACGCCACCAGCAGCACACACCCCGCCGCCGCCAGCAGCAGCTTCAGCCCGTCCCCATAAGATTGGCGCATGTCATCCACGCCCGCGCCGCCCGGCGTCAGATAGAGCTTCTGCTGTTGCCACACCTCTTTATCCTGCGGACTCATATCCGCAAGATGGCTCGCCTGCCAGTCATGCAGTTCCACCCGCAGCCGCGCTTCCAGCTGCCTGGGATCCGTCCCCGGCTTCACTCTCCCCACAACGTCCAGCCAGTGCTGATCTGCTTCCTTCAACCGCGTCGTCGTTGCGTTCAGCACCGGCTCCATCGTCACCGGCAGCCAGATATCCGGCATCCCCCAGCTCACCAGCTTCGCCCCAAAAAATCCCGGCGCCGCCACGCCCACAATCGTGACCGGATGCCCGTTGATCTGATACTCCGCTCCCACCACCGACGGATCACTGCCGTATTTCTCCTTCCACACCCGATAACTCATCACCGCAACCGGCGGCGCGCCCTCTGATTCATCGGAAGGTTCGAGCACGCGCCCTATCCACGCGCCCACCCCAAACGTCCTGAAGAAATTCCCCGACACATACTGCCCGTTCTGGGTCTGCGCCGCCTCCCGGCTTCCCACGCGCCGCACACCCAGCCCCAGATTGCCGCCCTGGAGCGCCGCCAGATCCGCAAACTGCGGCGTGTTGTCGCGAAAATGCTCGTACAGGTCGTAGGAGAAGATTGAGAACTCCTCACTCTGCGTCCATCCGCCCCACCCACAGCAATGAACCTTGTTCCCGATGCGATACAGCTCGTCCGGCTTCGTCACCGGCAGCGACTTCAACATCACCTGCTGCACCAGCGTGAAAATCGCTGTCGTCGCCCCAATCCCCAACGCCAGCGTCATCACCGCCGTCACCGTGAATCCCGGCGCCTTCCGCAACTGCCGCAAAGCCTGTCTCAGATCGGCAAACATTCACTCCTCCTCGGTTTACGGATTCCTTTCAGGTCTGCTTTCAAGTGAGTTTTCGAATCAGGTGTGGACAGCCCCAACTCGGATAAGTTAGGTTTCCGGATTGATAATCGAAGCCATCGAGGTCACCCCCCGGATCGGGCAACATACAAACCCGGTTGGTGCATGCGGGCCTCCAGTCTCCGAAGGCCCTATCAGCCTGAAAAGACAGGCCTTGCCCGCCCCTTAGAACCTCTCAGTTGTCCGTAATCGCGTCCCCCTGTTCGGAATCGAACAGTCACGCGGCCTCGGTTCTCAATTGCAGCCGCCCACGAAATTAGTGGAGCCAGGGGAATTCATGCGCCCATCAGGTCTGAGGGCGAAACCGATCACACCCAAATCGCGGGGGCGAGTGTCGCTCAGTGGCGTGGTTGAGCCGCCCCGCCCTCCACACCCCCCACACGCCGGCGTAGAAAGATGGAACTGGGGAATTGTCCTTCTCCAATACTCAGCCCCGCGTCAAACGCCTGGGGTTTCATATCCGGAAAGAATCCTGCGAGGTCGTCGAGCCGGCGATGATAGAGCATTGCGAAGGATGCTGCGATTTCGAATTCGGAATTCATCAGAAGAAATGCGTACAGCAGCGCCGTCTCATGCGAGAAAAAGATTGCCGAGGAAAGGGTGATGGGGGCATAGTCGTACGGAAAATAAATGTCGTGAAAATGAACGTAAACCCCAGGAGCCAGTCGCGGCAGCATTTCCAGAATGATCAGGTTCACCTCGCCCGCGGGTGCGAGTGTATGGCTCGAATCGACAAAAAACAGATCTCCTTCGCCCAACTCGCCAATGCAGCCAATCCAGGCATCCTCCAGCTTCTTCGCTACGAGTTCAATCCGGCCCGCCGCGGCCTCTCTTTTCAGAAAGTCGGTAGGATAAGGCTCGATGCACGTAATCCGCGGCGAGTAACCCTCGTCCCTGGCGGCAAGCAGGCACACCGCTGTCGAAACTCCGCACCCGATCTGAACCATTTTTCCCGGGCGCCTGGCTCGGATGAAACAGTACAGAAAGTCCGCTTCCACCTCGCCGTATCCTTCGTCGCTGCCATTCATCTCGACAGCCGCCCGGTGCACGGCAAACTGGCTCAGAGAGCCCCGATAAGCCCTCGTGCATTCGTCTACCCATTTAACTTGTGCCTCGATTTCGCTCTCAATTCGCTCAAAACTACGTGGTGACTTCCATTGCGTCGTCCTCTTTAATACCCTCATATCCGGAATTTCCGAGTAGAAATGGCGCGGAAGAATGTCGAACCTGAAGTGTTGGCCCAACTCAAATATCCGCCTGAGCAGACGTTTGCTGGCATTTTTCAGTTTTCTCTTCAACGTCTGCGCCATAGCGGGAAAGGAGTCTGGTTAAGTCGGCCAGCCGCCTTTGTTCATCTCCGTAGATTTTTCGTCAACGGCAGTTTACCTGATTCATCGCCCCCGCTCGGCTGCAGGCCCGCGCTGTTCGTTCCCTTATCTAACCCCTGTTTGCCCACGCCCTGCGCGGTCATCCCCAGCGCACTTACATACCCCGCATTCACCCTCTCGTTCGCAAACTGAATCTTCCCCAGCAAATCCGCAAACGCGGCATCCACATCCGCCTGCGCAGGCCGCGCCGCAATCCGCTTTTCCGCATTCCCCGTCCCCACCGGCAACTTCGCAAACGCCATAATTTCGTCCCAGTGCGCCGGCTGGTCAAACGTCACCACACACGGCGTCGCGTCCATCCGCTTGTAAGTCCAGAACGCCCACCCCACATGGTTCGCCTCCAGCGTCTTCCTGAACCCCTCCACCCACGCATCCTTGTTCTCGCCCGACTCGCCCAGCCAGATCGGCATATGATGCTCATGCCGGAAATCCAGATACGGCTGGATCACACTCACATCCGTAGTCGGCGTCCAGTATTTATGCAGCGTAAATATCATGTTCGGATCGAAAGCACCAGTAAATACGCTGAAATTCGTATCCCAGTTCGCCCCGCCCAGAATCAGCACATGATTCCGATCCACCGCGCGAATCCCCTCCGCAATCTTTCCGTACACCGGCACCAATTCCCGCTTGAACTGCTGGAGCTTCTCCCACTGCGGCAGTGGCTCATTCAGCAGATCGTAACCCAGCACCGTCGGCTCGTTCCTGTAGTGCTGCGCGATCCGCCGCCACACCGCCACCGTCTCCGCCTGCGCCTCCGGGCTCGAATACAGCCACGGATAACCCCAGCTATCGTCGATGTTCGAACCCGTCTGCCCACCCGGTGCGCAATGCATGTCGAGGATCACGTAAATCCCATCCTTCTTCGCCCACCCCACCAGCTGATCGACGAGCTTGAACCCCTCCGCATCGTCGCTCGTGAAAAACTTCCAGTGCAGTGGCACCCGCACCGAGTTAAACCCCATCGCCTTGATCCGATCCAGATCAGCCTGGGTGATATAACTCGCTCGCCACTGCCGCCAGAACTCCTCAGCCCTCGCCGGCCCCAGCAGCTCCTTCGTCAGGTCCTCAATTTCCCTCGGCGACTGCGGCCCCCCGTCGAAGTGGAACATATACCCCTCCACCTCAAACCAGTTCCCCAGATTGATCCCCCGCAGAAGCAGCGGCTGTCCCTCTCCATCGACCAGCTCTTCCCGCTGCGCATGCACAAACCCATGCTTAGCCTGACCAAAGAGAGTTGCGGATGAAAGAACCAGAACAAAAAGGAGGGCAAAGCGAACCACAGAATGTTTCACGAGGAAAATCCTCCTCCAGAGCCTCTCGGCGGGTGCCTGCAGAACTTACCGCTGCAATCCCGAATGTCACCCTCAAAGCTGGCTTTGTCGACGATACCGCCATGTGACAAGACGATTCTTCCGTCCCGATGGATCAGCGGAGTCAGTGCATCTCTTCTACATGAAACCGTTGAAATCCAATAACACAACGCTGCCTCGGTATTCCGAGGGCGTAATCTTCCGCCCATCAATGTCCGTCACTGTGAAATTGGGAACCCTCGGAGCAGATCGGGGACGGCCGCTGCCCCGAATGGGGTACCACTTTAGTACTGAATAGTCATAGAGTTACCTGCCCACTTCGGTTACTTCTAGTCTCTGTGATGCAAGCTTACGGGTCGCCGATCACAGGTCTGAACCCCGGCGCCGATTCCAGGCGAGATCGCGAGTGCGGTTACTCGAAACTCCCCGGTGAACCTGAGGTAAGAGTCTCTGATGCATAGTTGAATCTTTCGGCGTCTTCGTCATCGCAAGCGGCTGGTAATCCCAGGCATCGAGCCGCAGTAACGGAGTAGCCCTTGACCGGATGGTCCTGAATTGCTTTGTCTTAGCACCAGAGTTTTGGACAAAAGTAGCAAAGGGTAACACTTAAATGGCATTGCGATGGAGTACCTTTCCGGAGCAATGTGATGACAATCACTACCAAAGCAGCGCGGCCCGGGGACATGCATTGGATGGCCGTGCGGCTATAACCCAAGGAGAACGGAAAAATGAACGCGACCAAACAGCTTCTGAAAAACCTGCTCAATGACGAATCCGGCCAGGATCTGATCGAGTACGCTCTGATCGCTGCCCTGATCGCACTGGGTGCCATCGTGGCGATGCAGTCTCTCTCTGGAAAGATTGCCAACGAGTTCAACTCAGTCGGCAACAGCCTGTAACCCACTGACGTTCTGACGGTTTCTGTTTTTGCCGGTCTCTGGTTGGGTGGTACGGTTCGTTGGCTCTGTGAAAATGAGCTCGCCTCGATCCGATCGACTCTGAGGTCGCGGCCATCGTTCTTCAGGCCCCGGTCGCGACCCACCCACCTCCACCGCAATTCCGGAAGCGTTGGCGTCAGCTGTGGCGACCAGTCTTCAATCCTTCCCGCGCTCGGCACTTCGTACCTGGCTTGCCGGTCTGGGAACTAACCGATGGACGACGCAGCATCATGCGGATTTCCTGGCCGCTCCCGCGAGGGAAAGCCCCAGGCCGGGATGCGGCGGCGCGATGTTCCGGCAGCCGCCTCGGAAGCCGTTCCTGGCCTCCGGCGTCTTCCTCCCGCATCGCAATGTCCCTCCCAATCCGCTCGGCAAGCCGGCCTCCCCTGGCAGGCTGTCCGGGCGCGCAGCTCTGATTCAACGTACGGCTCTGGCCGCCGATAAAGGCGGATAGGGAATATTGGGGATCATCGCATGTTGCACCTTCATTCCGAGTGGCTGTTTCCGGCGGTCGCGCTTGTCTGCGCTTTGATTGGCGCCGGATTCGATGTGCACAGCCGTCGTATTCCGAACTTCATCACCCTGCCGGGAATCCTGCTCGGGTTGCTCCTGCATCTGCTTTTCGGCGGCTGGAAACAGCTGGCCCTCGCAGCCCTCGCCGGACTCATCTGCGGTGTCCTCTTTCTCGTCTTCTGGCTGGCGGGCGGCATGGGCGCCGGCGACGTCAAACTGATGACGGCGGTCGCTGCCATCGCCGGCATGCCCCTGGTTCCCTGGCTCCTGATTCTCACCGCGCTGGCGGGCGGCGTTATGGCCGTCGGCCTCGCTCTGTGGCGTGGACGCCTGAAGGACACCCTCAGAAACGTTGGCGCACTGGCCGTGCACCATCGCATCGAGGGCCTCACTCCCCACCCCCAACTCAATCTCGCTAACGCGAGGACTCTGCGCCTTCCTTATGCCCTGGCGGTTGCCGCGGGCACTGCGACGACGCTGTTCCTCACGGCGTTCCAAAGGTGATCTGATATGGCTCGCCGCATGATGCTCGCTCTCGTCGTTGCTCTGGTGATTTCCGGCCTCTTTACCTTTTGGCTGAGCCGCAGAGTCGCCCGTAATTCCCATCCCCCTGTCCAGCTGCCCAACCAGTACGTTGCGGCTGCGCGCTCCCTCGATCCCGGCGAGACCATCCGCCGCGAGGATCTTTCCATGATCAACTGGCCGAAGGCCGATCCGCTGACGGGCAGCTTCGTCAAAGTCGACGACGTGGTCGGCCGAGCGGTCCTCTATCCGCTCGCTGCCGGACAGCCCATCCTCGATCGCCAGCTGGCTGCGGCCGGCGCCGGCATCGGTCTCACCGGCAGAATTCCCAGCGGCATGCGCGCGATCGCCCTCAAATCCGACGAAGTCGTCGGCGTCGCTGGCTTCCTTATGCCCGGAACCCATGTCGACGTCCTGGTAACCTATGTCGACGGCGCCCATCCGGAACCCGTGACCGCCACCGTTCTTCAGGACACCGAGGTCCTTGCCGCCGGTCACCAGGTGCAGCCCGATCCCTCCGGCAAGCCGGTCGCGGTCGATGTGGTCACCCTGCTCCTTTCCCCCGAGAACGCGGAAAAGGCTGTTCTCGCCAGCGAAAAAGGCACCATCCATTTCGTCCTCCGCAATGGCGGAGATCATCGTCAGGCCGATGCTGTGCCGGTCGCCCTCGCGCAACTGGCTGCCCTCCCTTCGGTCCAGGCCGCCACAGCCAGAGTAGCCGCGAGACCCCGAGCCCGGGCCCCAAAACCCTGGGTCGTCGAAACCATGATGGGGGATAAACGCTCTTCAGCGAGTTTCAACTGAGGCATTGCATAATGAGCAGACAGCGCACAATTCGAAGACTCTCACCCGCCCTGCTGGCGGCCGCATTCTGTACTGCCGTGGGGTCCGGCGCGTCCGCGCAAACCGCCCCGGCCTCGGCCGCGGCTCCGCTGCCTCTCACCGGCGCAATGACCAGCAGCACTCAGGTTGTCGGCGAACCGCTGCACCTGCTCGTGGGTCGCTCCATGTTCGTCGGGACCGAGCACCGCCTGCGCCGCGTTTACGTCAGCAATCCCGATGTTCTGGATTCATTTACTTCCAGTCCTCATCAGATAGTCGTTACCGCGAAGGCGCCCGGTCTCAGCAGCCTGGTCCTGTGGGATGAAACCGGAGAATCGCGGGCTTATCTGATCAATTCCGACGTCGACGTGGGTGACCTGCACCACGCGCTCCAGGATGCATTTCCCAACGAGAATATTCGCGTCGAAGGACGCGGCGACCAGGTCGCCCTCGCCGGCACTGTCTCCAGTTCCGAAACCGCCGACGCCGCCGCCAAACTGGCCGCCCTCTTTTCCAAGGATGTCGCTAATTCCCTGCTGATAAGCCCAAAGCATACTCCCCAGGTTCGGCTCAAAGTGCGCATCATCGAGATCGACCGCTCCCGCGCCGAACAGCTCGGCTTCAACTTCTTTGGCCCCGGCGCGAACACCTTTAACACCACGACCGGACAGTTCGGCGCCATCACTGTGGGGCCCGGTGGCACCTCCGGCACCCCCTCGAGCAGCTCGTCTCTTCTTGCGGTGAGCAGTCTGCTGGGGCTGTTCTTTTACAACCAGGACCTTCAGCTCGGGGCCGCCATTCAGGCACTGACCACCAATCAGATCGCTCAGATTCTTGCCGAGCCCACGATCACCGCGCTGAGCGGGGAGAAGGCCTCCTTCCTCTCCGGCGGCGAGTTCCCCTACCCGGTCATACAGGGCGGCACTGGCGGATTCACTTCTGTCACCATTCAGTTCCGGCCTTACGGCGTCAAGCTGGACTTTACTCCCACCGTGCTGGCAGACGGCACGATTCAGCTGAAAGTCGCGCCTGAAGTCAGCGCCCTCGATTACTCCAATGAAGTCACCATCTCCGGATACACGATTCCGGCCATATCCACCCGCCGCGCCGAAACCCTGGTGGAACTCAAGAGCGGTCAGAGCTTCGCTATATCCGGGCTGCTCGATAACCGCACCAGCGATCAGTTGTCCAAGATTCCCGGCATCGGCGACATTCCCATCTTAGGCAAGCTCTTTCAGTCGAAGAGTATTACGAAAAGCGTGGCCGAGCTGGCGGTCATCGTGACTCCGACCGTGGTGGATCCGCTCACCGAGAACCCCACCCCGACCCAGCCAACGACGGCTATACCCTTCATCAACGATCCGAAATTCGACAAGGGCATCGCGCCAAAGAACCCGCCGCCACAGCCGCAACCGCAACCGCTGCCGCCGCAGGTGCCGGTCCAGTAACGGGAAGGATTCAACTATGAGCCAGACGCCCTCCAATCCGCAGACTCTCACGGTTGCGCTGCTGACCGTCGGTCTCGACCGCGATCTGACGGATAAAATCGTCCAGGCCGCCTCCCAGCACCACTGGGCCATCAGCCACGACGATTTCGATGAATACGTCTCGGCCGTTCGTCGTCCCGCTATTTCTGCCGAGGCCAAAAGCGCCGACGCCGTTTTCGCCGTTATCGACTTCGATCGCGACCCCCAGGGCGCCGCGGAGACGGTCGGCTATCTGAATCAGCTTTTCTTCGGAAGGTTCTTTGCCGCCGCCCTGTCCGGCCGCAACGACCCGGATCTGCTGCTTACTGCAATGCGGGCCGGGTGCAATGAGGTCCTCAAGAACCCCCTCGACGCCCGTCAGCTGGCCGACACCTTCGATCGCCAGGAAAGACAGTGGGCCAATTCGATGGGCCGCTCCCGTTCCACAGGCCATATTCTCTCCTTCTTCGGAGCCAAGGGAGGCGTTGGCACCACCACCGTCGCCGTGACCCTCGCCTACTACCTGGTGCGCCAGAAAAACAAGAGGGTCCTGCTCATCGACAACCACCCCGAGTTCGGCCACGTCTGTCTCTATCTCGGTCTGGACGGCACCCGCTATCACTTCGACGAGCTGATTCGCAACGTCAACCGCCTCGATTCCACGCTGCTCCGCGGCTTCATTGCCAAACACAGCAGCGGCCTCGAGGTTCTCTCTTCTCCCGAGTCCCACGACCTCTCCCGCTCCGTCGATCCTGATGCCCTCGAACGCACGCTCGAGTTCCTGCGCGGCGAGTACGACTACATCATTCTTGACTGCGAGACCTCTCTCGAAGAAGTCTCGCTCGCCGTTATGGACCGCTCCGATCAGATCTACCTCGTCGCTACCCCGGACATTGGCGCCATTCGCGACCTCTCCCGCTATATCGACGGCCTCAGCCGCAACGAGTCCACCTCCACCCGGCTCCACGTCATCATCAACCGCTATTCGTCCCATGGCGCCATCGCCATCGAACAGATCGAGAAAGCCATTCGCGTACCCGTCGAAGTACGTCTCTGCAATGCCTATACCGAGTGCCAGCGCGCCATCAACGTCGGCGAACCCATCGGTCCGGACAAGAAATCGGAGATCTCCACCCAGTTCACCCGGTGGACCTCCGTGCTTACCGGCGACGAAGCCGTCAAAGCTCAGCCGGCGGCCCGCAAAGGCTTCTCTTTGTTCGGCGCCCAGAAAAGGACTGAATAGCGATGAGCGACCTTACTCTGAACCTCACGCAGGCGCGCCCGGACGGCAGCAACCTCCGGAACGGTAGTGCCGGATTGCGGACTGCGACGCCCACCGCCCGGCCGCTGCGCGAAAAGGAACAGCAGGAACTCAAATCCGCCGTCCATGCCGAGCTTATCAATCGTCTGGACCTCGAAAAGCTTGGCGAGGCGCAGGAAACCCGCGCCGGCCAGCAACAGCTGTTTGCCCTGATTCAGCAGATCATCGGCGAACAGGGCGTTCCCCTCAGCTCTTCAGAGCGGGACCGCGTCGCCCAGGAAGTCCTCGACGAAGTCTTCGGCCTCGGGCCCCTTGAGCAGCTGCTCAAGGACGACACCATCAACGACATCCTGGTGAACACCTACAGCTCTGTGTACGTGGAACGTCGCGGCGTGCTCAGCAAGACGAGCGTTACTTTCCGCGATAACCGCCACCTGCTCCAGGTCATCGACAAGATCGTCTCCGCAGTCGGCCGCCGCGTCGATGAATCGACGCCCATGGTCGATGCTCGCCTGAAAGACGGTTCCCGCGTCAACGCCATCATTCCACCCCTGGCCATCGATGGCCCCATCCTCTCCATTCGGCGGTTCGGTTCCTCGCCGCTGACCGCCGAGAAGCTGATCCAGAACAAAGCTCTCACCCATCCCATGCTGGAGATGCTGCGCGCTGCTGTGCAGGCCCGGCTGAACATCGTCATTTCCGGCGGCACCGGCGCCGGAAAAACCACCCTCCTCAACGCGCTGTCCAGCTTCATCTCCGAAAAAGAGCGCATCGTCACCATCGAAGATTCAGCCGAACTTCAGCTGCGCCAGGATCACGTCGTGCGTCTGGAAACGCGCCCGCCCAACGTCGAAGGCAAGGGCGCGATCCGTCAGCGCGAGCTGGTCATCAACGCGCTCCGTATGCGCCCCGACCGCATCGTCCTCGGTGAGGTCCGTGGCGAGGAGGCCATGGACATGCTGCAGGCCATGAATACCGGCCACGACGGCTCGATCACCACCATTCACGCCAATACCCCGCGCGACAGTCTGGCTCGTCTCGAAACCATGTGCCTCATGGGCGACATTCGTCTCCCCGAAAAAGCCATCCGTCTGCAGATCGCTTCCGCCATTCACCTGATCGTGCAGGTGGCCCGTATGAGCGACGGCACCCGCCGTATCACCCACATCTCCGAGCTGACCGGGGCGTACAGCGACGTCATCAGCATGCAGGATATTTTCGTTTTCGAGAAGGAAGGCGTTGGAGAAGGCGGCAAGGTGAAGGGAAGGTTCCGCTCCACCGGAATTGTGCCGAAATTCACCGAACGCCTCAAGGCGGCCGGCATTCCCATCCCGCACGGCCTGGTCGATCACTCGGTGGAAGTTTGAGGTCTCGCGCCCATGATACTCATCGCCTCCAGCTTCTTCGCCGTCCTTCTAATCACCTTCGCGGTTGTCTCCGTGGCAGCTTCGCCCACCCGCATCGATAAAGCTCTCCAGAACCGGCTCGCGGCCATATCCGTCGGCAAAGCGGGCGTGCCCGGCGCGGCCCTCGGAGCCAGCGAGCTCCTGCGCAAGACCGCAACCAGCCGCTTCGACTGGATCGGCCAGTCCATCAGCAAGTATGTCTCGATGCAGTCGCTGCAAAAGTGGATCTCCCAGGCCGCCGTCAACACCACAGCCTCCGCATTGTTGGTGCAAACCGCCGCTGCCGCGGGCATCGGCTTCGTCATCAGCTTCTTTTTCGCGCCTATCCTCGGCGTGGAGCTGGGAGCCTCCGCCGTCTGCGCCACACTGCCCTGGGCCCGCATCGCCTTTGCGCGCTACCGCCGCCTGCGCGCTTTCGACAAAGCACTGCCCCACGCCGTCGACATGATGGCTCGCTCTCTTCGTGCCGGACACTCCACCTCCGCCGCCATTGAAATCATGGCTCAGGGCGCCCCCGAACCCGCCGGCTCCGAGTTCAGCGAAGTGTTCCGCCAGCAGAACTTCGGCCTTCCCCTGCGCGATGCCCTCATGCAACTGATCGACCGCATGCCCTCCCAGGATTTGCGCGTGATGGTCACCGCTATCGTGGTCCAGCGCGAAACCGGCGGCAATCTCGTCGAAGTCCTCGACCGCACCGTCCAAGTGATCCGCGAGCGCCAGCGCATTCAGGGTGAGATTCGCACCCAGACTGCACAGGGCCGGATGACCGGCTGGATTCTCACGCTGCTGCCCGTGGTGGTGATGGTATTGATCAACATCATGGATCCCGGCTATTCAAAGCCCCTTATGGAAGACCCCTTCGGACACAAGCTCCTCATGCTCTGTGGCGGCCTCATCCTGCTCGGCGCCTTCTTCATCAACCGCATCATCAATGCCATCGACGTGTAGGCGGAGACAACTATGATGATCTTTTTCTACATTGCGCTCTCCCTCACCGTCTTCTGCGTCATTACCCTTCTGTGTGCACCCTTCCTGCTTCGCCCCTCGCTGCAGGCCCGGCGCATTCTGGACATTGTCACCAGCAGCCGGCCGGACAAACGCACCGTCCGCACCAAGGAAGTTGCGAAAGACCGGCTCCTGTCCTGGGCCCGCGCCTTCCGCGCACGCCTTGGGCTGTCCGAGGATGAAAAGCTTCGCGAGCGCTTCGTCACCGCCGGTCTCAAGGGTGGCAGCCAGCTCGACCTTTACTTCACTGCGCGTTTCGTGGGACCGGTAGCCGGCATCCTAGGCGGGACCTTCATCCACTCCAACACCGCGTTCTGGTGCCTCGCCCTGGCCGCCGTCGGCTATCTGCTCCCGGATATCTGGCTCACCCGCGCTGTCAATCGCAGAAAGAAGAAGATCCAGAAAGGGATTCCCGACGCCATCGACCTGCTCGTGATCTGCGTTGAAGCAGGCCTTGGCCTCGATCAGGCGCTGCTTCGCATCGGTCAGGAAATCGCGGTCAGCTATCCCGAGCTCAATGAGGAATTCAACCAGGTCAACCTTGAGCAGCGCGCCGGCAAGCCCCGCCTCGATGCATGGCAAAGCATGGCCGACCGCACCAAACTCGAGGAATTCGCCGCCCTCGTCACCATGCTTCAGCAAACCGATCGCTTCGGCACGCCGATCGTCCGCGCCCTCAGCCGGTATTCCGAAGAGATTCGCATCTCCCGTCGCCAACGCGCCGAGGAGGCTGCAGCCAAGACCAAAATCAAGATTCTGTTTCCCCTGGTCTTCTTTATCTTCCCCTGTCTGTTCATTGTGCTTTTGGCACCCGCAATTCTCACTTTGAGCAGCAGCCTCAAATGAGGGGAAAACGTCAGCTTTGCTTCATATCGCGTGCGCCCGTGTTGATTGGGCACACCGGAAAGGAGATTTGGTATGGAATCGTCTTTGATTGTTCGGGTTGTTGCGCTGACTTTGGCTGTGGTCGTCGGCGTCGTCATCATTCTGCGTAGAAGGAAGTCGAAGTCGGCCTGATTTTCCGGTCCTGATTTTTCCGGGCCTGATTTTCTGTTCCCTGCAGGAACCAATTTCCTGAACTACGGCGCGTGCCGGGAAAGGAGTTTGCCATGGGTACATCCCTGATAATTCGTGCAGCCGCTGGTGCTCTCGGTATCCTTGTGCTGGGCGTCATCGTCCTGCGCAGAAAGAGAACGGCCTGATCTTAGGCCGCAACCTATCCTGACCGGTTCCTGGAACTTAACTTGCCCAGCCCGCGTCAATCTCCGCCCGCGAACCTCAACTGGTTTGCGCTCGTCAGATCGGCCGCGCATCGCAGGCACAATACCGCCGCTAAAGCGGCGCAGAGGCATCCCCCTGTGCAATACCTGACCCTCACCATTCCGGAGAAGGCCGTAACCATCGGATCGCGCATCGGTCTCGCTGATACTTTTTTTTCCCGATTGTTCGGCCTTCTCGGCAAATCTTCGCTCGAAGACGGCGCTGGCCTCCTCATTCGCCCCTCTTCGGGCGTCCACACCTTCTGGATGCGCTTCGCCATCGATGTCGTCGCCCTCGACAAAGAACTTCGCGTCCTCAAAACCTGGCACCGTCTGAGTCCCTGGCGCGTCACCAGCGTCAGTCTCAAAACCCACAGCGTTCTCGAGCTGGCTCCTGGCCAGATTCGCCGTCACAACATCGAGCCTGGCGACCAGCTCCTTCTTTCCTGAACGCCTGTCCGTCGAAATCGCGATTCAATAACCTGCCGTGAAGCGTGCGCGCACATGCTGCGGCCGCTCCAACTCGTCGACCAGCGCGATCGCATAATCTTCGGCGGAAATCCGGCTTTCTCCCTCGCCATCCACCACCAGATCGTCCTTGGCCGTGCGAAATTTTCCGGTTCGTTCGCCCGGCTGTACAAACGCCGCGGGACTAAAGTAGGTCCAGTCGAGGCCGGCCGCGATGTCCGTCGTTTTGAGCTCCTGCAGCAGGTCGCGGTGCGCCCTTGCGATCGCCTGCCACTCGTTCGGCACATGCCCGGAATCCAGCAGCGTGACCCCCGGAGCCACAAACAGGCTCGCCGCCCCACCCACAATGATCACGCGTCGAACCCCCGCCTGCCTCGCCGCGGCCAGCAGCACCCGCGTGGTCTCCACCACCCGCTCCTCGCTGCCTGGTGGCGGATTGTAAGCGCTGATCACCGCATCGGCGCCGCGCAGCACTCCGGCTAATGAGGCGCCATCGTTCACATCGCCTTTTACCACACTGACTNNCACAGCCGTGACTTTGTGGCCCCGCCCAACCAGCTCCTTGAGAACTCGGCCGCCGATCATCCCGCTCGCCCCAATCAGCACAACATTCATCTTCGCAGCCTCCCCGTAACCAGATGCGAGGTTCCACCCGAAGATTCGGGGAAAACGCAACGAATCTCCTTCTCGCGAATCCAATGGCTGAGGAGGGATCACCTGCCCATGAGCGCTGCCGCTTCACCCCTGACTGCCACTACCACCTGGACCATCGACCCGGTCCACTCCATCGCCGAATTTCGCGTCCGCCACCTGATGATTTCTAACGTCCGCGGCCACTTCACCGGCGTCATCGGCAAGCTGACCTTTGACCCAGCCAGCCTCGCCGATTCTCACGTCGAAGCGTCCATCGACGTCGCCACCATCGACACCCGCGACCCCCAGCGCGACACGCACCTCAAGAGCGCCGACTTCTTCGAAGTAGAGAAATTTCCCACCCTCACCTTCAGTTCTTCCCGCGTCACGCGCGCGTCCGGCGGATCCGTCGTGGTCTCCGGCCCGCTGACCATCCATGGAGTGACGCGCGAAGTCGAATTCACCGTCGAAGGACCGACCCCGCCCGTTAAGGACCCGTGGGGCAACACCCGTGTTGGCGTCTCCGCATCGACAAAGATCGACCGCAGAGAATTCGGGCTCACTTTCAATGCTGCTCTTGAGACCGGCGGCGTTATGGTTGGCGAAGAAGTCGCTATCACTCTCGAACTCGAATTCGTCCAGGGCGCGTGAGTCAGGCTTGCAGGAAAATTCGTTGCTTTGAAGGGTCCGCCTTCTGCCGGGCCGTTAAAGTGGCTCATTCCGCAACCTGAGGCTGCTGCCATCGCAGGATGCTCCCTCCCCCTCCGCGGGAATCGTCTGTGAAAGTATGGTGCTTGGCTTCAACGGAGCACGGATGATTCCCGCCAGCGCGACAATTCGGGTCCAGTTGCGAGTGCGCGGCGTCGTGCAGGGCGTTGGCTTTCGCCCTTACGTCTATAAACTCGCGCGCCACCACTCGCTCGCGGGATTCGTCCTCAATTCCCCTCGCGGCGTCTTCATCGAAATCGAGGGAGACCCGGCGACCGTCGAGGCCTTCGTCGCCGCCCTCCCCGCCGAGGCTCCGCCCCTCGTCCGCATCGCTGAAGTCGTCCGCTCCGAGATTCCCGCAGTCGGCGACTCCGGATTTTCCATCCATGAAAGCGATGCCGCCGGTTCCGCCTTCGCTTTAGTCCCCCCGGACATCTGTGTCTGTGAGGACTGCCTCGCCGAATCCCGCGATCCCTCCAATCGCCGCCACGATTACCCTTTCACCAACTGCACTAATTGCGGCCCGCGATACAGCATCATCCTCGACGTCCCGTACGACCGCCCCATGACCACGATGGCGGAATTCGCCATGTGCGACGACTGTCTGCACGAATACAACGACCCCGAGAACCGCCGCTTTCACGCGCAGCCGAATGCCTGCCCGGTCTGTGGCCCGCGCCTCATTCTCCATGACCCGGCCGAATCCGGCCCCGACACCGCCGAAGCCCCACAACAAACAGCCCGCGCCATCATCGAGCGCGTCGCTGACCTGCTGCGCCTGGGCAAAATCGTTGCGTGGAAAGGACTCGGCGGCTATCAGCTCGCCTGCGATGCGCGCCAGCCCGCCGCCGTAGAGGAATTGCGCCGCCGCAAACGGCGCAGCGAAAAACCCTTCGCCATCATGGTCGCCGATGCTGACGTCGCCGCCTCCCTCTGCTTCGTTTCCGAACAGGAACGCTCCGTCCTCATGAGCCGCGAGCGCCCCATCGTCCTGCTGCGCCGCCGACCGGCCCCAAACCTCGGCGCACCACTCGCCGATGCTGTTTCGCCCGGCAATCCCGCTACCGGCGTCATGCTTCCCTGCACACCAATGCACGATCTCCTCTTCCGCATCATCCGCGAACGCTGGGCCACCGACGCCGCTCTCGTCATGACCAGCGGCAACATCAGCGAAGAGCCCATCGTCATCGACAACTCCGAAGCCGAAGAGCATCTAGCCGGCATCGCCGACGCTTTCGCCCACCACAACCGCCGTATTCACACCCGCGTCGACGACTCCGTAGTGCGTGTCGTTTCCGGTGAAACCATGCTCCTCCGACGCGCCCGTGGATATGCTCCGCAGCCCGTCTGGCTTGGGCGAGGCGAGGCCGAGGTCCTGGCCTGCGGCGCCCAGCAGAAAAATACCCTCTGCCTCACCCGCGCGGGATTCGCCCTGCCCAGCCAGCATCTCGGTGACCTCGAAAACTTCGAGACCCTCCGCTTCTTCGAAGAAACCCTGGAACGCATGTCCCGCCTCTTCCACGTCAAGCCCACCGTCGTTGCGCACGATCTCCATCCCGGCTACCTCAGCACGCAATTCGCTCAAAAAATGGATGGCCTCCGCCGCATCGCGGTCCAGCATCACCACGCCCACATTGCCAGCTGCATGGCCGAGCACCAGCTCGAAGGCCGCGTCATCGGCGTCGCCTGGGACGGTACCGGCTTCGGCACCGATGGCACCATCTGGGGCGGTGAATTTCTTGCAGCCGATTACCTCAGCTTCGATCGCTTCGCCCGTCTCCGTCCTGTACTTCTCGCCGGCGGCGATTCCGGCGTCCGCGAGCCCTGGCGTGTCGCCCGCAGCTATTTGCTCGATACATTTGGCGCGATTCCGGACGGACCCCGATGGACCCAGATGGCCTCGCCGGAACGTCTCCGTGTCATCGATACCATGCTCCAGCGGCGCGTAAGCACGATCCCCACCTCCTCCGCCGGCCGCCTCTTCGACGCAATCGCTTCCCTCATCGGCCTGCGTCACACCGTCTCCTTCGAAGGCCAGGCCGCCATGATGCTTGAAGCCGCAGCCGACGCCCCTCCGGACCCATCAGCCGGTTCTTGCGATTTCGCCCTCATCGGCGCCTCGCCGGTTGAAATCGACCTGCGCCCCATGATCCGCCAGATCGTCGGGGACGTCGAAAGCAACCAGCCGCAGACCCAAATCGCAGTCCGCTTTCACAACACCCTCGTCGCCGTCATCGCCGCAGTTTGCCGCCGCATGCGCTCCGAACTGCAGCTCAACCGCGTCTGCCTAAGCGGTGGCTGCTTCCAGAACGCGCTTCTGCTTGCAGGCTGCCTCGAAACCCTGCGCAACGAAGGCTTCGAAGTCTTCTCCCAACTCGAAGTCCCCGCCAACGACGGCGGAATCTCCCTCGGTCAGGCAGCTATAGCCTGCGAGCAGCTCCGCCAGGAAAACTAATTCGGGGGTGCCCCACATCTGTCGCCTGCCGGCGGATGTGGGATATCCCGAGCCCCAGTTCACATCCCGGCCACCACTGCCCGCCGCTGTTCCAGAAAACTCCGAATCGCAGGATCGCGTTCAAGGCCAATCGCAATTTCATACGCGTGGCACGCTTCGCTGCCGACGCCCGCCCTGGCCAACAACTCCGCCCGCGCTGCCCAATAAGGCTGATACCCCGCCAGACGCGCATCCGAGTCCGGATTAGGCATCGCCTCGATCCCAGCCTGCGAACCATGCAGTTCTGCAATCGCCAGAGCGCGATTGATCGCGACTACCGGCGAGCCCGCGATGGCGAACAGCGCATCGTAAATTCGCATTACCGCTTCCCAATTCGCGCAGCCGGTGCGGCAGCGCGACACGTGAGCAGACTGCACCGCGGCTTCCAGTTGATAACGCCCGAGCACCCCGAACCCGCTGGCACGCACCAGCAGCCCCTCCGCTTCGGCGATCATCTGCCCGTCCCACAGCGAAGGATCCTGGCCCGTGAGTGGAACATACTCGCCGCGTTCATTGCGTCGAGCGCGGCGCCGAGCCTCCGCGTGGAGCATCAACGCCAGCAGCCCTAGAGCCTCCGCTTCGTCCGGCAGCAACTCGGCAACCAAGCGCGCCAGAAACAGCGCCTCACCGGTCAGATCGCGCCGGACAGTATCGGTGCCCGCAGCATCGCTCCAGCCCTCGGCAAATGTCACGTAGATGGCCTCCAGCACCGCATCCAGGCGGCTGGCCAGTTCCTCGCGCTCCGGAATTTGCAACGGAATTCCCGCCTCCCGAATCTTCTGCTTCGCGCGCACCAGCCGCTTGCCCAGCGCCGCGGGCGACATCAGCAGCGCCGACGAGATGGTCGCCGCATCCAGCCCCACAATCACCTGCAGGATCAGCGGCGCGCGAATGCCGGCATCGATCGAGGGATGCGCGCACGCAAACATCAGCGCGAGGCGCCGATCCGGAATCTCCCCATCCATCGGCGCGGCGCTCATCATGGCGGCGATCTGCTCCGGATCTGCATCCACGATCCCGCTGCGCTCCCGCTGTCGGCCCGCGTCGATCCACTTGCGCCGCGCCACCGTCATCAGCCACGCCTCAGGATTCGCTGGGCACCCCTTCACCGGCCAGTCCGACAGCGCCGCCGCGAACGCCTCCGACAAGGCATCCTCGGCAGCCGCCACGTCGCGCGTCCGCGCTGCCAGGAAAGCGACCAGCTTGCCATAGCTGCGCCGCGCCACCTCGTCCGCCGTGCTGCGGGCCTGCGCATCGCCGTCACTGATGGTCATCGGTCACAGCCTCCACGGCGATGCGCCGCCCTGCCGATCGAGCCCTGCCCATCGACACCTGCGAGTTCTCCGCAAATCGGATGCCCTCAAGTTCCTATGACGTTCGAGGGCCCGCAGTACGGACATTGAACTCCTGGCAAGACAGGGGCCTAGTGTAATTTCGCCCCCAGCCGTGCCGATTATTCCAGTAACGGCTGCATTATTTGCACAACTCGCCATTGGTTGCCTGAAATCCTCGAATTTTGGGCGAATTCTCGTGAAAATTACTTTTTTTTGCGGCCGATCTGTGTAGTATTCGCTTAACAACTGACTGAAACTTCCACCGGACTGTCGAGATCGCGGACACGATGGGGCAGATTCGCGCGGAGATTCGCACCCGGCAGTCAGTGCCGGCAGAGAGAATTTCCGCCCAGAGGGGCTCAGAGGAGCCTCTCAGGCCAGTCTGCACGACAAAATCTATCGCCGGGTCTTAATTAATGAATTTGTTCCAGAAGCTCTCCATTGGCTCGTCCAGCCTCCTCATTTTGGCCACGCCCTCATTCGCATCCGTAACCGTCAGCAACCCCGGTAACGGGGCTGAAGTCTCTTCACCCTTTAATCTTTCCGCCAACGCCGCGACCTGCTCTTCGCAGAATGTGGCGGCCATGGGCTATTCCTTCGACAGCAGCACCGCCACCACCATCGTGAACGGCACCTTAATCCAGGCCTCGGTATCGTCGGCCGCCGGATCGCACACGCTGCATGTCAAGGCGTGGGGCAATCAGGGCGCTGCCTGCGTCACCGACGTCGCCATCTCGGTCGGAGCGGCGAATGATTCCCTGGTCATTCCCAGCGACGCCATCAGCGTCAGCAATGTGCAGGCCCTCGGCGGTTGGTCGGCTACCAACGATTCCGGCGGAGCCGGCAGCTCCAATGGGTCGACGCAGATTGTCGGCTCCCCCTCGCTTGCCGGAGGCACCCGCCAGTTTGTCAACAACTTTTCCAACGCAGGCGATGAGCGGTACAGCGTCACCTTCGGAGACGACACGACTTCGACAAACTTCCTCTACGACGCCTACGTTTATCTGGACAGCTCCTCCTCGAAAATCGCCAACATCGAGATGGACCTCAATCAGACCATGCCCAACGGCCAGACCGTGATCTTCGGGTTCCAGTGCGACGGCTATTCCAGCACCTGGGACTACACCGCAAACGCCGGCTCACCCACCACGCCTGTCGACGTGTGGGTGCATTCGGGTGCCTATTGCAATCCCCGTGGTTGGAGCATCAACACCTGGCACCACGTGCAGATCAGCTATTCCCGCAATAGCTCCGGCCAGATCACTTACAATGCTGTCTACCTCGACGGTCTCGAGGAACCCATCAACGCCACAGTGTCATCCGCCTTCGCGCTAGGCTGGGGACCAACGCTGGTGACCAACTTCGAGATCGATGGCCTCGGCTCCGGTGGCTCGGCCACGGCCTACCTGGATGATCTAACCGTCTATCGCTGGTAGGAGACCGTTTTCCGCAACGCCTTCTGCAGATAGGATCTCTTCTAACCAGCACTGCAGTTGTCTCTCGTTGTCGCCAACCTTACATGGTCAGAACAACGCGGAACTCTGCTTTCCCGCTCAGCATTCGCGCGTACGCCTCGGCCGCCTTTTCGAGCGGATAAGTTTCAATCATGGGACGCACGCCGCTCAGTTCGGCGAAGCGCAGTGTGTCCTCTGAATCGGCTGGAGTTCCCGCGGCCCAGCCCTGAATCGATTTGCTTCCATTGATGAGCTGGACTGGCGTGACTTCGATGGGATCGAAGGTGGCGCCGATAACGACGAGCTTGCCGTTCGGCCCCAGGCCGTCGATCAGCTCGGACATGGCCTTCGAGTTAGGGGCTTGTGGCCAGAATGACCTTTGCGCCGCCCAGCTTCTGTAATTCCTGTGCCGCGTTGGTGGCTTTGCTGTCGATGTAGACGCTCGCTCCCAGTTTCGTGGCAAGCGCGGCGTTTTCAGATCCGCGCCCGATCGCTGCGACCTTATAACCAAACTTCTGAGCGAATTGAATCCCGAGGTGACCCAGACCACCGATACCCTGCACCGCAACCAGATCGCCGGGAAGAGCACCGCTGTGGCGAAGCGAGTTGTAGGTAGTAACTCCAGCGCAGAGCAGCGGTGCTGCATCGGCATCACTTAGACTGTCCGGTATGGCCACCAGCGCCTCCACGGGTGCCACCATGTATTGCTGGTATCCGCCGTCATAGCTGATGCCCGGGATTTTCAGGTTCCGGCAGTTGCGAAAATCCCCGCGCCGGCATTCGCGACAGGTGCCGTCCTG
>PMSS01000263.1 GCA_003167515.1 Acidobacterium sp. | reverse complement strand
ATGGATCCTAGAGCAAAGATTCGTGGATTCCGTCCGAAGCCGGGCGAGGCGTACGGACGCATTGAAGCGCCGAAGGGCGAGCTGGGGTTCTATCTCATTAGCGACGGCAGCCCGAATCCGTACCGGTATCGCGTCAGGCCGCCAAGCCTGATCAATCTTACAGTTCTTGAAGACATGTGTCTGGGACACAACGTGGCCGATGTGGTTCTGATTTTTGGCAGCGTGGATATTGTGCTGGGGGAAGTGGACCGGTGACGACAGCGTTCAGTGTTCGGCGTTCGTTGCAGATGATCGAGAGCAACGGATGGCTTGGGAACCTAAATGGAGATGCCTGAACGAAGGTCCGCGAACCTTTGACTGTGAACTAAGAACTGTGAACTTATTCGGAGGCTTGCATTGTTAGGCGAAGGGATACTGAAGGGTCTGGGAGAAACGGCGCGAAACTTTGCGGGGAGCTTTGTGTCCGCGGAGAGGCTGACGACGGTTCAGTATCCGGAGGAGCGGATTGCTCCCATCGAGGCCACGCGCGATTTTCCCTTTCTTGTGTACGACGGAGCGGATTGGGAAGCCGGGCTGCGCTGCGTGGCCTGCCAGATTTGCGAGAAGGAGTGCCCGCCGCGGTGCATCCACATTGAGAAGAGTAAGGACAAGAAGCCAGACTTTGTGGGCAAGGCTCAGTTTTATCCGGCGGTCTTCGATATTGACGTGGCGGTTTGCATGAGTTGCCAGATTTGCGTCGAGGTTTGTCCCTTCGACGCGATCCGGATGGATAACAAGTTCGAGCTGAGCACTACGGATCGATTTGGCGGGCTGCTATGGACGAAAGAGCAGCTGGCGAAGCCGAACGAGTACTATCGCCAGATTCATCCGACGGAAGCAGCGGAGACGGATGAGCGCCGCGTGAAGGAACTGGCCGATGCTAAGGCGAAAGCTGCGGCTGCAGCAGCGGCGGCTGCCGCCAAGGCCGCGCAACAGGCTGCGCCGGGCGACGGAGTGTCGGCTGTGCCGACAACGCCGGCAAAAGTGGTGCCGCAGTGATGGTTGCTGGTGGCGCCGCGGATCAGGTTTTCGTTAACCTCGATCACTGGATCGTTGGCCATACGCCGGTGCCACTCCAGACCCTGGTTTCGATTGTCATTTCGATCGCGACGATCATTGTGGTTTTCGCGGGACTGTTTGCGCTCACGACGGTTTTCGAGCGCAAGGGCCTGGGCCGGATACAGAACCGTTACGGTCCGAACCGGGTGGGGCCGTGCGGCGTCTTTCAGCCGCTAGCCGACGCCGTGAAATCGCTGACCAAGGAAGACGTGGTTCCTCGATCGGCGGACCATGTTGTTCACTACCTGGCACCGCTGGTGCTGGTCGGCGTTGTTTTTCTGACTTATGCGGTGTTACCGGTCGGTCGCAACATGACGGCGGTCAACCTGGACGCGGGCGTGCTGTTCTTCTTCGCGGTTGGAGCGGGGACTGAGCTGGCGATCTTCATGGCGGGCTGGTCGAGCCACAACAAATATTCGCTGCTGGGGGCGATGCGCGCGATCGCCCAGATGATCAGCTATGAGATTCCGCTGATCCTCTCGTCGGTCGCGGTGATCATGACGGCGGGCACGTTGTCGACGGTCGCGATCGTCGAGAAGCAGGCGCGCTACTCCAGCACTCTGGCGCACTGGTATGTATTCACACCCTGGGGGCTGGCGGGGTTCATTCTGTTTATGATCGCTGCTACTGCGGAGACCAACCGGAGCCCCTTCGACCTGCCTGAAGGTGAATCGGAGATCATCGCTGGCTACTTCATCGAATACTCGGGCTTTAAGTTTGCGTTGTTCTTTCTCGCCGAATACCTGGAGATGTTCGCGGTCAGCGGGCTGGGCATCACGCTTTTTCTGGGCGGATGGTCGGCGCCCTTCAGCTTTCTTACGTGGATTCCGTCGTGGATCTGGTTTTTCGGAAAGTTGCTGACGCTGATTTTCGCGTTCATCTGGGTGAGGGGCACGCTACCCAGGCTGCGCATGGATCAGCTGATGAACTTCGCCTGGAAATTCATGCTGCCGATGACGCTGATCGTTATTCTTTCGGCGGGAATCTGGCACTTTTTGACGGCGGCCGTAGTGGGGCCGAAGCCGCTGGGCGCTGTGATACGCTGGCTGGTCTGTGCTCTGGTAATCTTCGCGCCATTTATAACTCTGGCTCGCACGCTGGAACGGGGCCGGAAGATTGAGAAGAGAACCTATCGCTTCGCGGAATGATGGGATGGCTCCGGCAGGCCGGTCGTGTAGAAGTTAGTTGGGGTGATTTGAGTCACAGTCGGCGTAATGCGGCTGTGCAATCGTGGGAGAGGCCCGGCGAGGCTAACGCTATCGCGAGCGCTCCGGAACCATGACAGCACCGGTGCAACCAGAAACGCGCACCAGAACCTTGCACGACGAACGATGACTCTGGCTTTTCTGATCCTCGCTGTGTTGACCGTGGCCGGAGGCGTGGCCGCGATGACGCTGCGCCGCCTGGTGCATTGCGCTCTGGCGCTGACGGTGGCATTCGCGGGGCTGGCGGCGCTTTATCTGAATCTTGGGGCTGAGTTCGCCGGGCTGGCCCAGCTGCTGGTTTATGTGGGAGCGATCGCTATCCTTATAGTGTTTGCGATCCTGCTGACTCACGGCGGAGAGAGTGACCCGGAGAAGGTATTTTCACCAGCGGGAATTGCGGGAGGGGTGATCGCTCTGGCGGTCTTCGCGGTGCTCGGGTGGGCGGTGACGACCAGTAGCGTGGCGCATGGCTGGGGGGCCGGGGCGGCGGCGCAGACGAGCGCACCCCAAACTTCCGTGCGCGAGATCGGACTGACGCTGATGCAGCGCTACGTTTTGCCGCTTGAGGTGATCGCGCTCATGCTGACCGCTGCGATGATCGGGGCGGTCATCCTGGCTTGGCGCGAAAAGCGCAGCGTTGATCCGGGCGCGCCAAGCGCGCCACCGAGTCCGGAGCTGCGCGTCTGATGAATCCGCTTGCTGGTTGCCTGCTGGTCTCAGCTCTGCTTTTCTCAGTTGGTCTGGCTGGCGCGCTCACGCGGCGCAGCGCCATCCTGGTGCTGGCGGGCATTGAACTGATGCTCAATGCGGCCAATCTGAACTTCATCGCCTTCTGGCGCTTTGGGCCGCATCCAGAAGCACTCACCGGGTTCATCTTTGTCATTTTTTCGATTGCGGTTGCCGCCGCCGAAGCTGCTGTGGGGCTGGCGCTGATCCTGGCCATCTACCGTCACGCACGCACTTCGGACGTGAGTGAGATTACGGAGATGAAGGGATGAGTTGGATCGTGGGGCATCTCTGGCTGATTCCCGTGTTGCCGATGCTGGCTGCGGGCGTGAGCTCGTTGCTGGCGCGGGCGCAACGGCGGGTGTCGGCGGCGCTGGCGATTGGATCGATGGCGGTCTCGTTGCTGCTTGCGCTCTTGGCCTTTGCGGCGACGCTCGGCCATCCGGCAATTCAGGTCGTGAATTTTCGCTGGATGCAGTTCGGCGATCAGTGGGTGACGCTGGGGTGGCTGCTCGATCCGCTGGCCGCCGTGATGCTGGTGATGGTCACGTTTGTTGGCTTGCTGATTTTCATTTACAGCCTGGGCTATATGGCCCACGACGATAACTTCACACGCTTCTTCTGCTTCCTCTCGTTGTTTGCGGGCGCGATGCTCGGCGTTGTCATTGCCAACAGCCTGCTGCTTCTCTTCATGTGCTGGGAAGTCGTGGGATTGACGTCGTATTTGTTGATTGGCTTCTGGTTTCATCGGCCAGCCGCGGTTGCGGCGGCGAAGAAGGCATTCATTACCACGCGCGTTGGCGATCTGGGCTTGCTGATTGGCATGGTCTGGCTCTATGCGCAGAGTGGGACTTTACTTTTCTACGATCGCGGGGCTGGGTGCCTCGAGCAAAGCGCTCTCACAGGCCTGGCGGCGCACGTCACCGTGGCGGGAATGGCAGTTTCGACGGCGATTGGGCTGCTGATCTTCTGCGGCGCGGTGGGTAAATCGGGCCAGGTGCCGCTGCATGTGTGGCTGCCGGATGCGATGGA
>PMSS01000426.1 GCA_003167515.1 Acidobacterium sp. | reverse complement strand
TCGACGAGGTGGACGAGGATGCGGGTGCGTTCGATGTGGCGGAGGAACTGGGTACCCAGACCTGCGCCGAGATGCGCGCCTTCAATGAGGCCGGGGATGTCGGCAACGACGAAGCTTTCTTCGTAGGGAGCCTCGCCAATGGAGACGACGCCGAGCTGCGGCTCGAGGGTAGTGAAGGGGTAGTCGGCAATTTTGGGGCGGGCGGCGGAGATGCGCGAGATGAGGGTGGACTTGCCCACGTTGGGGTAGCCGACGAGGCCGACATCGGCGAGGACGCGTAATTCCAGACGATAGGTGCGTTCTTCGCCGGCGCGGCCGAGCTCGTGTTCGCGGGGGGCTTGGTGCGTCGGAGTGGCGAAATGCTGGTTGCCGCGGCCGCCGCGACCGCCGCGCGCGATGACCAGGCGCTCATCCGGACGGGTGAAGTCGTGGATGACCTCGCCGGTGTCCGCGTCGAAGAGCATGGAGCCGACGGGGACTTTAAGGATGGTGTCTTTGCCGTCGCGGCCGGTGCAGTTGGAGCCCATGCCGTGCTCGCCGCGCTCGCCCTTGTGCTCGGGGTTGTAGCGGAAGTAGATCAGTGTATTGTGGCGCTGGCTGGCTTCAAGGATGATGCTGCCGCCGTGGCCGCCGTCACCGCCGGAGGGTCCGCCGCGGGGAACGAACTTTTCACGGCGAAAAGCCATGCATCCATTACCGCCGTCACCGGCTTTGACCCGAATTTTGGCTTCATCGATAAACATTCGCTGTAACCAGTTTAGCGAAAGAGCTACGTTGAACTCACGCGACCGCGGCTAAGAGGCGGTTCGCGAGGAAACGGTCGGCTAAGAACCGGCTGGTTGAGGAACGGTTTGCGACGCTTTGGTGAGTAAGTTGCGGCTCCCCCTACATTGGAAAGCGGCCCTGTTTTGGCTATGGCTCGTGGTTTGGTTCGGCTTTGGGCTGAGCCTGGGACAGGTCTGCGCGGCGCAGTCGGATACGGGCGGGACTGTCGGCGGACGCGTGGTGGGCCCCGACGGCAAGGGGGTTGGCGGGGCGCTGGTCCGGATCGAGGATGCGACATCGGGAGAGCATGCGGACGTCAGGTCCGACGCGCGAGGCAATTTTCATTTTGCGGAAGTGGCGCCGGGCGAGTACAGGCTGCGTGTGCAGGCGCGGGGATTGTCGGAGTGGGAGGCTGACAATCTGACGGTTGGGCTGGGGACGGCAGCGCGGCTGAATGCGCGGCTGGCGCACAAGTGGGTTCACCGGACGGTATTGGTGGATGCGCGGCTGGCGGGTGCGCAGGTGAGTGCAGCGGACGAGGCATTGGGCGCGAAGGATGGCGCAGGCGAGTCGCTCGCGGAAGATATGCCGAACAACAGCCAGCACTGGTCGAGTTTGGCGGGGCTGTTCGGCGCGTCGACACAGGGCGCTAGCGGGGACCTGAGCTTTGGCGGGTTGAGCCCGACGATGAACAGCATCGCGCTGGATGGGACGGACAATAATCTGGCGTTCAGGGGGCGGGAGCGGGGGACGACAGCTGAGGGCGGGGGAAACGGATTCGCGACGGCGCAATCGGCGGTAGGGGTATTCCAGGTGAATGCGAACGGCGCAGGATATGGGCGGGCGGCCGGCGGAACGATCAACACCGTGACGAAGAGCGGGTCGAACCACATGCACGGACAGGGCGTGTTCTATGACCGCGGGGCGATCGGGCAGGCGTTCAACGCATTCAGTAACACGATGGAGATGGAGCCGGCGGGGACAACGGTGACGTCGACGGGGCAGCCGGTAATGTATCTGAACGGGCAGCCCGTCACGTATGTCGAGGTTCCGTATCATGCGCCGGACCGGCGGCAGCAGTGGGAGATTTCGGCGGGGGGACCGATTCGGCGGGACAAGGTGTTTTGGTTTCTGGCGTGGGAACAACATGACAGGAGCGATCCAGCAGTGGCGCGGGCGAATGAGCCGGAGGTGTTTTTTTCTCCCCCGTCGGCCGCTACGTTGACGACGCTCGAGGCTCGGCTGGCGAGCAGCACGAGCCCGCTTGTGATGAGCTGCGGAGGTGGCGGGGGTGCGGCGTCGGGTTCGACAGCAATGGCGGCGTGCGTGTATTCGACGGCGCTGGCGCAGCTGAATGGGATGCTGGGCACGGTGCCGCGGACGACGCGGCAAACAATTTTGTTTCCGAAGATCAACTGGCGAGTGAACAGCCGCAATCAGGTGGTGGTGCAGTACAACCGAATGCGGCGCACGGGCCTGCACAGCGTGCTGGGCGGGGCGTCGGAGACGGATGCGATCGGTAGCTTTGGCAACAGCTCGACCAGCGACGACGCGGCGATCGCGCGGTGGGAACTGTTTGCTACGCCGCGCCTGCTGAGCAGCGCACGATTCCAATACAGCCGGGATGTGCTGTCGCAGATGCCGGGGGCTGCAAGCGCCTTCGAGCAGCAATTCGGGAACAACGTGTGGAAGCTGCCGCCGCAGGTTTCGATCGATCGCAGCGAGGGGATGAGCTTCGGAACGCTGTCCACGGTGAACAAGCGGGAGTATCCGGCGGAAACGCGGGTGCAGTTGATGGATGCGGGGACGTGGATTCACGGGAAGCAGGCGCTACGATTTGGGTACGACTACAACCACGTGACGGATGTTCTCGACGGATTGAACGGAGAGGACGGGGAATACACGTACGCGAGTATGGGCAACTTTGTCGCGGACATGCTGGCGCCGGACAGCTGCGACGGCACGACGAGCGGGGCCGGGCCTTACCCGTGTTACTCGGCCTTCCGGCAAACGGTGGGGAGTCCCAACTGGAGCTTCAGCACCGTCGATTATGCGGCATACCTGGCGGATGAGTGGAAGCCGGTGACTGGGCTAACGCTGACTTTAGGCGCGCGCTATGAATATGAGCGTTTGCCTGATACAAATACGGCGCTGGTGAACGCGGACATTCCGGAGACGGCACGTTTACCGGACGATCGAAACGGGATTGGACCGCGCGCGGGATTTGCGTGGGACCTCTGGGGGAAGGGTCACACGGTTCTGCGCGGAGGATACGGGATTTACTATGCGCGCGTGCCGAATGCGACCGTGTTCAGCGCGCTGACGTCGACCGGGTCGGCGAAATCGCCGCGAACTTACTCGTATCGTCCGATGGATGTGGGCGCACCGGCTTTCCCCCATGTCTTTGCGAGCGACGAGGTGCCATATGTCGACCCAACCGCGCCGAATCATAATTCGACTGCACCGCTGGCCGTGTATTTCGATCCGCATTTTCGGCATCCGCAGATCAATCAGCTGACTCTGTCGCTGGAACAGGAACTGGGAGCGCGCACGGCGCTCACCTTTACAGGGTTGGCGACGGATGGGCACGACCTGACGCAGTTCATCGATACGAATATCGATTTGAACGCGACGGCGACGGTTTTCTACAGCGTGGAGGCTCCGGGCAACGCAGGGAACGCGGGACCGCTGACCAAGTCGGCCGGCCAGGTTTCCGGATACACAAATGTGGTCTATGCGCCGCAGAGGTTCTACTACCAGCGAGTGAATCCGGCGTATGGAGCGATTACGGACATGGTCAGCGAGACCAACTCCAGCTATCGCGGAGCGATGGTGCGGCTGACGCGGCGGCTGTCGCGCGCGCTGAATGTGAATGCCGCATACACCTGGGCGCACACGATCGACGACAACCAGAACGAGGCGACGTTTGCCGAGATGAACGATGTTTACGATCCCGCGGATCTGCACCTGGAGCGTGGAACGTCGAACTACGATGTGCGCCAGCGTCTGGCCGGCGGCATTGTGGCGCGGGAGCCGTGGCGGCTGCGCGGGCCCGCGGGGATGATGTTCGGCGGCTATTCGCTGGCTGCGGCGGGGGCGTGGCACACGGGACTTCCCTACTCCATGCGGACCCAGGGCGCGGTGCCTACACCTTCGTGCTCTTACGAAAACTGGCTGAATGCTGGCGGGGCAACGGGTGATGGAGCGAATTGTCTGAAAGCGGTACAGGAGCCCGACGAGACGTTCACGGACAATACGGTGGGAATGGCGGTTCCGATTGCGAGCCTGGGCGGAAGCCTGAACGGATCGGGCGGAGAGGATCTGGTTCCACCCATCGGACGGAACACATTTCGCTATCCGGCAGCGGTCAATCTGGATTTGCGCTTCACGAAGAGAATACGTATCAGTGACCGTTCCTCATTGGAGCTGATGGGGGAGGCGTTCAACGCGCTGAACCACCAGAATGTGACGGACATGCAAACCGTGGGCTATCGGGTGAGCAACGATAGGGCGCACGCGAACATGGCGACGCTGGTGTGGCAAAGCGGTGTGAAGCCGGGGACGACGACGGTGCTGACCAACGGCAGCACGGAGACGCAATACGTTTTCGATCCGACGGCGGCGTTTGGGGGCGTGACCAACGCTAACAGCGGCGCGGTGAACCGGGAACGGCAGATGCAAGTGGGGATCCGGCTGGTTTTTTAGAACTGGTCTCATGTATAGGTTCGCGCCTTCGATCAGCGCCTTGAGCCCCGCTTCGGCGGCGGGTCTCATCCGTGGGTGTTATGGCGTTTCCTGGTTTATGAGACCAGTTCCAGGCAATTTGTAGCTGTGACGGATAGTTTTCCACCGGCTTTCGCGGCGCTTCCTCACATTTCTTTTATGCCTGGGAACGAAACCGTGCTGTAATTAATTCGAAATTCATCCAGCTGTGGAACCTTAAAAGGGCAGATCCACGTAGATCCCCAAAACCTGGAAATCCAGAGGAGCCCAACGGGCCTTTTGGAAAGATGCGCGAAAAAACTCTGAGGCCAGACAAATGAAAAAGCACTTCTGCAACCACGCAATCGCGGCGTTTTGCCTTCTCTTCTCAACCCTGCTCGCCACACAATTTGCCCGTTCGCAGGAAACGCTGGGAAGCATTAATGGAACGGTGACAGATGTCTCCGGTGCGGCGATGGCCGGGTCCAATGTGACCGTGGTCAATGAGCAGACCGGGTTGACGCGGTCGACGACGACGCAGAAGAACGGCTACTGGGAGATTCTGGATCTGCCGGTGGGCACGTATAAAGTAACAGCGACTGAGCAGAATTTCGATACCGTGAACTATCCGTCGATCACGGTGCAGGAAGGGCGGCCGACGACGATCAACGCGTCGATGAAGCCCGGGCAGGTAAGCCAGTCTGTGACGGTGACGGCGAACCCGCTGCTGAACGCGACCGACACGACGAACGGGTACACGCTGGACAAGTCGCAGATCATGGAGACGCCGCTGGCGACGGGGAGTTTCACGCAGTTGGCGGTGATGGCGCCGGGCGTGAGCTCGCAGCTGTTGTCGGGCATCGGGACCGACGCAGGACTGGGCAATCAGCCGATCTGGTCGAACGGGCAGCGGGCCACCAGCAACACGTTCACGATAGACGGCGTAGACGTGACAAACCTTTTTAACGGGCAGAGCTCGAGCCAGGACGAGTCGCAGCGCTACCAGTTCAATATCGGAGAAGGCGCGTCGACGGGCGGGCAGGCGCAGGACAACATTGCGGTATACGGGTCAAACGGCAACGGTTTGGCTTCGCCGCCGCCGGAGTTCATGCAGGAAATCAGCGTGACCACGTCGATGTACGACGCGGCGCAGGGACAGACGAGCGGAGCTCATGTGGACATCAACACGAGCAGCGGCTCGAATGCCTATCACGGGCAGATTTACGGGCAGCGCGGGACGAATTTCATGAACGCGGATCCGTTCTTCTACAAGCAGGACGTGATGCTGGGGACGCTGCCGGCATCCGAGGAGGATCCACAACTGCATCGCTGGGTGGCGGGCGGCACACTGGGCGGTCCGGTGATCAAGAACAAGCTTTTCTTCTTCCTTGGCTACCAGCACCTCTACGACTCGGATCAGACGGGTGCGCTTTCGCAGTGGCAGGTGCCTTCCGGTCTGACGAGTGACCGCAGCACCGCCGGCATTACGAATGCCCTTTGCAGCTACTATGCCGCGACCAGCGGATACACTGCGGCTTCGGAGAATTGCTCGACGAACGGGACGCAGAAAGTGCCGAGCACCACCTGGAATGGGGCGGCCATCGCGCTGCTAAACGCCAAGTTGGCGAACGGCGATTTTCTGATTCCGTCGGCCGATGCGAATGCCCAGTCGCAGCTGGTGCAAAAGCAACCGGATGTCTCGTTTCTGGGCACGTCGACCTTCAGCGGGGACCAGGGGACGGCCTCGCTGGATTACAACCTGGCGGGCACGGACCATATGTGGACGAAGTACTTCTACCAGCACATGCCGACGGTGAGCCCGTTCGCGTCGAGCAACAGCGAGGGCTTTCCGGAGCGAGAAGACACGGGGGCGCAGGTCTTCGCGCTGGGCAACTCCATCGGTCTGGGACCGAAAATCAACTGGACGCAGCAGATTGGGTTCTCGCGGCAGAAGGTCTACAGCGACTTCGGCTCGCCGCTGGCGGCCTCCGCGGTTGGCATCAGTATTCCCGGAAATGACATGCCGGGCATCGATCTGGTGGATTTCGCGCAAAACAATTCTGAATCGCTCAGCGGAAAGATCGGCCCTTACAATGGCGATAACTTCGTGGACCAGGGATACTTTGAAAACCGGTTATCGCCATCGAGCAGCGCGGTTTTCTCGCTGGGCAGGCACACGGTGAGCGTAGGCTTTAACTACAACTACAACCAGCTGAATATTCGTAACAATGTGGCGGGCCACGCGGAACTGGAGACAAAGGGCTTCAACAAATTCCTGACGGGAAGCCTCTATTCAGGAACTGTGCTGGAGGGGGCGACCGACCGCTACTACCGGTCGAACGATGCCGGTTCGTACGTCATGGACAAGTGGCAGATACGATCGAATGTGAGCATAACGGCGGGATTGCGCTACGACTTTGACGGCCCGTTCAGCGAGAAGAACGGAGACCTGTTCAACTTCGATCCGTCGCTGTATGCATCGACGCCGGCAGCGATCACCAGTACCGGCTTCATCGTGGCGGGCAACAACAAGCAGTACGGGACCTCGGGGGTCAGCGATTCAACGCTGAAGGGCCGGCAGTGGGGAATTGCGCCACGTCTGGGCGTGGCGTGGTCGCCGGAGTATTTCAAGAACAAGGTTGTGGTGCGCGCAGGGGCCGGAATCTACTACGATCGCGGCGAGTATTTTCAGTACCTGTCGCCTCCTGCGGGCTCCGGGATCAGCGGACCGTTTGGCGTGACGCAGGAAGCTCCGTTCGCGGCATATACGGACGCGACCGGGAAGTTGAACAATCCGTTCCCGACGATTACTCCGCCGACGACGCCGTCGCAGCTGGCCGGGACAATGCCGACGATTGATTCGATCGAGAGCGCGTGCACTGCGGCCAATGTTTATAACGGCACAACCCTGCTGGGATACAACTGCGGCGACGGTGCGCCGAACGGGCCGCTTGTGATCGGGAACTACGGGATTCACAACGTGCTGCCCTACACGGAGGACTGGATGTTCGATATCCAGTGGCAGCCGCGGAACGACACGGCAGTGGACATCGGATATGTCGGCAACCGCGGCAAGCATGCAGTGATGCCGATTCCATTCAACGAGCCGGGGATCGCAACGCCCGGCCATCCGATCAACGGACAGACGAACTCGTACGGTCTGCAGGTGCTGAGCAACGCGACAGACGCGAGCGGCAATCCGCTGCCGATGGCGGGCGAGCCGTACGATACGTTCAGCGGCGGCAATGTGGACCTTCGGGTGCCGTATATCGGGTACGATCCCAACTCCACGACATTCCAGACCGCGGGGATTTCGTCGTACGATGCGCTGCAGGCGCAGATCACCAAGCGCCTGACGCACGGCATCCAGTTTGGGGTTTCCTATACCTGGTCCCACACGCTGGACGAACAGAGCGACGTGGGATTGTTCTTCACGGGCGATAACCCGGACGATCTTCGCGAATCGTACGCATCGGCGGATTTCGATCAGACGCACACGCTGAGCTTCAACTGGCTGCTGCAGTCGCCGAGGCTGGTGAAGACCGATAACTGGCTGAGCCATGTGGCGAATAACTGGTCGCTCCTGGGCATCACTACGCTGGACAGCGGGCAGCCGTACAGCATCTATGATTACTCGGGATCGGCGGGCGGTATCTACTTTGGCGGAAATATCGAGCTGGCCAATCCAATTGTGCCGATCAAGCCGGGGCTTAGTCCGAAGTCGGTTGCGACCGGCCATTCGGGGGCGTATACGTATGGGACTCCCAACGGCAAGGGCGGAGTATCGGCGAATTACGTGCCGGCGCTGAATGCCGACGATTTCTATATTCCGCTGATCAATCCCGGCGACAATGGCGTGCCGTCCTGCGACACAACGACGGCGGGAGGGAACGCGGGTCCGGGTGGAGGGCCGCTGTGCGACGTGTACGAGACAAACTTTATTTCGGGACAGCGGAATATCTTCCGCCAGTCGTTCCAGAAGCAGGCCAATATAGCCCTGCAGAAGGACATACACATCAAGGAAAAGTACGACCTCTATTATCAGTTCGAAGTTTTCAACGTGACCAACACGCCGAGCTTCGACGTTCCGACAAATAACATCACGCTCAATCCTTTCTTCAGCGAACTGAACGCCAACGGGAATGGGCACCAGGTACAGCCGAATCAGAGTAATTCGGTGACCACTCCGTCGTCACCCAACGGAATGGCTTCGTGCCAGGGGTCGTCGCCGAACTGTGCGTACGAGCTGTATACGGTACCTGGAGCAGCGAGCAACAAGCTGGGCGTAGTGACCAATGCCATTGGCAGCGCACGCATCGTGGAGATGTCGCTGCATCTGACCTTCTGAAAGACAAAAGAAGAACTCCGAGAGCCGGCCTGCGGGCCGGCCTTCTCTTTGCCCGGTAAAATGGGGATGGTCGTCTGTCCCCATGGTCTTCACAGAACAATATGACGTTGTCGTTGTGGGTGCTGGGCATGCCGGGTGCGAAGCGGCGATGGCCGCGGCACGCATGGGGCTGCGGACGGCTCTGTTTACGCTGAACCTCGACCTGATTGCGCAGATGAGCTGCAACCCAGCGATTGGCGGGATCGCGAAGGGGCACCTGGTGCGGGAAGTGGACGCTCTGGGCGGGATCATGGGCGAGGTGGCGGATGCGGTGGGAATTCAGTTCCGGCTGCTGAATACTTCGCGGGGGCCCGCGGTGTGGTCGCCACGGGCACAGTGCGACAAGCAGCAGTACCGGGTGAAGATGCGCGAGGTGCTGGAGTCGCAGGCGGGGTTGTTTATTAAGCAGGCGGAGGTTGTGGACGTCGTGCGGAGCACGAGCTCCAGCGATCAGCGATCAGCGTTCAGCGTTCAGGAAAAGCAAGGTGCAGAGATTGGGGCCGAGGTCGTCCCGAGAATCACGGGCGTTCGGTTGCGGGATGGGCGGGTGATTCTGGCCGGGGCAATTGTAATCACGACCGGCACATTTCTGAATGGGCTGATTCATTGCGGGGAGGAGCATTATCCGGCTGGACGAAGCGGCGAGCCGGCTTCGGTGTTGTTGGGCGAGGCGCTGAAGGGGCTGGGGCTGCGCGGGTGCCGCTTGAAGACGGGAACGCCGCCGCGGCTGGACGGACGCACGATTGACTGGAGCCGGTTTGCGGAGCAGCCCGGGGATGCCGATCCTACGCCGTTTAGTTTTCGGACGCGGACGCTGCCGCAGCGGCAGGTTTCGTGTCACATCGCGTATACGACACCGCGGACGTTACAAATTATTCGAGAGAATGTGCACCGGTCGCCGATGTATACGGGGCAGATTCAGGCAATTGGGCCGCGGTATTGTCCGTCGATTGAAGACAAGGTGGTGAAGTTTCCGGACAAGGAGCAGCACCAGTTTTTTCTGGAGCCGGAGGGGTTGAACACGCACGAGGTGTACGTGAACGGAATGTCGACGTCGCTGCCGATGGAGGTTCAGTGGCAGATCGTGCGTTCCATCCCGGGGCTTGAGAATGCGGAGATGCTGCGGCCGGGGTACGCGATTGAGTATGACGCGATCGACCCTACGGAGCTGGACCGTTCGCTGCGGGTGAAGAAGTTTCGCGGGCTGTATCTGGCGGGACAGATCAACGGGACGTCGGGATATGAAGAGGCGGCGTGCCAGGGAATCATGGCGGGGATTAACGCGGCGCTGAGCGTGAAGGGCGAGGGGGCGTTTACGCTGGATCGGACCGAGGCTTACACGGGGATCCTGATCGACGATTTGATTTCGAAGGGGACGAACGAGCCGTACCGGATGTTTACTTCGCGAGCGGAGTTCCGGCTGCATCTGCGGATCGATAATGCGGATCGGCGACTGACTCCGCATGGGCGGCGGCTGAGGTTGATTGGGGACGTGGCGTGGGCGGAGTATGAGGCGAAGCAGGCTCGGGCGGTGGCTCTGGAGAAGGTCTTGTCTGTTGGGAAAGCGACGGGGGGAGATTGGCCGGCTGGGCAGACGTGGGCGCAGGTTTTGCGGCGGCCCGAGGTGACGATGGAGACGATTTGGCCTTTGCTGCGTAGGGAATTGCGGGACTCGGTGTTTGCGCCGTGGATCGAAGATGGGGCCGACGGGCATCTGCCAACGCACGTGCGGAATGAGTTGAAGACAGTGGAAACGGAGATTAAATACGCGGGGTATCTGGACCAGCAGAAGAAGTCGATTGAGAAGCTGAAGAAGGCGGAGGAGCGCGGGATTCCGGAGTGGTTCGATTACACGCAGGTGAGCGGGCTGTCACGGGAGATGCAGGAGAAGCTGACGCGAGTGCGGCCGTCCACGCTGGGGCAGGCTAGCCGGATTCCTGGAGTGACGCCTGCGGCGCTCACGCTGGTGAATGTGTTTATCGAGATTCAGGGGAAGCGGATGCGGGCGGCGAGTGTTTCCTAGCTTCGACTACTTTGTCGGGAGGAATTCGATCCTGCCGAATTGGGCAGCGGGCTTGAGGTCGAAGTCGGCGGTCACGAAGACGTGATTTGGCGCCGATCCGATCACCGCGCCAAACGCGTCGACGTAGGGGATTTTGTAGTCGAGCTTGATCTGCGCTGCCGCAATCGCCTGCTCGGCCGTTACCGGGACAATTTCAATTCCCATCGCAATCAGTCTTTGAAGCACGGAGCTGACCGCAGCCCGGCCACGTGTTTTGTAGGCATAGCCTGCGACCTCGCCCCAGTGCAAAGCCGAGACGAGAACAGCCGCTTTTCCAGCAAAGTGACTCTGGAGGAGAGCCTCGATCCGACGCGCTCCGGCCTCATTCTCGAGGAAACGCAGAACGGCGCTTGAATCGAGCGCATACGTTACCACTTGCTGCGGCGATCCTCGTCGCGGCGGTCCCTTAGCAGGGCATCAGTCATTGATGGGCCACCGGCTAAAGATCCCCGCAGAGCGCGCACGTATTCCTTGTTTACGGGCTCAAGGATGATGCGATTGCCTTCGCGCACCACGGCAATTCGTGTTCCGGGACGAATGCCCAAGGCCTCACGGATCTCGGCCGGGATCACAAATTGACCCTTCGTGCTTACTGTCGCCAGTTCTGCCATAACGTCTTACATTCTAGCACAGGTAAGACGATGATCAATATTCGCCGCCCTGGTTGCCGTAGGACAAGTCGCCGAAGCGGGTGCATTTTGAGACCCAGGCTACTTCGATGGAGCCCGTGGGGCCGTTGCGCTGCTTGGCTACGATGATTTCGGCTTTGTTGTCGGCATCGGGATCGCCTTCGCCGGATTTGTCCCGGTTGTAGTAGCTTTCGCGGTGGATGAAGGCGACGACGTCGGCATCCTGTTCGATGGAGCCGGATTCGCGTAGGTCGGAGAGGAGCGGCTTCTTGTCGCCGCCGCGCTGCTCGGAGGCGCGGGAGAGCTGGGAGAGCGCGAGGACGGGGATGTTGAGTTCTTTGGCGAGCGCTTTGAGGCCGCGTGAAATGGCAGAAACTTCCTGGGTGCGGTTCTCGTAGCGGCGGGCGGCGGGTCCCATGGTTCCGGCGGACATGAGCTGCAGATAATCGACGACGACGAGATCGAGGCCGCCAGAGGACTGGCGGAGGCGGCGGGCCTTGGCACGCATTTCGGTGAGGGAGATGCCGGGGGTGTCGTCGATGAAGATGCGGGCTTCGACGAGGCGCTCGAGAGCGGAGGTAAGCTTGTCGCGGTCTTCGCGGAGCAGAAAGCCTTTCTGGATTTTTACGGAATCAACGGTGGCTTCGGAGGCGAGCATGCGGCGGAGGAGCGACTCCTTTGACATTTCAAGGGAGAAAACGGCGACGACTTTGCCGCCGTGGATGGCGGCGTTTTGCGCGATGTTGATGGCGAGCGCGGTTTTGCCCATGGAGGGACGCGCGGCGATGATGATGAGCTCGGAGTTCTGGAGGCCGCTGGTCATGCGGTCGAATTCGGTGAGGTGTGTGGCGAGGCCGGTGATCTCGCGGCCCTCTTTGTAGAGGTTGTCGATGGTTTTGAAGGAGCCGGCGACGATGTCGTGCACGCTGGAGAAGCCGCGGGTGATGCCCTTCTCGGTGACTTCGAGGAGGGAAGTTTCAGCGGCGTTGAGGACGTCGAGGGCTTCTTCGCTCTGGTCGGCGGCGCGCGTGATGGCGCTGGAGCAGATGTTGATGAGCTGGCGAAGGAGGGATTTGTCCTTGACGATGCGGACGTATTCTTCGATGGAGATGCGACGAGGCAGACCCTCGGTGAGGGAGGCGAGCCAGGCGACGCCGCCGACGGATTCGATTTCCTTGCGGCGGGCGAGCTCTTCGCTGAGGGTGACGATGTCGACGATGTGGTTGTGATCGATGAGCTCGCCCATGCGGGAGAAGACCCGCTGGTGGGCGGTGAGCGCGAAGTCTTCAGAACGGAGGGTGCTGGCGGCCTCGCTGTAGGCGTGATTGTCAAGGAGGACGGCGCCGAGGATGGTGCGCTCGGCGTCGAGGGACGCGGGAAGGCCGCGCTCGAATTCGATGTCGGGGGTGGTGGCCATGATCTTCAACGAGTGTAGGACGGAAATGGGACTGCGGGACCTGCCGGACCCACTGTGAATCTTTCTAAGAACCTGGCCGTTTTGTGAAAAACGTGTTCACGAACCTTGCCGATGATGGCTTTAGGGGCGGGCGAGCGTCTATCATAGAGGGTGTCCCCCAAAGTGAGTTTTTTATATGCGTTCTCATTCATTCCTGATTGCAATTGCAGTGGTGACGTTGTGCGGCGCGGCGGGACCGATTCGCGCGCAGCAGGCAGAAGCGGTGACTCCCGGTTCGACGACCCAGCCTCCTGAGGTCAAGGAGTTTCAGGGGCTCGAAGACCAGTGGAGCAACGCGGTCGTCAAAAACGATCAGTACACGATGGAGTTCCTGCTGTCGCCGCTGTACGTGGATATTTCGTCGACAGGCGACGTGACGACGCGCAACCAGCAGATCGCTATGCTGTTTCAGAAGGGCGGCGAGCCGGTGAGCATGGAGCAGCGCGTGGTGAGTGTGCGGACGTTTGGCGACACGGCAGTGGTAAGCGGGACGTACATCATCAAGTGGCGGGTGAACAGCAGCATGCGCGAAGAGCGCGGCATCTTCACGCATGTGTATAACCGGTCGCGGATGCACTGGGCGTGCGTGAATGCGCAGCGGACCGCGGTGGTGGAGCTGGTGCCGGGCAAGCAGAAGACCGCGGCGAAGAAGAGCAATGCGCCGGAGCCGTTCCATATTCCGCTGCTGTATCAGGGGGCGCAGCCGTCGCAGTCGGCTACGGGGCAGAATACGAGCACGGCGGCTCCGAACTAAGGCAGAAGTCGGGGAATGGCGATCCGTCGTCAGGATGGCGTTGAATCAGCTCGGAGACGATGACAAGCACACGACCCACCTGGGCTGAAGTCTCGCGAAGCAAACTTCTTCACAACTATCGACGTTTGCGCGAGCTGGCTGGACCCGCGAACGATCTGCTCGCAGTGGTGAAGGCCAACGCCTACGGGCATGGTCTTGCGGAATGCGCTCGCGTACTGGAAGCCGGGGGCGCGCAGTGGTTCGGGGTGACATCGGTCGAAGAAGGCGTGGCGCTGCGGCGGGTGTGTCCCGAGGCGCGAATCGTCATCATGGCCGGTCTGTGGCACGGCGAGGCGGAAACGGCCATCGAGCATCGCCTGACGCCGGTGGTGTGGGAACGGACCCACCTGGGCTTTCTCGAGGCCGCAGCGCAAAGGCGCAGCCTCAAATCGGGAGAGTTTCCGGTGCATCTGGAAATCGACACCGGGATGTCGCGACAGGGCGCGTCCATCGGAGAGCTGGAGTTGTTGCTGGACCGTTTCGGGCCGGGTAAGCCGTTGCGCCTCGAAGCGGTGATGACGCATTTTCATTCGCCGGAAAATTCGGAGGCTACGCAGCGACAGGAGCACGCCTTCACCGAGGCGGTGGAGAAGATCGCAGAGAGCGGCCTGCGGCCGGGGTTTCTGAGCGCGGGCAGCTCAGCGGCGGTACTCCGGAGGGACACGGGTTTCATCGCTAATCTGGCGAGGCAGATTGGCGCGAGGCCGATGCTGCGGCCGGGGATCGCCCTCTACGGTTATGCGCCCTGCGTCGATCCCGGGAACGAACTCGAGCCGGTGCTGGCATGGAAGACGCGGGCGATTTCGTTCCGGAAGATCGAGCCTGGAATCACCGTGGGCTACGATGCCACTTTCACGGCGCGGCGCAAGACGCGGCTTGCGTTGCTGCCGGTGGGTTACGCCGACGGGCTGAATCGTGGATTGTCGAATCGCGGCAGCGTCCTGATCCGGGGGCAACGCGCTCCGATCTCCGGACGCATCTCCATGGATCATGCGATGGTGGACGTCACGGATATCCCCGGCGCAGAGCGCGGGGATGAAGCCGTGCTGATCGGCGAGCAGGGAGCCGAGAAGATCACGGCGACGGATACGGCGAATCTGCGAGGGACGATCGACTACGAAGTGCTGTGCGGTATCGCCGCGCGCGTGCCGCGAGTGATGGTGGATTAGAGGCGCATGTTGGGAAAGCTTTACAGCCGGTGGATGTATGCGTGGGAGACGGCGCTGACGACTCGCGATGAGAATCGCGTGGTGCGGCCGATGGAGTGGGGGTTCGACTGGCTGGACGATTTTATCGATGCGGTTGGTTTGCGCGGCGACGTGGAGCGTGCGGAGCGCGACGGGGGCAGCGCGCCGGAAGAGGCGATGGCGGCGCTGAACGAAGCGATTGTGCGCGAGAGCGATGCATTCTTCGCATACGAGCGGCCTGACGATTTCCGGCTGGAAGAGCGGGCTCCGCTGCTGTTCCCGACGAATGTGCGGCCGGAGACTCTGCGGCGGGATGCTGAGCTGAAGCAGAGGGCGGAGTCGGGGAAGCTGAAGACCGCGCAGTTTCTGCGCTTCACTTCGCCGGTGCGGACGGCGTATCCGGAAAACGACACGGTGAATGCGCGCTGGTATCCGGCCACGGACGAGAGGATGCAGGGCAAGCCGCGGCAGGCGATGGTCGTGATGCCGCAGTGGAATGCGGATGCGTTCAGCCACAACATTCTGTGCTCGCTGTTCAACCGATTCGGGATTTCTGCGCTGCGATTGAGCAAGCCATTTCACGATATCCGGCGGCCGGCGGAGACGGAGCGATCGGATTATGCGGTGAGCTCGAACATTGGACGAACGATCGCAGCGGGACGGCAAGCGGTGGTGGATGTGCGGTGCTGTCTGGACTGGCTGGAGTCGCAGGGCTACGAACAGTTCGGGATTCTGGGGACGAGTCTCGGTTCGTGCTACGCGTTTATGGCCAGCGCGCACGATGCGCGGCTACGGGTGAACGCGTTCAATCATGCGTCAATGACATTTGGCGATGTGGTGTGGACGGGGCAGAGTACGCGGCATATCCGCGCCGCATTTGAGCAGGCAGGCATGACGCCGGCGCAGCCCTACCGGTTGTTCAGCAGCATCAGCCCGGCTTCGTACATGGAGCGATTTGCGGAACATGCGAAGAGAGTGCTGGTCATTCATGCGAAGTACGATCTGACGTTTCTGCCCAAATACTCGGAGCAGGTACTCGCGAACTTTGCGAAGAACGGCATCGAATTTGTCTCGAAGGTGCTGCCGTGCGGGCACTACACGACCGGGGAGTTCCCGTACAAATTTATCGATGGATGGTACATCGGGTCGTTTGTGTATTCCGCATTCCGGGACTTTGCGCGGGAGCAGCCGCGGTCCGGAACGGCTGAGCCTGAATCGGAAACGACGGAGATGGTGGAGCGGTAGAGTCAGGCTTCCGTAGAGTCAGGCTTCCAGATGGACGGTGGCCACGGCCAGCGAGGCTGTGTGCGTGAGCGAAAGTGAGACATTGGTGACTCCGAGCTGTCCGGCAATGGCACGGGCGCGGCCAGTCAAGACAAGCGTCGGGCGGCTGCCTGGGGCGCGGCGGACTTCCAGTTCTTTCCAGGACACGCCGTGCTGAATGCCGGTGCCGAGGGCCTTGGCTCCGGCTTCTTTGGCGGCGAAACGGGCGGCAAAACTCTCCGCGGAAGAGGCTCTGGCGCGGCAATACGCAATTTCCGCGTCAGTAAACACACGGCGGAGAAAGCGGTCGCCGAAGCGCTCGATGGAGCGAAGGATGCGGGGCACTTCGATCAGGTCGATGCCGGTGCCGATGATCATGAGGCAACGGTAGCACAGAGAAAAAACCTTTAGCACGGAGTGGGTGCGAATCGGGTTGAAGAGTAGCGCGCATTCTTCCGATGCAGAGGGTGTGCGCGATTTCGCAGAGCAGAACGGGGAACAAAAGGGGTGGGATTTGAAACTGGCTGCGCTGTGCGCGGAGGATGCTGCTCGTACGGTCCGCTTCCTGACGGGAGCGGTGATGGCATGCGGGGGATATGTGCTGTCGCGGCGATTCGATTGCGGGTGGACAGCAGCGATTGAATTTGAGTTCGTGCGCGCGACGTGTGTGGAGATGTACAGCGTGCTGATCGCGGCTGGGCTCGAACTGACGGCGCAATCGCACTTGACGATGGCGGCGTTATGCCAATGCACGCGGGAGACACTGGAAGCGACGGCGGGCGATCCGGTGCGCGTGGAGCTGACGATTCACAAGACGGGAGTGCTTCCACGGTGTGAGCCGGGTGGGTCGGCTGCGCCGCCGCAGGTGGCATAAGAGGAAGCAGCCGGCAGGATCATCCCAGGCGCGATGGCGTTTTCCCGCGGCCGGATTCCCGGACATACTATTTCTGTGATGGAGCGATGGGACGCTATCGTGGTCGGGGCGGGACCAGCGGGATGCGCGGCGGCCTGCGACCTGGCGAGCGCGGGCCGTGCGGTTCTGTTGCTGGATCGCGCTGAATTTCCTCGGCACAAGGCCTGTGCGGGCGGATTGACGCGAAAATCACTGCGGGCGCTGCGCTACTCGGTGGCGTCGGTGACGCGCGAGACAATATCAGCCATCGTGGTAGAGAAGAGAAGGGGCGAGGCGGCGACGCTGGCCAGCAGGACTCCGGTGTGCGCGCTGACGGTGCGTGAGGAGCTGGATGATTTCTGCCTGCGGCGGACGATCGAGGCGGGAGCGCAGTTCGCGCGCATCGGGCCGATTGTGGCGATCGATGCCAGCGGCGACGGCGTGGCGATCGAAACGCCGGAGCGGAGACATCACGCACGTTTTCTGGTTGGGGCCGACGGAGTGCATAGCCGAGTGCGGCAATTGGTGCACGGGGATTGCCCGTTGTGGTTGAGGCGCGGCTTTGCGCTGGAGGCGGAGGTGCGCACCGGCGATGACGGAGATGGCGACCTGGTTTTCGATCTCGCTGGGGCGCGACAGGGATATGGGTGGATTTTTCCAAAGCGCGACCACGTGAATGTAGGGCTGTATACCGAATCGGCAGAAGAGAGGCTGGACCGGCCGCGATTGCTTGCGTACATTCGCCAGCGATTTGGGGATGCTCGAGTGGGGCGGATTACGGGACAGTTTTTGGGATTTGGCGCAGAGAACGCTCCAGCCGCTGAGGGCAGGACTTTTCTGGTTGGGGACGCCGGAGGCTTTGCCGATCCGCTGACTGGTGAGGGCATCTACGGGGCGATCGCGAGCGGACAAGCGGCCGCAGCGGCGATCGACGGCGAACTGTGTGGCAGCGTTGCGGCACATCGGACCTTTGCCCGGCGGACGGCGCAACTGCGAAAGGATCTGCTTTTGTCCGCATCGGGAGCGAGGTGGTTTTATGGCAACCTCGATCTGGGCTACCGAGCGTTGACCGCACCGGTTTTTCGCGGAGCCGTAATCAATGCGTATGCGAATGGGACTAAGATTGCGGGGCTGGCCAACGCGATTCGGCGTTTCGCGAGGGCTTTCGCGGCGAGCGCATAGGAAGGCCAATGTATTTCTGTGCGGAGGAGCGCACTCTGCGAATGCTGCTAAGATTGTTTTTCGGATGTGATCGATTCTTAGTCTGACCAGCACGTGAAGCCGTCAAGAAGCGAGCGACGCGGCGGGCAACATCAGGCCCTTTTTCCTATCCCCCTGCGAGACGAAACGATTGCAACAGCATCAAAGGTAGCCTGAGCGAAGGCAGACCCAACCCATGATCCGGGAGCAAAGCGCGAGAGCGATTCGGCTAAGTTCCTTGCCGATGGTGTGCGTTGCGGCGGTAGTTGCGCGGCAGTCTGCGTGGGCGGATGCGGCGCAAGGCTCACCCAGCATCTTCGCTCCGGCATCGACGCCAGCGAGCAGCATCCTGGGCCTGTCGTTGTTCGTACTGTCCATCACGGGCGGGATTTTCTTTACGGTGGGCGGCCTGCTGGCGTGGGCGATCATTCGCTATCGTGCGCGCAGGGACGATGATGGCAGCGAGCCTGCGCAGATCTACGGCAGCACACAGGTGGAGCTGGCGTGGACCGTGATTCCGATTCTGATTGTGGTTGTGCTGTTTCTGACGACGGCGCGGATTATCTTCGCGATTCAGGATGCGCCTAAGCCACCGGCTGCGCTGGATGTAACGGTGGTTGGGCATCAGTTTTGGTGGGAGTTTCGTTATCCGAAGCTGGGCATTGTGACGGCCAACGAGCTGCATGTTCCGGTGAGCAGCACTAACGATCCCAAGCCGACTTATCTGCATTTGCTGTCGTCCGATGTGGATCACAGCTTCTGGGTGCCACAACTGGCGGGGAAGACGGATCTGATTCCCAATCATCCGAATGACACGTGGATCGATCCGCTGCATACGGGCGTTTATCTGGGGCAATGCGCACAGTTCTGCGGCGTGGAGCACGCGAAGATGCTGCTGCGGGTTTATGTGGATACGCCGGAGCAATTCGCGGCGTGGGTGAACAAGCAGAAGCAGCCGGGAGTGCAGGACGCGAGTGTTGCGGCAGGGCGACACGTATTTGAAACGCAGGCCTGCACAAATTGCCACAGGATTACGGGGACGGCGGCGACGGGGACGTTCGGACCGGATCTGACGCATCTGGCGAGCCGCGCGACGATTGCTTCCGGGGCGGCGTTGAATACGCCGGAGAACCTTCGCTCGTGGATCAACGCCCCGGACCACTTTAAGCCGGGAGCTTTGATGCCGGCGATGCAGCTGAACGATGAGCAGGTCGACCAGTTGGTGGCGTATCTGACAACTCTTCATTAATACGGTCTTCATCAGGACGGCGGGATGGCGGATCAAACTTTACCGATGTCAGGATCGCTGGACGTAACTCCGCGGGAGCGTTCGCGGGCGGTGTTGCTCGAGTGGCTGCACGGTTGGGTGGTTACGGTGGACCACAAGCGACTGGGAATCTTGTATGTGGTCTACTCGATTTTCTTTCTCCTGGTGGCGGGCGCGGAGGCGCTGGCGATCCGCATCCAGCTGGCGTGGCCGAACCAGCATTTTCTTTCGCCGCAGGTCTACAACCGGATGTTCACCATGCACGGCACCACGATGGTGTTTCTGGTGGGCATGCCGATTCTGTTTGGGTTCGCAAATTATCTGGTGCCGCTGATGATTGGCGCACGGGATATGGCGTTTCCTCGACTGAATGCGTTTAGTTTCTGGCTGACGGCGTTTGGCGGGCTGCTGCTCTACTACAGCTTTGTCGGCGGTTTTGGGCTGTATGGAATGGGGAGTGCCCCGGACGTGGGGTGGTGGGCTTACGCGCCGCTGACGGCAAAGGCGTTTTCTCCTGGGCACGCGACGGACTATTGGGCGCTGGCGCTGATTGTGAGCGGATTTGGGACGCTGGGCACGGCGATCAACGTGATTGCTACTACGCTTTCGATGCGGTGCCGGGGCATGAGCCTGCTGCGTATGCCGCTGTTCGTGTGGCTGATGCTGGTGGTGAGCGCTCTGACGCTGGTTACGATTACTCCGCTGACGGCTGCGCAGATCATGCTGGTGATCGACCGTTATTTGGGCGGGCATTTTTTCGACACGCAGGCGGGCGGCTCGGCGGTGGTCTGGATGCACTTCTTCTGGATCTTCGGGCATCCGGAGGTGTACGTGCTGGTGATGCCGGCGTTCGGAATTGCGAGCGAGGTTATTCCGGTGTTTTCGCGCAAGGCGATCTTTGGATATCCGGCGATGGTTGCGGCTTCGGTAGGCATTGCGTTTGTGAGCCTGGGCGTGTGGGCGCACCACATGTTCACGGTGGGCATGACTTCGGTGGGCAACGCCTTCTTTGTGCTTTCCACGATGCTGGTGGGGATTCCGACGGGCATCAAGATTTTCAACTGGGTCGCGACGATCTGGGGCGGGAAGATACGCTTTGCCACGCCGATGCTGTTCTGCATCGGATTTCTATTTCAGTTCCTGATTGCGGGGCTCACGGGGATCATGCTTTCCGTAGCGCCGTGGAATTGGCAGCTGCACAATTCGTATTTTGTGATCGCGCATTTTCACTACGTGCTGGTGGGTGCGATTGTCTTCAACATCTTTGCGGCGATTTACTACTGGTATCCGAAGGTGACGGGGCGGATGCTGAGCGAGACGCTGGGTAAATGGCACTTTTGGCTATTTCTGATCGGCTTTCACATCACCTTCGACACAATGCACTTTGTTGGTTTTCTGGGCATGCCGCGGTCGATTTACACGTTTGAACCGGACCGTGGATGGAATCATCTGAATCTCATCATCTCGCTGGGAGGCATGATCCAGGGAATCGCGGTGCTGATCTTCGCGTGGAATCTGGTGCACTCGTATTTTCGCGGCAAAGTGGCGGGGAACGATCCATGGGACGCATGGACGCTGGAGTGGGCTACGCCGTCGCCGCCGCCGGTGTATAACTTCGCGATCGATCCGGAGGTGCACAGCCGGCGGCCGCTGTGGGATCTGAAACATCCGGAAGATCCGGACTGGAAGTACGAAGCATGAGCGCGATTCCGATTTCTCCGGTTGCGGGACCATGGCACCTGCCGTCGCGGGGGCGCGTGGCGATGCTGTCGCTGATTACGGGGGAGACGGCGATATTTACGATTTTCGTTGTCGCCTATGTTTTTTACATCGGGAAAAGTCTGAGCGGACCGACACCGCAGCAAGTTCTGGATATTCCCATCTTCAACACGATTTGTTTGCTGTCGAGCAGCGTGACGATCTGGTTGGCGGAGCGGCAGATTGATCGGGGCAAGATGCGGGGGTTCGCGGCGTGGTGGGCGCTGACCATTGCACTGGGATTGGTTTTCATCGTCGGCACGGGGATCGAGTGGCACAAGTTGATCTACGTGGACGGGTTGACGAACCGGACGAATCTTTTTGGGACGACATTTTATTCGCTTGTGGGACTGCAT
>PMSS01000272.1 GCA_003167515.1 Acidobacterium sp. | reverse complement strand
TTGCGCAGGCGCAGGATGACGATGGAGGGGAAGCTGCTCAGATCGCGGGTGGCCTCCTCGAGTTTCTGCGTGGTGCCGAAGAGGAAGGGACCGTGAATGCGCAGGATGGCAACGTCGGCAGGAATTTCCCTGTTCTGCAGAATGTGCGCTTGTCCTTCGCGCAGATATTCCTCGGTCACCGGTTCGACGGTTGTCGTCTCCGCAATGCGGTAGATGTAGAGCAACGCCGCGAGCGCCATGCCCACGCCCACAGCGACGGTGAGGTCGGCCATCACCGTCAGCCCAAAGGTCACCGCCCATACCGCAATATCGGCCTTCGCCATCCGGAACACGCCGCCGATTTCGCGCCACTCGCCCATGTTCCACGCGACGACAAACAGGACGGCGGCGAGCGTCGCCAGCGGAATGAAACGCGCCAGCGGGGCGGCGACGAGGAGGATGGCGAGCAGGGTGAGGGCGTGAACCATCCCTGAGACGGGAGTGAGGGCGCCGGAGCGGATGTTGGTGGCGGTGCGGGCGATTGCGCCGGTGGCGGGAATGCCGCCAAACAGCGGCGAGGCGATATTGGCAACCCCCTGTGCTACCAGTTCCACGTTGGAGTTGTGCCGGTCGCCCGCCATGCCGTCCGCGACCACAGCCGAGAGCAGGCTCTCGATGGCGCAGAGCAGAGCCACCGTCAGCGCCGAGGGCAGCAGCGGCAGAATGTGCTCCGCATGCAAGTGCGGGAGCGTGAACGGCGGAAAGCCCTGAGGAATGCCGCCAAAGCGCGTGCCGACGGTTTCGACGTGGAGATGCATCAGCACGGCGACCGCGGTACAGCCCAGCACGGCAAGAATCGAACCGGGAATGCGACGACTGACGCGCGGCCAGAGAAGAATGATGGCCAGGGTTGCGCAGCCGATCGCTAAGGCTGGCCAATGCACACTGCCGATATTCTCGGCCAGGACTTTCATGCGTGGGAGAAAGCTGCTGGGAACCGCGCCGGTTCGCAGCCCCAGGAAATCTTTGATCTGTGTTGAGGCGATCAGCAGCGCGATGCCGTTCGTGAATCCGATAATCACGGGGCGGGGAATGAACTTGACCGCGGCGCCGAGGCCGGTGATGCCCATGATGACGAGCATGCCGCCGGCCATCAGAGTGACCAGAGCCAGCCCCTCCGTACCGAAGCGCGCGACGATTCCCGCCACGATCACGACAAACGCCCCGGTCGGGCCGCCGATCTGTACCCTCGAACCGCCCAGGGCGGAGATCAGGAATCCGGCGACCACCGCGGTGTACAACCCGGCCTGGGGAGTAACGCCGGAAGCGATGCCGAAAGCCATCGCGAGCGGGAGAGCCACCAGTCCCACCGTTACGCCGGCAGCGAGATCGTGGCTGAAACGCCGGGCCGAATAGGTGCGTAGCGCTGTTACAGATCGGGGGAGCCAGTTCTCCGGAATCCTCATGGCCGTCGCCTCTCGGCCTTCTCCAACTGCTCCATCGTCGCCATGGAATCGGCCACCTGCTTATGGAAATATCGGCGCATCAGAGCCAATATTTCGAGCATGAGCGGATCCCGCACTGAGTAGAAAACCTGATTGCCCACCTTGCGCGTGACCACAATCTGCCGCGCCCGCATCACGGCGAGATGCTGCGACAGATTCGCCTGTTCAAGGCCCAGCCGCTCGACAAAACTGCCGGCGGTCAGCTCTCCATCCTTTAGCTGTTCGAGGATCGCGATCCGGGTGGGATGAGCCAGGGCCTGAAAGATCTCGGCCTTAAATTGGCGCAGGGAATCGGGCATTGGCTTAGTATATGCGAAGTTGCGCATATACTTATCTACTTCTAAAGTTGCAGGCGCTCCATTTGGGCCTGGGTGTTGCGCATGCCACTGGCATTTGCGACATAGTAATGTCGTGGCCATCCGAACGAACGTCGATATCCCGGAGCCCCTGTATCACCGCCTTCGGCATCGCGCGGAAAGCTTGGGCACTTCCATTGGTTCGCTAATCGTATGGGCGATCGAGCAGGTTTATACAGACGCAGGGGAAAAAGAAGCGGTACCCGGTCCTCTCGTTTGCGGTTCGGGGAAGCTCGGCCCGCGATTCCCGGAGGACGAGAACCCGCATGACCTCATTTTTTCCTGATTACAATGTCTGTTTTGCAGTCTGGCTTGCATTGTCCGTCGCGGACCACACGCACAACGGCACGGCATGGAAATGGCTGCGACTGCTGCCGCACCAAAATCGGCTCATTTTTTCGCGCCACACGCAGATCGGATTGTTGCGCCTCCTCACCAACGCATCGGTGATGGGGAAACAAACCCTCACCCTGCGCAAAGCAAGGGATGTTTACGACCGCTGGCTTCAGGACCCGCGCGTAGACTTCTATCCCGAACCGCGCAATATCGACGCTGGGTTCCGGCAGGCTACGGAACCGTTCGCAGCAAAGCCCGCCTCGCGGTGGGTGGGAGACTGCTGGTTGCTCGCCTGTGCGGCAGGGAACCAGGCGATGCTTGTCACCTTCGATCGGGCTGTGGTCGAATTCGCCCGGAATCAAGGCCACACGGCAGTGATCCCGAGTTAGCTCGCTCACCGGCTTATCACTGAACCTGGCCTTCTCCGTGTTTGGGGTGTGGTTTTTTCCTGCGATGGCGCAAGACGGTACTTTCGGGTGAGCCCGGAATCGATTCGTATGGACGTTCGGGTCGCAGGGGAGTTAGCTTCTTGCTATGGGGTGAACCTGGCCTTCTCCATGTTTGGGGTGTGGGTTTTTCCTGCGATGGTGCAAGACGGTACTTCCGGGTGGGCCCGGAATCGATTCGTATGGA
>PMSS01000478.1 GCA_003167515.1 Acidobacterium sp. | reverse complement strand
TGCGGCCACAGGCAGAAGGTGCACTGCGCCGGGCATCCGCGTGTGGAGTAGAGCGAGACGAAGGGATGAAGCAGGAAGGGAACGTTGTATTTGGTAACGTCGAGGTCGCGCTTGTAAATGTCGGTCACCCAGGGCAGAGCGTCGAGGTCTTCGATCTGCGGACGATCGGGATTGTGCACCACCTGGCCGTTTTTGCGATAGCTGATGCCGAGGATCTGGTCGAGCGGCTTGCCATTGGCAAAATCGACCACGGAATAGTCGAACTCGCGGCGGCAGATGAAATCGATCGCATGGCATTCATTCAGGGCTTGATCGGGGTCGGTAGTGACGGGCGGACCCACGAAGCAGATTTTCAGCTTTGGATAGGTGTCGCGAATCTTCTCTGCCCAGCGCTGATCGCCGCTCCAGGCGATGGTGCTGGTGAACAGCACCAGAAACTCGTAGTCCTTCAGGATTTCCACGACCTTCAGCCAGGAGATGTGGTGCGGATTGGCATCAAGCAGGCGCGAGCCCTCCAGCATCCCCGCTGGATAGGCAAGCCAAACCGGGTACCAGTAGGACTCGATTTCACGGGTAGCGGGCCAGCGGGAACTCGCGCCACCATCAAAATTCTCAAACGAAGGAGGGTTCAGAAATAGCGTTTTAAGGGGCATAGGCACTCTGATCAGTTTACCACTCAACAACAATGCTCAGCCATCAGCGAACAACATTCCGGTCGCCGTCCTTGCGCGCAAGATCTCGCCGTCTTTTAGAGGTCCACACATAAAAAGGGACCAACCCTTAGCTCTTGTGCAGGGTAATTTCGACGCGCCGATTCTTTTGGCGGCCTTCGGGGTCGTCGCTGCCATTGGGTTTCTTGTCTGGCGCAATTGGTTTGGTGTCGCCGAAGCCGCGTGCGGTTATCGGATTCGAGGCTCCGTGGGCAACCAGCCAGGTCTTTACCGAATCTGCCCGGCGCTCGGAGAGCTTCTGGTTGTATACCTTGTCGCCCTTGCCGTCGGTGTGGCCGCCAATCGTGCAGGGCCTGGCGGGATACGAACGCATCACGGTCACCACCTTCTGGAGGCTGGGAATCGCCGTGGAGCGGAGGTCGACCTTATCGAAATCGAACATGACATCGCTGGCAAGGTCTATTCGAATTTCGGTATCCGTGGTGCGCGCTCCCAGATCTTTGAGCGCGGCATCGAGCGAATCGACCTTCCCACCTACCGCCAGGCTCAGGCCCACGAGCTGCGTAACCTGTCCCTGGAGGGTCGTCACCTTCCCCGTTGCTCCCGGAGGGACAGGGTCTTCGAGCTTGTATTTCTGCGCCTCCGCCGCTGGCCGCAGGCAGACTGCGGCTGCAACGGAGGCACAGAGCAGCAACGCCCGTCCCGTTCTATTGCGCGTCACACTTGACTCCTCACCCTACCGGCACATCTTCAAAGGGCATGAACTTCGGAATGTAGACCGTGATTTTCTTTGAAGTCACAGGTGGCGCTGGGAACTTGGCCCACTGCAACCGCTGTTCGGCGGGACCGAGGGTTCCGTACCACATATCCAGAACCCGGGCGCCGGAGGAATCCGTCAGGAAGGCATATTTCTTATTTTCGGCGGGATCGGTGTAGTAAAGCTGCGGCCAATCGAAATCGTAGGCAATCCCTTTCGCGCCGGTGTTGATTAGTCTCCAGCGCACCAGCAGCGCGTTTCCGCTTACCCGCTTCACCTCGAGCAGGTCACAGCGCAGATTTGGGTCGTTGCTGAACTGCGCGCTGGCAATCACGCCCGCTGGGGTAGCCGGCGCCGCAGCTGGATCCGCCGCAGGCTCGGCAGAAGACGGAGTAGCAGCAGCGACCGGATCGGCAGAAGACGCAGTTGCATCAGCTGCAGGTGTGGCGTCGGATGCGGCGGACTGAGTGAGCGCCGGTGCCGCAGTTTGTGCCGCTGTCTGAGCCTGGAGTAAATCGATCCGGTCTGTCTGACCATCTGCTCCGAACTGCAGAGTCTCGAATTGCCAGACCCCCGCGCCCTTCTGCGCGACTGCGTAAATCCTGCCTTTTCCTTTTGGACCGGAGACCGGAAAGGAAATGTTGGCGTCGCCGGAGTCACCGTTGACATTGATACTCCCCGAGACGAACCATCCCGGCGTCACCGGTTGACCTGTCTTGTCGGTCACCTGAGGGTTCGCCTTCGCCTGCGCCAATGCCTGGGTGTAGACGCCGCTCTGCTTAATCGAGCCCTCGATAATGGCGAACAAGCCCCCGACACCCGCCACAATCACAACGAAGATGAAAAGGCCGGCTGCGGGGACAAACCATTTCCAGTTCCGTCTCAACCAACCTTTGCGAGGCTCCGCCGCCGGTGGCACTGCGCCCAATGATGTTCCCATTGTTCCTCCTCGCCTTCGTTTTGGAAGTTTGACGAAGGCGCCAGCTATGGCCAACGACTAACTGCATCTGCAACCGAGCCGGCAACCGTTTTGCAGGCGTTACAGAAAAGGCCCGATGCCGAAACCGGAACAGCCCTGGTTGCTCCAACAGATTGCCCAACAGTGGCCTGATGCTGCAAACCTCTCATACACAGACCCACCCCGGACAGGTTCAGCTGCCGACCTGACCATCCTCGATCCCATGGGTAAGTGCCGCGTCGGGGGCCCTGGATGAGTGCCCGCCACACCGAACATGAGGTTTATTCTGCTGCTTCGCCGGCAGCTTTCTTTCCGGCGGAAAGGATTGGCGAATCTTATTCCACATCCTGGCGATTACGCAACATTAATTTTGTGCAGGCTGCAGACGATCCCGAGCCGGGTGCTCCCTGCTCAGTACTACGAAGGAAAATTCTCTTCCCGTTCTTATTTACGACAAAGTTGTCATCGACGCTGTTGCCCATAAATTGACGGGCGGACCAGAGGAGATAGCAATAAGAGAGGCTGGGAGCTGGGTCATTGAAGCGAGGACCGCACCCACCCGTCGATCTGGCCGGTGACACGCAGCAGGTTCAGTTCAACCTTCATCAGAGAGAAGTTTGCGTCGAGCACCTCTTCAAAGCGCTGCCGCTCCTCAATGTGCGCTCTCTGCGCCTGGGTCGGCGGCACGGGCGGAGCATTCGGAGTCCCCGTCCCACTGATCAATTCCGTCTCGATGGTTTTCAGCTGTTCCTGCGCCAGCTCGCTCTGCACCTGCGCCATCCGCTGTTGCGCGCCGAGTTCGCGAACTGAGCCGCGCATCGCGGACGTCTGCTCGCTCAGAATATTCAGTGATGCATCGGCGTCGGCCCGCGCATGAGCCGCATCCGCCGCGGACTCCCGAGCCTTCGCCCGGCGCGTAAAGTCGAAAAATGGAAATGTGACGACGACACCGAGCGCGGCGTTGTTGTACTGGAGGCCGCTTGGGTAGTACTGCGTGTAGTTGGCAAACTTCTCAAACAGGCTGTATTGCGCGCCGAACGTGACCAGCGGCCGGTAATTCTGCCGCGAGTCGCCAAACGCGGTATACAGCTTCGACTTTGCGTTCGCATATGCAGCCGAAACTCCCGGGCTGTTCGGCGCTGTCTGAGCGTCGATATTCTCTAACGCGCTGACCGAGGGCGCTGGCGGAATGCTGGAACTGAGCGTTGTCAGTCCAGTCGCGGGGAGGCCGGTCAGGTGCGCGATCTTCTGGCGCATCGCATCGGCATCGTTCTCAAGATGAATTCGTTTCTCATCGATCTGGGCCGCCGTCAGCTCCGCCTGCAACTCGCTGATGCGAGGGTCAATCCCCGCCTGCACTCGGTCCTGTTCGATCCGCACCAGGGATTCCGCGTAGCCATTCTCCTCCTCGAGCGCCGCGATCTCTTTCAGATCATGATCCAGCTCCACATAATCCAGTGCGATGTCGAGCGCCACTTGTTGCTGCGTGTCCTTCAGGCTCAGGGTCGCGCTCTCCACGCCTTTGTGCGCGGCTCGGATGTAGTCGCGCTGCGACGACGAGTAAAGAAGCGACTGCGAAGTTGCCTCGAACAGCGAAGGATAGCCCAGGGGATAGCCATAGACGTAGCCGGGGTTGGCGCCCATCACAAAATTGGGAATGTATGCATCCTTCGTTTCCTGCCATGCCGCAGTCGCCTTCTGCACATTCGCCGCGGCTGCGCGCACCGACGGACTGTTCTTCTCCGCCATATCGACCGCCGTCGAGAGAGAAATCTGCGCTCCGGCGGCCAACGGCATCAGGACCACCAAAGTCGCTGCGAATCCCGGGATTGTCTCGCGCATCTTGATTCGGACCGGCCTCGGCTCTCGCATCGTTTCGAGTTTACAGACCCGTTCTGGCGGATGCGTTGACGACCGGGGGAATACGATAAGCGGAAGCCAGCGCGTGAACTACCGCCAGCTGTTGTTGCGCCGCCTCGATGTCGCCCAGGTTCTGCAACAGATGTGCGAGCTGTGCGCGCACGACAAAGGCCGGTGCGATTTCCGACTGAGCATTCGAGTCCAGATACTGCTGGAGCCACTGGATGGCGGTTTGCGGTTCGCGGCCAGCCAATGCCAGATTGCTGGCTCCATCCACCAGCGCAGGACTATGGTTTGGATCGAGCGACGCTCCGGTATGCGCCGCCGTCACCATCTCGTCGAGCCGGCCACGCCGGCGGTAAAACGCAGCCAGGTCCATCCACGCGTCCGCCGGATAGGACGACTGCTGGATTGCGCTCTTGAAAGCCGCTTCGGCGGAAGCATAGTCCTTCTTCGATTCGGCGATCCGCGCCTGGAGGACAAGCGCACCGGCCGGATCTACGCCGCGCAGTTGCTGCACGATCGCCTCAGCGTGGGTCACGCCTCCGCCGACCACCGCCGGAGCCATCACGTCGAACTCGCCAAGATCGGCCAGGGCTTCGGCGTTGTTCGGATCGAGCTGGACCACCCGCTCGAATTCAGCATGCACCTTGCGCGCCAGCGGATAGCCGGAAACGATCGATGCGTGGGCGGCCTTTTGTCCATACGCGCGACCCAGCCACAGATGGAAGTTGCTGTTGCCTGGCGCAAGCTGAACCGCGGCCTCGCAGTCGGCAATCGCCTGGTCCCACTGCTCCTCCTGGTAGTAAACGCGGCAGCGGAGATTATGGGCTTCGGGGTCTTTGGGATTCTGAGCCAGGAGTTTCGCTATGTTCTGAAGCGCCTCGTCGGCGCGGCCTCGCTCCAAATCCTGCCAGACCAGATCCTGGCGGACCGGCGGGGCGGCGATAGCCGGCAGCGCCAACAACCCCGCGGAAAGAAGAAGCAGACTTGCCGGCAGCAGAATTCGTTTCCGCAAAACTTCCCCCTACTGGATTACTTTGACAGGAACACCGTCACTCAGTGGCTGGGCATTGGTAGTTCCGAGGGCCACGATGTCGCCCGACTTGAGACCGCTGGTAATTTCCACGCTCGTAAGATTCAGTTTGCCGACCGCTACCTTCACGCGGTGCAGGGAATCGCCCTCCTTCCTGTAGACGAAGCTTGAATCCTGCTCGAAGTGCACTGCGTCGCGCGGCACGATCAACACATTGGATTCACTCGCGGTGGTCACGGTCACGCGAACATTGGTGTCCGGCAGCAGGGCGCCGTCGGCATCTGTAATGGAAACGATAACCTCTCCTACATTGCGCGACGTTCCATACGTGATGATCGTCGAAGGCAGGCGGCTGATCACTCCGCGCCACTGCTCATCAGGCCGGGCATCCCACAGAATGGTCACCGGCTGCCCGACACTCAGCTTCCCGATTTCGGGCTCGTCAAAATAGGCGAGCACCTGCAACTTCGAGAGGTCCGCCATCGAAAGAAGGCGATCTCCCTGGTTCACATACTCGGTTCGCGAAACGGGCAAAGAATAGACGGTTCCGGTGAAGGGCGCATGGACAACCGCGTGGTGCAGCGCATCGACCGCCGCGTCGTATGCGGCCTGCGCATCGTCCAGCGTGGCCCTGGTGTGGGCAAGATCAGCCGAGTCGTAACGTGCCGTTCGACGCTGTTGAAGCACCTGCAGGGAGCTGTTGTCCGCTGCCAGCCGCGTCTGCGCCGCGCTCACTTCGCTGGGGGATGCCGCCCCCGACCCTTGCAGCTTTTGGAGAGCCTCCAGATCGTGTTGGGCCTGGTCACGATCGATCTGGGCCTTTTGTAAATCGCCCGTCAGCGAAATGCGCTCTTCCTGGGTTCCCCCGCGTTGCGCGGCCTGGTCCGCCGCCTGCGCGCCTTTCAGCGCAGCCAGAGCGGTGGCCACACGCGCCCGCGCTTCCGTATCGTCCATCGCGACCAGCAGCTTGCCGGCCGGGACTTTGTCGCCCTCATGCGCATCGACGGTCTGAATGATCCCCGAGAAAGGAGCGTGCGCCTCAAAATTCACCTGTGGCTGCGGCTCGACCTTGCCGTTCGTCGCCACTGTGCTCCTCAAATCGCCGATGGTCGCGGCAGCGACACGGATGGGCAGACTCCCCCGCGTCATGAGGTGCACGGCGTAAAAAATAAGTATGAGTGCGAAGGCTGTGATGGTCCAGACACGAGCCGTTCGTGACCTTGTCTGCTTGTTTGCCATTCAGTAAAACCGTGAGCCAGTATATAAGACACACATCGCACGCTTTAGGGTTCGGAAAATGGGAAATACCCTGCGCGCACCGGACGATTCACTTCGCGGTCACACGGTCAAAGATGCTGCGGCCGCTTAAGGCATTGCGGACCGTGCCCTAAAATCAGGACATGGCAATAGCACCCCGTTACACCGACGAGCACGCCCAGGCCGGGCTCGACTTCGATTTCCCCCTGATCGAGACATGGCGCAACCAGTTTCCCGGCTATGAAATTGTCATTGACGATCCCGAGTTTACCTCGGTCTGTCCGAAGACCGGTCTGCCGGATTTCGGCACGATCACCCTGCGCTACATGCCGCGCCAGCAGTGCCTGGAGCTGAAGTCCTGGAAGGAATATCTCTTCTGCTATCGAAACCTGGGTATTTTCCAGGAGAACGCCGTCAACCGCATTCTGGAAGACGTAGTCCGCGCCTGCGATCCGGTGTGGGCGGTGGTGAAAGGCGACTTCCGGCCGCGCGGCGGAATCTCCACCATGATCGAAGCGCGCTGGCCCCGGCCGCTCCCCGAATCGAAATGACGCGGTTCGAAACGAGCGGCCGGGCGCGAGGATTTTCCAGCTTACTGTTCGGTCAGCAGGCCGGTTCCCGAATCCCCATTGCAGTAACCGCCGGAGATCGACCAGTTCGCGATCGTCAGTTGCGTGGCTGCGCTGTTGAACGTGCCCGACGCGGTGAGCACCGCTCCGCTGCCAGGATCGCTGTAAGTCATCGACAAACTGCTGCCTGTGACAAGCGAGGTGGTGAGCGTCGGCTGCTCCGAGAAGCAGGTGTTGTTGGGGAACGTGGCCGTCCCAGAGAGAGAAAACTGCCCATTCTGATCGGGCTGGGTGGTCTGCTCAAGAAACGCCGAGACCGGAAGCTGATTGCCGTCGGTGTCTGCGAAATTCCCGGTGTAGGTGCCGCTGATCTCCGAGTAGTCCGTTGCCGTCACGTCGGCTGTGCCGATTGTGGAGCAATTCCCGCCGGCGAAGCTCCAGCTCGCGTTGGCGATTTCCTTGCCATCCGGGGTGACTTGCCCCTTCAGCGTCAGGGTCGTGCCGTTGAAAGGCGACGAGATCAGCAGCATCTGGTTGGTGCCGCCAACCGAGCCCGTCAGCAGAATGTCGGTGGTCGGGCTGACGCAGGATGCCCCAGTCAGGCGTGCCACAGCACTGACCGTCTCATACGCGCCCTGCGTGAAGCCGAGGTTCAAAATAATTACGGCGGAGGTGCTGGGTGCAAACGACCAATTGCCGGAAAGCGATGTGCCGACCTGAACGGGAGTGTTGGCGAGACCACATCCCACGACGAGAGAACCAGACAGAAAAGTAGCAACAAGGCCAGATGTGATGGCCAGGAAACCTGCAGTACTGCGTGTGCGCATAGCGGGAGCCCTTTTACCTCAGGGGAGGTATCTAGAAGATAAACGGGTATTTTCCGAAGGACCAGACCACGAATGGGGCAGTCGACCCCGAAAGAGGCATTACGAGAGTCATGGAATTTCCGCGATTTTGCACCAGGAATGATGCCGTCAAGCCCAACTAGACTGAGGAAAACGAGATTGCGGAAAGGACCTGCTATTGAGGCGATTGCGGCTGTTGCTGCGGCTGCTGTTGCTGCTGACGAATCCGCTGCATCTCCTGCAGCATTTCGGCCGGAGACCTCGGCTGCCCGTTGGGCATCGTGCTGGGCGGACGAGCCGGAGGGTTCGCATCTTCGGCGGGATTATTAATTGGCGGCGGTTCCTCGTCTTCCGGCTCCGGCGTTGAGGGTCCGCTGTTGGGCGTCGCGGAAAGCGGCGCATTGCTGCGGGCCGTCAATACGACTTCGCGCGGAGTTCCTGTTTCTGTCGTGCCAACCATCAGGAAGTTATAGCCGGCCCCGTCCAGCAGCGAGGAGAGAACGTCGCGTGGATTGCCGGGACCGTAAACTCCGAAGACCCGCTGGTCCTGTGCGCCCAGGCCGTCGACGGTCATGCCACTGGAAGACGCAAGGTCGTCGAGAATCTTCGACAAACTGGAATTATTCGCATCCACGGCCAGCGTTCCGCCGCTCAGGGTGACGCGTGCAGGCTGCGCAGGCTTGTCCTGAAGAGAGGGCGGAAGAGACGGCGGCAGCGCGGACGCGGTATTTCCCGCAGGGGCAACCGGCGTCTTCAAAGCGTTGGAAGCAGCTCCCGGCTGGGTTGGGGCGGTGGGTGGTACCCCCTGGGGGATTAATGACGTTGGCCTTCTATCGCCGGGGCGCGGCATCGCTCCCGGAAAGTGGATCTGCCGCCCATCCGGCATCGTTCCCGGCGTCTGCATGACCTGGGCCTGCATGACCTGGGAATGACACAATCCTGCGAAAAAGGCAGCGCCCGCCCATGCCAGGCATCGTGTATGGTGTGAAAACCGCATCGAAGTCTTAGGATCGGCAGGCCACCCGTACTCCGGAAACCCCTGCCCCTGTGTACTAGACTAGCAGTGATTCGAATTCGCTCACAGGCGAATTGAAGGGAAGTCTTCTGATGCGTTGCCGCTTATTGATCGATGGGGCCAAGATTTGGTCCAAATTCCGGGTTATAGCCCCGGTACTCCTGCCCTTTGGAATGGCCCTGCCCGCCTTCGGCGTCTCCTGCGTGACGCAGTCCCAGATGACCGCCGGTCAACGGACCGTTCTCGAACAGTCGGCGCAGATGCTCGCAGCGAACGTGCAGTCGGGCAACGCCGCCGCTGTCCGGGCACAGACCGTCTCCGCTGTGGCGGCACAGTTCGATGGCATTGCCGGATCGATCCAGTCCATCGATTTGGCCATCCAGCACTCCACCCTGACCGTTGACGGGTTATATCTTCTGGACGCAAGCGACCTGAAAGCCGCTGCTGAAACGCAGTTTTTTTGCGGCGTGGCCGGATCGCCTCTCACTGTGGAAATCACGATTCCAGGCCTTCCGCCCGGCAAATATGCGCTGGCCATCCTGCATGCCACCGGCGTCAAGCAGCCCCAGCAGGTTTCGCTCGTCCTGCAGAACGATCCTGCCGGCAGCCCCATCTGGAAGCTGGCGGGTTTCTTTACCCGGCCAATGACCATGGGCGGCCACGACGGCATCTGGTTCTGGCGGCAGGCGCGCGAATACGCGGCGAAGAAGCAACTGTGGGACGCCTGGTTCTACTATCAGACGGCGCAGTACCTCCTCAACCCGGTGGATTTTCTCTCCAGCCCCAACCTCCAGAAGCTGCAGCGCGAAGCAGAACAGGCGCGCCCGGATAACCTGCCCGGGGCAGACCCGATGCGCATCAGCGCCGGGGCACAAAGCTTTGAGATCACCAGCCTGCACACCGGCGAGCTTTCCGATCAGCTCGATCTGGTCATCACCTACAGCGCTACACCGAATCAGGACGTGGTTGCCGCGCGCGCTCAGGTGACCGCCGTGATGCGGGCGCTCCTTCAGCAGCATCCCGAACTGCAAGGCGCTTTTCACGGGCTATGGGTCTATGCGGCGACGCCCGGAAACCAGAACCCCTTTGCTTTGGAACTCCCCATGGACCAGATTCAGAACTCCGTTCCCCCACCCGGACAACGCAGTTAGCTCCCTCATCAACCACGGAAAGCAGCCAGGACAGACCTCCGCATGGCAAGTCGAACGGAAAAACCTCTGAGTGAAGTGATCGAACAGCGCAGAGCGACGCCGAGTTTTGACGGCGCGCCCATCCCCGACGACGATCTGAAGGCAATCCTGGAAGCGGGGCTGAAAATGCCAAGCGGCTACAACCTGCAGCCGTGGCGCTTCGTCGTTGTGCGCACGCCGGAACAGCGTCGGCGACTCAGAGCGGCCAGCTTTAACCAGGCAAAGGTCGAAGAAGCCTCTGTCGTCATCGTGGCCTGCGGAGACAAAGATGGCTGGCGCTCGGACATGGAAGAGATGATTCGCATGGGGCGCGATGCCGGCATGACCGAAAATTATGCCGAACAGGCCCGCGCGTCGATCCCCGATTATCTCCTCAACCATCCCAATCTGACCGCCTGGCTCAACCGTCACGTGATGCTTGCCTTCTCCGGCATGATGCTCATGGCCGAAGCGCTCGGCTACGACACCGCTCCCATGGAAGGCTACGAGGCGGACAAGGTCTGCGACGCGCTGAATCTGCCTATCAGCTACGAGGTCGTCGCGCTGCTGACAATCGGCCATCTCAAGGGGCCTGATAAGTTCAACGGCGGCCGTTTCAGCATGGCGCGTACGGTCTTCGACGGCGAATACGGGAAGCCGATCAAGCTGTAGGCCGGAACAGGCATGAAAAGTTGGAACGCAGGTACCTGTGAGGCGTGAGTATCCTGACGCCCCGATCGCCGGGGTCGGCGCGGTGGTCGTTCGCGAAGGTCGCGTCCTGCTGATCCGGCGCGCGCAGCAACCCCTCAAAGGCGAGTGGTCTCTCCCCGGCGGTGCCGTTGAATTAGGCGAAACCCTCGAAGAAGCCATCTGCCGCGAAGTCCTCGAAGAGACAGGACTGGTCGTCGAACCCATCGACGTGGTGCAGGCCTTCGACCGCATCTCCCGCGATGCCGAAGGTCGCGTACGCTATCACTACGTGCTCATCGATTTTCTGTGCCGTATCGTGAGCGGCCCAGGCACGAACGAAGAGCTCGCCTGCGCGACTGACGCCCTCGAAGGGCGCTGGGCGACCGCTGACGAGCTGGACGGCTTGACGCCATTGACTGTCGAAGTCATCCGCAAAGCCCTGCGCATGACATCCTGAGAAGGGCCGTGGATCGAGCGAAGAATGGCAACCACTGCAACGCCGCCGCAGAGAAGCAAACGACGTCCGGTGTGGCGCGCGATGCGATGGGCGTTGCTCGGCGTGCTCACTCTGCTGGTGGGCGTCGTCATATTTGCATTTGTCCGGCCGCTGACAATGCTGCTGGCCGTGACCCAGACCCGGCTTTTTCTTGATGGCATTCACAGCGACTACACCGAGATCCCCTTCGCCGGAGCACCTCGCGTCCGCGTTCACTATTATGCTGGTGGATCGGGTTCTCCTGTGGTGCTGGTCCACGGCCTGGGCTCGCGCGCCGAAGACTGGGCCAACCTGATGCCACAGCTGGTTCGCGATCATCATCGCGTCTACGCATTGGATTTGCCAGGCTACGGCCGCTCCGACTGGCCGCCCAATGCGACGTACTCCATCGCCGAGGAATCTGCCGCCGTGGAAGCCTTCCTCGATAACCGGCGTCTTGCGCGCACCGACCTGGCTGGCTGGTCGATGGGCGGCTGGATCGCCATGCGCGTCGCCCTCGACGAACCGCAACGCATCCGCAGGCTGATGGTCTTCGACAGCGCGGGCACCACATTTTCGCTCACCTGGGATACGGCGCTCTTCGAGCCCGACACTCCGTCGAAGCTCCGAGCGCTGGACGACCTGCTCATGCCGGGTCCCGCGCCCCACATCCCTGGCTTCATCGAGCGCGACGTCTTCCGTTTCGTAGGCAAGCACGGCTGGGTGGTCAAGCGGAACATGAACTCCATGCTGACCCAGGTGGGTCTGCTGGATGGCAAACTCGGCGCGCTCAAGATGCCGATGCTCATCGTCTGGGGCAGGCAGGACCACCTGATTCCGGTGACCGTCGGCGAGCAGATGCACCGCGATGTGCCCCAGTCGGAATTTGAGGTTTTTGACGGATGCGGCCATCTGGCGCCCGGGCAGTGTGCAACGCAGATCGGCCCAGCCGTGAAGGGATTCCTGGATGAAACGTCACCCATCGGCGGACGCCAGGCAGAAATTCCCCACAGTCCCTAGCGTTGGGGCGGCGCCTGCCGAATCTCCTGCTGCAGCTGATCGCAGAAGTCGCGATACTGCCGCACGAACCGAAAATCCGCAAACAACGTAGCGGCAGCAACCAGCAGGCAAGCCAGGAGAAACATCCGGCTGCGGCGATCCGGAAAGCGTCCCATCTGGCGAAAGCAGATCGAAATCAGAAACGCAGCCAGCGTCGCGAGAACCGTCAATGGCGCCAGCGAGTCGCAACGAATGGCCGACGACCGCAAGATCAACCATGCCGAACCGCCAGCGGTGATGAGGGCAATGCCAACGGTGATCAGGAGGCGCGACGGTTTTGGCGGTTGGGCGCTCTGTCTCTTCGGACCTTTTTGCTCTGGTCTCCGATCCACCGCCATCCGGTCAGCAACTCCATCCATAAGAATGATCAACTTGATTTGTACGCTCGATCTTCGGCGCAGCCGGAAGAGGACGAACCCATATACCCGCATTGTAACGAGTGCCGGACTATGTTCCGTCACGTTACCGCAGTTCGTCATCGGTTCGTGGCGCGGCGCGTATCAGGCGGTAAAATAATGAAATGCATTGCTTTCCCCGACCGGGAGCCGCCCGAGCATGAAACGTTTCTGGCGCCTGCTGTACTATGCGCGCCGCTACTGGCTGCAGGCTCTCTCGGCCGTCGTCCTGGCTGCCGGCGTCGGTCTCATGGACGCATTCCGCGTTCTGCTCATCGGCCCCATCTTCGACAATGTGCTCAATCCCAAAGTAGCAAGCGGCGCCAAGCAGACTCCGCTGCTCGGCGAACTGGGCGCCCGTTGGCATATCAACATCCGTCCCGGCCTGCTCGTCCCTCACTGGATTCACAATGACTGGTCGAGCATCGCGTTTGCCTTCGTCGCGGCGACGCTGCTCAAGGGAATCTGCGACTACATAGGAACTTACCTGGCGAATTATGCCGGCTTCGGCATGATCACCGACATGCGCGACGACCTCTACGAGGCGATCCTGCGCCGTTCCGTCGCGTTCTTCCAGAAACACACCACCGGCTCACTGCTTTCGGCGCTCATCAACGATATTGAGCGCGTGCAGTACGCGACTTCCTCGGTTCTGTCCGATTTTCTGCAGCAGGCCTGCACGTTATTGTTCATGGTCGTGATCGTGATCGCCCTGGGAGGCAAACTGGCGTGGGTGCTGCTGATCTTTCTGCCCATCGTCGCCGGATCGATTCGGCGCATCGGGCGCGATGTGCGACAGACCACACGCCGCGGCCAGGACAAGCTGGCCGATATCCAGAACATCCTGCACGAAACCATTACCGGCAATCGCATCGTCAAGGCCTTCAATATGGAGTTCTGGGAGCTGCTGCGCTTCCGCCAGGCCGCGCGCAAGCTGTTCCGTGCGAATCTCCGTTCGGTGCGTGCCCAGGCGATGACCTCGCCGCTGATGGACTTCATCGGAGCCGTCGCCATCGCGCTGCTGTTGCTGCTGGGCCGTAATCAGATCGGACACGGCGCAATGACCGGCGGAATCTTCTTCGCCTTCATCGTCGCGCTCTTCAAGATGTACGATCCCATCCGCCGCTTCGGGATCTACTACAACAACTTCCAGCAGGCGGCCGGAGCTTCGGCCGCGATTTTCGACTTCATGGACGATCAGGACGACGTCGTCGAAGCGAAGCATCCACGCGTGCTCAGAGGGTTCAAGGACAGGATCGTCCTCGAGAAGGTGAGCTTCCAGTATCTCGAGGGTCAGCTCGACGGTCCGCCCATCGTATTGCACGACATCGACCTCACCATTAACCGCGGCGAAGTGGTCGCGCTGGTGGGGCCGAGCGGGGCAGGGAAGTCGACGCTCGTAAATTTGATTCCGCGCTTCTTCGACGTCACCGGGGGCCGCATCCTCATCGATGGCTGCGACGTGCGCCAGGCAAGCCTCTCGTCGCTACGCGCGCAAATCGGCAAAGTGACTCAGGAGACGATCCTCTTTAACGACACGGTACGCAACAATATCGCCTACGGACAGCCGGATGTTCCGTTGTCGCGCGTGGTGGATGCGGCGAAGGCTGCGCTTGCGCACGACTTCATCGAAAGAATGCCGGATGGATACGACACCGTCATCGGCGAGAAGGGATTCCGCCTCTCCGGCGGCGAGCGGCAGCGCCTGGCCATTGCCCGCGCCATCCTGAAGAATGCTCCGGTTCTGATTCTGGACGAGGCCACTTCCGCCCTCGATGCGGAGAGCGAATCCCTGGTCCAGGCGGCGCTCGCCAATCTGATGGCGGAGCGAACGGTCATCGTCATCGCGCACCGCCTCTCGACCGTGCGCCGCGCAACCCGGATCGTGGTGCTCGAGAGCGGCAGGATCACCGACGTGGGCTCTCACGAAGAGCTCCTGCAAACCTCGGCCACTTATCAAAAGCTCTATCGCCTGCAGTTCATGGACATCGGGGAGAATGGAAATCACGCGGGGCACTCAGGAATCGCCGCATCGCACGCCGCGCTCTTGCCGGAAGAATCAGAATTGCCCGCAGCCAGTGAGCCCGCGTTCACGGGAAAGACCCAACGATGACCGAAGCGAAACAGCCCGTATTCTCGATGACAGGATTTGCCCGGATCGCCGGCCGCGTTTCCGAGACTCTGGGATTCTCCCTCAGCCTGAAAAGCGTGAACCACCGTTTCCTCGATCTGCACATGCGCCTGCCCCAGGGAACTGAGGGCATCGAGATCCAGCTGCGCCGCATTCTGAAGGAAAAGCTGCGGCGCGGACACGTCGAAGTAACGCTGAACCTCGAACGCAGCCAGAAAGCCGAAGCGGGCTACGACCATGCGCTGGTAGCGGCTTACGTGGAAGCCTTCCGTGCAGCCGCCGCAGAACATCGCCTGACCGCCGAACCTGATCTGAACTCCGTCTTTCGCCTCCCTGGGGTTCTGATGGCTGAGTCGCGTAACAGCGAAGAAGAACTGCGTGGCCTCGAAGAAGCCGTCCTCCGCGAGTCCGACGCGCTGGTCGCTGCGCTCGAGACCATGCGTGCCCAGGAAGGTTCGGTGCTCGCCAACGAGCTGCGCGCCGGCATGTCGCGGCTCCGCGAACTGGTGGACGAAGCCGCATTGTTGCGCGAAAAAGTGCAGCAGGCGTACTTCGAACGGCTCAGTCAGCGCATGAAGGCCATGCTCGACGGAGGCTTCGATCAGGACCGCATTCTGCAGGAAGCCGCGCTCATCGCCGAACGCAGCGACGTCGAAGAAGAAGTAACGCGGCTGCGAACCCACATCGACCACTTCACCGGCTTGCTGGATCAGGGCGGGGAAGTGGGTAAGAAACTCGATTTCCTGCTGCAGGAGATGAACCGCGAAGCCAACACGCTGCTTTCCAAGACCAGCGGCGTGGCGGGCAACGGCACACGCATTACCGAAGCGGGGTTGGGCATGAAGTCGGAGATTGAGAAAGCCCGGGAGCAGGTACAGAATCTGGAGTAGCAGGCAGGAATAGCAGGCCGCTGTTGAACGACTGGAGGAAGAAAGACGCTTGGCTGGGATCCTGTTCATCATTTCGGCGCCGTCGGGGTCGGGCAAGTCGACCCTGGTCAATCAGCTGCGTTCGCTGGTCACCGGCCTCGAGTTCTCCGTCTCCTGGACCACCCGCGGTCCGCGCGGATCGGAACAGGACTCGCGCGAATATCACTTCACCACCCGCGAACATTTCGAGCAGATGATCCGGAACGGCGAGTTCCTGGAATACGCCGACGTCTTCGGCAACTATTATGGGACCGCCCGGTGCACTTTGCAGGAAGCCTTCTCGCGAGGCCGCGATCTGCTGCTGGATATCGACGTTCAGGGAGCCTCGCAGGTGCGCGCCAGGATGCCGGACTCGGTCTCGATCTTCCTCATGCCGCCCTCGCCGGAGGTCCTGGCGACTCGGCTCAGGAACCGCAGCCGGGCCGAAGGCAGCGTGCAGGAGCAGATCATTGAGCGGCGTCTGGCCAAGGCGCGCCAGGAGATTGAGAATTACCGCGAATATGGCTATATTCTCGTCAACGACATCCTGGATCGCGCTGTGGAAGAAATGACTGCCATCGTGTCCGCCGAGCGTATTCGGCGCAACGGAGACGCCGGCATTGCCGCAGACAACCCGGCGGACCGCGAGCGTGTGCTCCGGATCGCCGACAGCTGCCGCCAGGCGAATTCAGAGGGTCGGGTCAGGCCAGTGCTCGAGGCTTTCGGTGTGCCCGAGTTGAGCCCGACTGTCGAGTGAGCTGGTGAGAGTTTTGGAGGAGCAGGGATGAGTATCGAGCAGGATTACGACAGCAATTTCCGTTATGTTCTGGTGGCGGCGCGGCGTGCGCGCCAACTGCAGAACGGAGCCGAACCGCTGGTTCCGAGCCGTTCGCGGAAAGCCTGCCGCGTGGCCCAGGAAGAGATTGCCGCAGGCAAGATCGCCTACGTCAAAACCGAAGACGTCCCGGTCCTGAAGCCGGAAGTGGAAGCCCCCGACATCCCGAAGTTCGTCTCCTGACCCCACAAAGGCAAGCGTGATATCTGACACGCAGGCAGCCTCTGTTCGCCGCGTCGGCTGGGTCCGGCGCATCGGCTACGCGTTCATCGGCCTCCTCGCAGGCAACGCCGCCATCGTCGCGTATTTCCTGATCACGAACCTCTGGGGCCTGGTTCGGGTTCACTCCTTCCCCTCTGAGCCCCCCGCATGGCATACTCTGGTCGGTTACGCAGGGCTGATACTCATCTACGGAACCTTCTCGCTGCTTGGCTGGCTCGTAGTCGGCCTCCCCGCCGTCTTCCTCCTGCCCGTGCGGATTCTCAATCGCCTCCCCTGGCTCGTGATCCTCCTCATCGCCGCTGCCATCGGTCTCGCCGCCTTTTTCCCCATCTACCTTCTTCTCAACGGCGGTCACCTCACGCCGAACTCCTTCTCGTTCCGGAGCGAGTGGCTGTACTGGTTCCTCGCCCTCCTCGCCTCAATGACCGGATTCCCCATCTATTGCTGGCTCGTACGTCGCCGCACTATAACCCGTAACCCGTAGCCTGCAACTGGCCCTGTACCCTGCGCCCTGCACCCTGTAACCTGTACTCATGAAGGTCACAGTCGGCGTCACCGGCGGCATCGCTGCCTACAAATCCGCGGAGCTGGTCCGCGACCTGCAAAAGCACGCTCTCGACGTCCACGTTGTCATGACCCAGGCGGCGCAGCATTTCGTCCAGCCGCTCACCTTCGCCGCCCTCACCGGACACAAAGTCATTACCGGCCTCTGGGCTCCGGAAGATTCCGACACAGGCGAAGCAGCATCGGCCATCGAGCACATCGACGCCGCGCAGACCACCGACGCCCTCGTCATCGCCCCCGCTACCGCCGATATTCTGGCCAAAATGGCCCACGGCATCGCCGACGATTTCCTGACCACGATGTACCTGGCCACGACCGCGCCAGTGATCGTCGCGCCCGCCATGAACGTGAACATGTGGCAGCACCCGGCCACGCAGGCGAATCTCGAGACCCTCGCCAGCCGCAACGTCCGCATCGTCTCGCCGGAGAGCGGCTATCTGGCCTGCGGCATGGTCGGCGCCGGCCGTCTCGCGGAAAACAGCGCCATCGTCGAAGCCGTACTCAGCGTTCTCCATCATCGCAACGACCTGGCCGGTGAAACGGTGCTGATCACCGCGGGCGGAACCCGCGAGGCTCTCGACCCGGTGCGCTTCCTCGGCAATCGCTCCAGCGGCAAGATGGGATACGCGCTGGCTGACGCCGCACAACGGCGTGGCGCGCGCGTGATTCTGGTGACGGCTCCGACCGCGCTGCGAGCCCCCGCCAACGCCGAGGTGGTCCAGGTCATCACGACCGAAGATATGCGCAGAGCCGTGCTCGACCGTCTGGATCAGACGACCATCGTCATCAAGGCTGCGGCCGTCGCCGACTATCGCCCGCGCGTGCAGGTCGGACAGAAGCTGCGCCGCAGCGGACCGCTTACCCTGGAGCTCGAGCCGACCGAGGATATTCTGGCCGAGGTCGTCGAACGGCGGCGCAAAGGAACGCTGATCATCGGATTTGCAGCGGAAACCGAAGATGCCCTGGCCCATGGCCGCGACAAGCTGCTGCGCAAGGGAGCCGATGCCATTGTACTGAACGACGTATCCCGTGAGGGCGTGGGCTTCGATTCGGATCGCAATGCGGTGACCTTCCTCACCCGCGACCGCGCCATGGAACTCCCCGAAATGAGCAAGCGCGAGCTCGCCGACCGGATCCTCGACGAGATTCTGGAATTGCGGCACCCCAGGCATATGCTGTCGGAGTCCGATTCCGATATTTCCGTAAAATCTGGAGCCTGAGGTTGGCGCTTTCTCCCGAGATAGAGCAAGCCGTACGCGCGCGGATCGCCTACTTCCGCGATCTCGGCGTTTTCGATTTTTACCGCCGCGACTACGCGACCGCCGCTAATGCAACGGACACTGTTACAAATACAGAAGAAAATGACGCGGCCGCCCCAGCCGCGCACCTCGATTTGGAGACCACGCCGCTCATGCCCTCATCCCTGACCTTGATTGCCGAGACCCAAAAAGCCATTGCACCGAAGGATCACGCCGCCGCGTTGCAGGCCATCCGCGACGACATCGGCGACTGCACACGATGCGCGCTTTCGGCGGGCCGCCACACCATCGTCTTCGGCGACGGCGATCCCAACGCGCGGCTCATGTTCGTTGGCGAAGGCCCGGGAGCCGATGAGGACGCGCAGGGCCTGCCCTTCGTTGGCCGCGCCGGGCAGTTGCTGAATAATATGATCGTCGCGATGGGCCTGCGCCGCGACCAGGTCTACATCGCGAATATCGTGAAGTGCCGGCCGCCGCAAAATCGAGTACCCGAGCCGCTGGAGGCGAATACTTGTTCGCCATTTCTGTTCCGGCAAATTGACGTCATCCAGCCCGAGGTCCTTGTCGCGCTCGGCTCAACCGCCGCCACCTATCTCCTTGGCGGCAAGAGCCCGTTAGCCGCCCTCCGCGGCCGTATCCACCACGCACGCGGATCAAAACTCATCGTGACCTACCACCCCGCGTACCTGTTGCGTGACCCGCGTCAGAAAAAGGAAGCCTGGGCCGACCTGCAGCTCGCCATGACCGAACTTGGTCTCAAAGCTCCTGCAAAAAGCCAGTAGGCTGTAGGCAGTAGCCGGTCGCCATAGCGATGTCCGGCGCAGTTCGCTACGCGCTACCCGCTACAGGCTGCAGGCTGCGCTGCTGACTTCGGTCAGCAGCGCTTCACCATGGCAACGTCTCACCCAGATGAATGTACGCGCCCGTCGGCCCATCGTCAGGCAACGTCGCGAGCGCCACGCTGGTTTTCGCGCCGTCCGGAAGCTCCATCGGCGCGGCGTCCCCGCCCATGTCGGTTTTCACCCAGCCCGGATGCGCCGAGTTGACCTTGATCTTCGTATCCTTCAGCTCGTGCGCCAAATGAACGGTGAACGAATTGAGGGCCGCCTTTGAAGCATCGTAGGCGAACGCCTTCGCGTCATAAATGGGCGACTTCGGATCGGCATGCAGCGCCAGCGACCCAAGAATGCTCGAAAGATTCACAATCCGCCCCGCCGGCGCCTTCCTGATCAGCGGCAAAAGCGTCTGCGTGATTTGAATTACCCCAAAGAAGTTGGTGTCGAACGTTTCATGCAGCAACTCGGGCGACGTGCTGCTGGTCTTGTTCCCGCCCATAAAATCTTCTTTGCTGATGCCGGCGTTGTTGATCAGGATGTCAAGCCTCCCGTAATGCTGGTCGAAGTATTTGTAGGCGTCTTTGTAGTCGACGGGGTTGAGCACGTCAAACTTGATCGCCTCCGCGTTCACGCCGTCCGCTTTCAACTTCGCGACGGCCTCTTTGCCCTTTTCCAAATCCCGCGACCCAATCACAACCTTGATTCCGAGCTTCCCCAACTGCCGCGCGGTTTCGAGGCCAAGCCCCTTATTGCCGCCTGTAATGAATGCAACCTTCTCTGCTGCCATTAAACCCTCCGTGGTCTTCTTCAGATTCGGCCAGACGCTCCGAGGATTCAGAAGCAGTTCTGGTAGTCTCCGTTCAAGACGCCATGCCTGAATTCTGCGATGTAGCCCTGCCGGTGCCCCTGGACCGCGTCTTCACCTATCTGGCGGGCGAACCTCATCCGGAGGTAGGCGCGCGGGTCCTGGTTCCTTTCCGCAACGAGAAGCTGGCCGGCGTGGTGGTTCGAGTGCATGATGATCCGCCGCCCGTAGAAGCCAAGCCGCTGCTCTCGGTTCTCGATACCGAGCCTGTGCTGTCGCCGGAATTGATGGAACTCGGCCAGTGGATCGCGCAATACTACCTGTCGCCGGTGGGCGAGGTGCTGCGCTCAATGCTGCCCCTGACCGGCGAAGTACGGCGGTTGGTGCTGTATCGAATCACCGATGTGGGACGGCAGGCGCTGTTCGCAGGCGCGGAGCAGGGATCCTCGCGTCGCTCGCGGTTATCGCCTGAAGAGCAGGACCAGGAATATGCGGTCCTGAACGCTCTCGAGTCGGGCGAGCCGGTGCGGGCTTCGCGCCTCCGAACCACGACCGGCGCGTCGCTGCGGCTCCTCCAGGGAATGGTGCGCAAGAAGTGGATCGCGCGCGAGACCCAGGCCGAGTCTCGCGATGCAAAGCGCACCGTGCGCTACGCCGTGCTTATCGATGGCGTGCGCCTGCCCAAGCTCAATGACAATCAGCAGACGATTCTTGCCGAGTTGGCCGGGGCGGATGGCGAGCTTCCCGTGGCGGAACTGCGGCGGCTCGACGTTCCGGCGACGACGCTGGCCACGCTCGTCCGCAAGGAGCTGGTCCGTATCGAAGAGCGTCCGGCCGACTTCCACCTCACGCACCCGCACGCGTTCGCGACGCCAGATCATGAGCTGAACCATGCGCAACTCGAAGCGCTGGCCACCATCGCCGGAGCGGTAGACGCCCCAGGGTTCCGCCCCTTCTTATTGCACGGCGTGACCGGCTCGGGAAAGACAGCCGTCTACCTGGCAGCGATGCGGCGCACCCTCGACGCTGGTCGCACTGCGATTCTGCTGGTTCCTGAAATCGGCCTGACCCCGGCGATGGCCGCGCAGCTGCATCATGCATTCGGCTCCGAGGTCGCCCTGTTGCACTCTGCGCTCACCCCCGAAGAACGCGGCGAGCAGTGGCACCGCATCCGCAAAGGCGAGGCGCGCGTAGTGGTGGGCACGCGCTCGGCGATCTTCGCGCCCGTCGAGAAGCTCGGCCTGGTCGTCGTCGACGAAGAGCAGGACAGCAGCTACAAGCAGGAATCGATGCCGCGCTACAACGCCCGCGACGTCGCCGTGATGCGAGCCAAGCTCGCCGGAGCTACGGTAGTCCTGGGTTCGGCAACGCCTTCTCTCGAAACCTGGCACAACGCCGTAACCGGCAAGTACGAGCGCATCGAGATTCGCGCGCGCGTGATGGATCGCCCTCTGCCAGAGGTACGCCTCATCGATATGCGCCAGGAATTTCAGGAAACCGGTCAGGAGCATCTGTTCGCGCGAGCACTGATCGAAGAGACTCAGGCCACGCTCGATCGTGGCGAGCAGGCGATGATCCTGCTCAACCGCCGCGGCTATTCCTTTGTCGTCATCTGCCGTGCCTGCGGCGGGAAGCTCGAATGCGTGAACTGCTCCATCGCCCTCACCTACCACAAAGCCGTAACGGGCGACGTACAAGCCGCGGGCCAGCGGCTCGAATGTCACTACTGCGGTTACAAAAAGACGGTCCCAAAGCGCTGCCCGTCCTGCGACAGTGAGTATCTGTATTTCCTCGGCGCGGGATCGCAGCAGGGCGAGGAGCGCCTGCAGGAAATCTTTCCCCGCGCGCGCATCGGCCGCATGGATCGCGACACCGTCCGAGGACGCGGCGACATGGAGCGCCTGCTCGTGCGCCTGCATTCGGGCGACATCAATCTTCTGGTGGGCACGCAGATGATCGCCAAGGGGCACGATGTGCACGGCGTCACGCTGGTCGGCGTCGTTGGCTGCGACTACGCGCTCGGGTTGCCAGATTTTCGCGCAGCAGAGCGCGTCTTCCAGCTGCTCACCCAGGTTTCCGGGCGCGCCGGTCGCGGTGAACTGTCAGGTCAGGTGCTCGTGCAGACTTACCATCCGGAACATTACGCGATTCAATGCGCGGCAGAGCATGATTTCGCCGGATTCGTGGAGAGAGAACTGCGTTTTCGCCGCGCGATGCACTATCCTCCGTATGCGGCGCTGGCTAATATCCTTCTGCAAAGCCAGCGATTGGAAGAGGCGGCCGCGTGGGCCACAACTCTGGGCCGCTGGTGCCAGCAGACCACGCTGAAACACGTGCGCGTCCTGGGGCCGGCCACCGCCCCAATCGCGAAGATCAAGCGGATCTACCGCTTTCATCTGGTAATGAAGGGAGAAAACCGGCGCGCGCTCCAGCAGGCGCTGCGGGCGCTGCTGGTTCACGCCGAAGAAGCCGGCATTCCTCGCGCCAACCTGATCATTGACGTTGACCCTGTCAGCCTGATGTAACTTGCCGTCAGAAGGGAAGGTTCGGCCAATGGAATACTTCGACGAAGAAAAGGTTCGATCGCTGCTGACCTGGGAAGCACTGATTCCGGCGGTGGAACGCGCGCTGATCGATCTTTCGCTCGGAAAGATTCAGCAGCCGGTGCGCAGCATCCTCCGCGTGGCGGAGCACGACGGTATTTTTGCGCTGATGCCCGCCGTCGATGGCGACCTGATGGGCGTGAAGCTCGTTACGTTCTACGAAAAGAACACGACCCAGCCCACGCACCAGGCAGTCATCCAGCTTCTCTCAGCGAAAACGGGCGAGCCGTTGGTCGCCATGGATGGTCGCCTGATCACCGAGATGCGCACTGCTGCCGTGTCCGCTCTTGCAACACGGCTCTTTGCGCGTAAGGACGCGCGCGTTCTGGCAATCCTGGGCAGCGGTGTCCAGGCGCGCTCCCATCTCCGAGCGCTGCGCATCGTTCGCGACTTCCCGGAGGTTCGCGTATGGAGCCGCACCCCGGAACATGCATACACCTTCGCTTCGGAATTCGACCTCACATACGCAGAAACCCCCGAAAAAGCCGTCCGCGGCGCTGACGTCGTGGTGAGCGTCGCGGCCACGCGAGAGCCTCTGGTTCGCGGCGAGTGGCTAGGCGAACAAACCCTGGTCTGCGCTGTCGGAGTCGTCACCCCCGATCGCCGCGAACTGGATGACGCCGCGATGAACGCGGCGATCGTCGTCGAATCGAGAGCGGCGGCAACGCGCGAGTCCGGCGACCTGATCGGTTCAGGGGCCCCAATCTACGCGGAAATCGGCGAAATCCTGGCCGGACAGAGACCCGTTCCCACAAGCCGTGTCGTCTTCAAATCTTTGGGGGTCGCCGCAGCCGATATCGCGGCCGCCGGGTTGGTCTGGCGGTCATCGCAATCCCGCGCAACTAACTAAAACGAAAGTAACTAGCCGCATTCTCTCCCCTAAAAATGTTACAGACAGTCCGCACCTTTGAGGCACATCCTTTAAGCTGCATCTTTGTTTCGGGAGTGCTGGAAGTTGCGGACACCTTTGCTGGCATTCGGGTTGTTATTGATATGCTGCGGGGAAATTCTCTCCTCCCAAACGGCAAAGCCAGCGCCCTCGCTAAACCAAGCTGCCCCTCAACTCCTCACCACCGTCGCCCAGGTACGCGCCCTGTCGGACCGCGAGGCCGCCAAAGGTCTGGCCGTCGAATTGCACGCAACCCTTACCTACTATGAGCCGGCCGAGGGTCAGACCTTTGTTCAGGATGCTACCGGAGGCATCTACGTTTTCCCTCCGCCCAGGCGGCCGAAACTGGCGTCTGGCGGGGCGGTGGTAGTCCGGGGTACAACAGCACCCAGCTACGAAACCAATATAAGGGCCAGCGAGATGCTCTCCGAGGGGGAATCGCGCTTCCCGAAGCCGGTTCCGGTCAACTGGCGGAAGATCCTGGAGAAGGTCAACGATTGCCGCTATGTGAGCATGACGGGGACGGTGCGATCGGCGACCCTGCAGCTCCCCAATGCCGAGAACGCACTCGATAGTGCGCGCCGGCGCGAGGGAATGGCAACGGCTGGCAGCCCGCCGAGTTCGTCGGCAGCCGATGAAAGTCAGCCTTACATTCTGATGGACCTCCAGACGGACGGCGGTGCTGTGCGGGTCCACATGGAGGATGTGCAGGGAATCGATCCACTGAAACTCCTGGATTCGCAGGTGCTGATCGACGGAGTGGCGGGGGGGATATTCGATGGTAAGTACCAGCAAACCGGATCTGAGTTATGGGTAAGCAGTGCGAAGCACATGAAGGTACTGAAGCCTGCAAGCGGCGATCCCGGGAAGCTGCCGCTGACCGAGATCAGCAGGATCATGTCGGGTTATTTCGTGAAGGATCAGAGCCAGCGTGTCCATGTGCGCGGAAGTGTGACGCTCTATGAACCCGGCCTGCAAGTCGTCCTGGAAACGCCGGATCAAAAGGCAGTCCTGGTAAATACTTACGAGCAGGCACCCCTGCAGATCGGACAAGTAGTAGATGCGGTCGGCTTTCCCGACTCGCATCAGTATTCGGAGGTTCTGACCCAGGCCAATATTCTTTCGACGCCGGGAACGAGCGTGATTCAGCCGATTCCAATCCGTTGGGATGATGCGCTCGCCGGACGCGCCCCCTACGACCTTGTTTCCATGGAAGGTGAACTGGCGGCAGAAGTCCACGAACGGCACGAGGACCTGCTGGTGATCCAGACGGATTCCCACGTATTCTCCGCAATTCTGTCGCGCACAGTGTGGAACCAGAATCTCGATCAGCCTTCGCTTCCCGAATATCGTGTGGGCAGCAGAGTACGAATAACAGGGATTTGCTTTGTGCACGCGGGAGGACCCTGGGGCACAGAACGATGGTTCGAACTGCAGATGCGAACTCCTCAGGACATCTCGGTGCTCGTGGCGCCGCCCTGGTGGACGGTCCGCCGCCTGCTCTATCTGAGCGCTGGCCTGCTGTTGCTGATGATGACGGCGTTTTTCTGGGCATTTGGCCTGCAGAGGAAGGTGCGCCGCCAGACCGAGCAGATTCGTCTCACCATGGAATCCGAGGCTGCGCGCGAGCGCCGCGTAGGGTTCCTCGAAAAAGAGCGTGGCCGTGTGCTGGAAGCCATCAACAGCATGCAGAATCTGGACGAAGTATTGCTGATGATTCTCCGGCTGATCAGCACCCAGCTCGAGGACAGGTTGTGCTGGTGTGAGTTGACCAACGGCGCCATTATCGGCGATGCCGGCCAGGCGGAAGATGCGGTGCGCCGCGGCATTTACTCCGGTGCGGGAGAACGCTTGGGATCCCTGGTGGTCTCCGGAGCCGAGGTCTACCAGGAGCCGACCGGAGAAGTGCTCGAGATGGGCGCAAGCCTGGCCGCCCTCGCCTTCGACAATCGACGTCTCTATGAAACGCTGATCCATCGCTCCCAGTTCGACCAGCTCACCAATGCCGCCAATCGCTTCCTGCTCGAAAGCCGGCTGGACGAGGCGCTTGCCCATGCCGAACGCAGCCAGACCCGTTTCGCGCTCATCTATATCGATCTCGACCTGTTCAAGCAGGTCAACGATTTGTACGGGCACCGCATCGGAGACGCTTACCTGCAGCAGGTGGCAGAGCGATTCTCTGAGAAGTTGCGCGGCATGGATACGCTGGCGCGGGTCGGCGGGGATGAATTTATCGCGCTGATCCCCGTAGTGCGCAATCGCCCCGAGGTCCAGGAGATTACCCACCGCCTGACGCATTGCTTCGACGCGCCATTCCGTATCGATGGCTACTCGATCAGTGGAACCGCCAGCATAGGGATCGCGGTTTATCCCGAAGACGGCCTCACCAAGGATGAATTAAAGCGCGTGGCCGACAGCGCCATGTATTCGCACAAGCCCAGCGTCGCTGTTCTTTGAAAAAGGCACCCCAGCCCTCTTCAGCCGCCGATCCGATTCAATAGAAGCCCCGGAACACACCCCAGCAGCACAACCAGCCCCGCCAGCACCCAGAGTGTGACCCGCGTAACGACGGAAGTCCGGATAGCTCCCGCGTCCGGTGCCCCGTCGACAACGTAGACCTGCTTGAGCACGCCCAGATAGTAGTAGAGCGAGACCGCGCTCATCGCGATAGCAAGCAACACCAGCCACAGCAGGCCAAGGTGCGGTTCGCTGTTCAGCGCCGCGGCAAAGATGTAGAACTTGCCGAAGAAGCCGGCAAGCGGCGGAATCCCCGCCAGCGACAACAGAAAAATCAGCATGCAAAAAGACAGACCTGGCGCGCGACGGCTCAGTCCGGCGAGGTCGGCGATGTTGTCCACGCCTTCGGATTCAAGCGCGCCGACCACCCCGAAAGCTCCCAGCGCTGCGAGAGCGTAAGTGATGACGTAGTAGAGAAGCGCACTGAAGCCTTGCGGCGTGTGAGCAATCAGGCCAAGCAGCATATATCCCGCGTGACCAATAGCCGAGTAGGCCAGTAAGCGGCGGACGCTCGTTTGCGCGATCGCCGCCAGATTGCCGAGGATCATCGAAAGCGCCGCAACAACGATCAGCACAGGAACCCATCCCGGTGCGTACGCATGAAAAGCGCCGTGACCGCCGGCGAACCCCAATCCCAAAATTACGACCTGGCCGAACACGAAGAAGCTCGCGACTTTCGAACTGGACGCAATGAACCCCGCGCTCACCGTGGGCGCGCCCTGGTAGGCGTCCGGCGCCCAAAGATGGAAAGGCGCAGCGGCGACTTTGAATCCGAAACCGATCGCCACCATCACGATCGCCACCAGCAGCAGCGGATCGAGGGCTTCGCCGCTCAGCGCCGCGGCAATCCGAGGCAGTTCAATCGACCCCGAGAGCCCATACAGCAGGCTCATGCCAAACAGCAGAAATCCCGCCGACATTCCGCCAAAGAGGAAGTACTTGAGCGCCGCTTCCGCGGACTGGCGGCTGCGTTTGTCGAATCCGGTGAGGATGTACAGCGAGAGCGAGAGAAATTCGAGAGCAACAAAAATCAGCAGCAGGTTCTGCGTCGCGACCAGGAACATCATCGCGATGGTGGCAAAGAGAATCAACGCGAGATATTCGCCGATGTTTCCAGTTATTCTCGTTGACGTCGAAAGCAGGACCGTCAGAATCGTGAACGCAAGCAGCGCAATCTGCACGACACTGGTGATCGGCGTGACCACGAACATGCTGTCCGGCAGGCTGTACTGCGCCACGGCATGCGTCAGCATGTAAATGGCGAGCAGGCATCCCGCGCAGGCGATGAGTGCTGCCACGCCGAAACGTCTTCGCTCCGAAGCTTGCCGCAGCACCGTCAGGTCCAGCGTGAGAAGCAGCAGACCGGCCAGAGTGACGGCTAGCTCCGGCAGGGTGAAGCGCAGCAGGTCGGCGTAGCTTACAACGTTCATCGCCACACCCCTCTGCGCAGCCCCTCGAACAGCGGCGAGTTCAGGCTGGGCACGATCAGATCCGTGAGAATGCGTGGGTACAAGCCAACAGCCAGTGTCGTTGCCAGCAGCAGCAGCGCGCCAAATTTTTCAGGCAGAGTGATCGGTGGTAGCGCATGTTCCGCCGCTCCCGGCGTGGCTTCGCCAAAGAAAGCCTTCGTCAGAGCGCGCCAGGTAAACGCAATCCCGACCAGAATGCCGACACCGGCGACGCCCGTCATCCACGGAAATGCGCGCCACGTCCCGATGAGCACCTGAAACTCCGCGATGAATCCGCTGAATCCCGGCAGCCCGATCGAAGCCATCCCCGCAGAAATGAACGTAACAGCGGCAAACGGAATAAAGTGCGCGAGTCGCATCGGGCCAAGCGCGTTCAGGTCCCGCGTGTGCGTGCGGTCGTAGACCATCCGCCCCACCACAGCGAACAGCAGGCCCGCGATCACGCCATGAGAAAACATCTGCAGCACCGCGCCGTCCAGCCCAATCTGCGTCAGCGTCATCAGCCCCAGCAGGACGAAGCCCATGTGCGAGACGCTCGAGTAGCCGATCACAAACTTGAAATCGCTCTGCACCA
>PMSS01000343.1 GCA_003167515.1 Acidobacterium sp. | reverse complement strand
CAATCGTGAAAGTCCCCGTCGGACTCGGCGTCGCATCGCTCCCCACCGCTACCCGATAGACCTTCTTCACCGCGCCGTCTTCCACCAGCGCCAACCGCCGATCCTTGAGGCTCACTATGATCACTCGCGTCGTCGCCCGCGTTGAAGACGGCTGCGCCGGCGTCGCGGCCCGCACAGCAACCGCCGGCACAGCGTTCACATCCGTCTGCGTCTTCTGCGCCGAAACCTGAAACACCGAGAGAACCAGGCAGCTTGCTGCAACCATCGTTGTCATTAGGCTGTTCATGTCTCGCCTCACTTGCGCCGAGACACAATGCACCCCGCGGACCATTCTCGCCCCGCAGCAAACAAGAGACTTAGCAGCTCACGGATCACCCGCCCGCGTGTCCTGGCAGACACACCGTGTCATGGCAGACACGCATGGGTGCCCCATATCTGCCCGCTGTTGGCAGATGTGGGCTCACACGAATCCCACCCCAGCCAACTCCACCCCACATCCCGGCGTCTGCATAAGCATGGAAATGCAGCTAGCCAAACTGCTTCACCGCAAGATCGTCGTCCTCGGCCCCAAACTCCTCGACGGAAACAGCAAAGATGAGGCGAAGCTCGAAACCGTCACCTTGGTCGGCGTCGAACCCTCCGGCATCTGGATCGAGAGCGAGGAGGCCGCCAACCGCATCGCCGAAAAATTCCACGTCAAACCCGCCTCCCCATCAGCCTTCTTCGTCCCCTTCGCCCAGATCGTCACCATCCTGGCCAGCAACGACACTGCCGATGCCGGCGACACCACCAACACCGTCACCGAAAACGCAGCCTGACTACCGCCGCCCACAGACGTCGGACCAGCCCCAGCCCGCTCTTTCGTTGCTCACTCCTGGCCGAGCGTTTCAGGCATTGCACTGCGTCTCCAGTTCAACGCGATGGACGTCTTGCCGTTCACTTCGGTTGAGCAGCTTCCGTAGCACCGTTGGGAATATATTGCAGCCCCGTCACAATATAAGGACGGTCCATCTTTGCTCCATCCCCAACAGTTACTTTATTGAAGTGCATGTAGTCTGGGACGCCGGCGTCAAAGCCTCCCCAAACCCATCCGTGCCTCGTGAAAATTCCGAATACTTCCGTTTGAACCGACACCTTTCCCTGAGCACCATCGCGTGGGACATATTGGGCGGAAATCTCTGGCCACCATTTATGGTGTAGATCGAGAAATGGATTGAGAAGCGGGTTGATGTCGATTGCCATGCCATAGGCGTGGCTACTCCATTCTGTGGGAGCATCGTCCGCTTTCTCGCAATAGAAACCCACCGTGATGTTCTGCTGCGCATAAATATCGGGTCCGTAGTTTTCCCAGGGAGCCACCTTATGGATGGGAAAACGAATCGAGTACAGCTCCTGAAATATTTTTGAAGTATCCTCGGCAATCCGCTTATGTACGATTATCTTTCCTTCCTGCGCATGGCCATCGAAGTCTATATAGGTCACACGGACGGAAGCCAGGTCGTCGAGGGTCACGGGGCATCCGGGTTTCCAGGATTTTCCCATCATCGCTGCTTTCATCTCCGAAGAGAGAGGCGAGATCGTGGGATTGTCAGGTTTATTTTGAGCACTCGCCCAGGCAGAAAGAAACATACCCAGGGCCGCGGTGCACTTGAACAGAAGCTTCAGACGGCTCATCGTATCTCTCCAATGAAATTGGCTCGGACTCTTGTTGCCATTTGTGTACAGAGATGTCGGCCCAGTTCCCCGGCCCAGCCGTAACCGGACCACAACTCGCTTAAGCATCATCGATCATCAGGCGCAGGAGTCTAAATAATGGTTTACTATCCGAAGTCGCGCCACCACACCCGGTGTCGAACCCTCCGGCATCTGGATCGAAAGCGAGGAAGCCGCCAACCGCATCGCCGAAAAATTCCACGTCAAACCCGCCACCCCCTCAGCCTTCTTCAACCCCTTCGCCCAGATCGTCACCATCCTCGCCAGCAACGACACCGCTGACGCCGGCGACACCGCCAACACCGTCACCGAAAAAGCCGCTTAGTCTTTACCATCGAGTCGTTTGCACCGCCGCTACCCCGGGTCTACCCGCGCCGGGATGGGCTCAGTCCCTGACTTCCTCCCTTCACTATTAATTATTGGCGCGGAAAGCACCCCGTGCTATGATGGCTCCCTCCCCGGAAAGGCATCAAATATGGTGCAACGAATTGTGGAGTACGGGGCCGCGTACTTCCCGCAGTTGGCTATCATTCTGTTCTTTTTTGTCGCCGTCGTGTTCGCCATCCTCATGCTGCGAGAACGGGGCAAAGCGCGCCGCGAACTCGGGCGCGAGGCATACATGCGTCTTCAAACCGAGATGGAGCGGCTGACCGCCGATACCGTCAGAACCCATGACGTCGCCCGGCAGCACCTCGCCTCCGTCGCGTCCGTCAAGGCCGCGGCTCAGGAAGAAGCGAGCCGTTTCCAGGCGCAGCTCTCCTCTTCGAAACAGGAATTCGAGCAGATCCTTGCGGAAGTCCGCAGCGTGAGCCAGGAGATGGTCAGCCTCGCTCCCCCTGCCGAAGATCCCGAATGGACCTCGCCCGAGCCGCTCTTGCGCCTCGCTCGCAGCGCCAATGACTGGACGCAGGCCGCCGCTTATCTGGCGCGCATCAATCTCGACACCGCAACCTCAAAGAATCTGGAATGCGCCGCCCAGATCTGCCGCGATCACGGCTTCCTTGCCAAGGCCGCCGATCTTTACCACGAAGCCGCCGCCCGCGATCCGGAGAACGTCAGTGCGCGCGCCGAGCTGCTCGCTCTCTCTGCTGAGATCGATGCGGCTAAGCGCAATGATTCGCTCCGCCATTTACAGGAAATCGTCACCAAAACCTTCATTGAGGGCACCAACGGCGTCCATATTCAGACCAGGTTCTTCGGCGTCCTCGCCGAACTCGGCCGCCACACGGAGATGGTCGACTTCTGCGAGGCCATGCTCAAGCGCCCCCTCTCCCCCCACGCCCAGAGCACACTGCACCGCCATCTCGCCCTCTTTTATCGCTCCCTCGACAAGCCGGACCCCGCCCTCGTCCACTGCGAAGCCGCAATCAAGCTCTCCAGCGACGACCCGGCCCTGCTCTCCCTCCACGCACAGCTTCTCTTCCAGGCCAGAAAATACGATGAGGCCTTTCGCGTCGCCCTTCGCAGCCTCCAGCGCGACCCTACGTCCGCGCGCAGCTACATCCTCCTCGCCGAAGTGCAGGAAAAGCGCGTCGGCCGCCACGCCGCTCGCGACCTCCTGCAAAAGGCGGTCACCTGGGCCGACGCATCCGAGCTGGCTGAAATCGAGGCCCACCTCCGCCGTCTCACCGCCCTCGATGAGCTCTCCGAAATCCTCCCAACCACTCAGCCCCAGCTCATCCAGGCCTGAATGCATATCTGATATAGAGTCCCTGTGTATAGAGTCCACGCGTTCGGAATCCCAGCCCGCAACCGGCTCCGATCCGTCTTTCTCGCTCTCGCCGTCACTTCCCTCATTGGCCCCAATTTCCTCATTGGCCCCCTTTCCCTCATTGAACAACGTGCCGAGGCCCAGCGTTACACCGAACGCGAGATCACGATTCCCTGGACCCAGGCCGCTCCCAACGGTCTCGATGCGCTGCTTCTCTATGCCGACCTGCCCGGCCAGCATCCCCTCGCCCTCATCACTCACGGCTCCGCCCGCAAGCCGGAGGATCATGCCACCGTTACCCCCTGGGCGTTTCTTCCCCAGGCCCAGTGGTTCGCCCGCCGCGGCTTCGTCGTCCTCGTCGTCGTCCGTCGCGGCTATGGACGATCCGGCGGCGAGCAGGATGGCCGTCACGGCGGACACTGTCCCACCACCGACTACCAGTCAGCCGCCGAGTACTCCGCGCAGGACCTTCGCATTACCATCGACTATGCCCGCTCTCTGCCCAACGTCGATC
>PMSS01000278.1 GCA_003167515.1 Acidobacterium sp. | reverse complement strand
CTTCGCCGGTCTTCATTTCGGAAATCTTGCCCTGGTGCAGCACCATTCCACCCACCAGCTGCACATCGAAATGCCGCATGTTCACAGCGCGCCACCCCGCCTCGCGCACCACCGCAAACGCTTCCGGCAGCAGGTCGTCGAGCGCCTGCTTCTCTGCCGCAACCCGCGCCTCTTCGTCGGTGATCCCTTCGAGAGCAGCCGCAATCCGCGCCTTGAATTCCACCGTCTTCGCGCGCAGCTGCTCGTCGCTCAGAGCCTTCGTCTGTGGCTCGAGCGCGTTGATCTCCGCCACCCGCGGCAGCAGACGCTTCACCACCCGCTCGTTGCTGGTCCCAAAAACCTTTGTGAGAACGTTACTTCCGATCAAAATGATTCCTTCCAGCGCTCATCGGTTCAACGCCGACATTCTGTTCTTCGATTTTACCGGGAGAAGGCCGGGAGCGCCCACTACTGCCGGCTCACTTGCAAACCGAAATTCCCCCAAACACTGCGGGGCCATGCCTCAGAACTGCGCTCTGCGCCCCGGTTGTGCTGGGGTAGGGCGGGGACAAGTCGAACGCAAGCCATCCACATGTTCGTGCAGCTGCAGCGAAACCTGACTCCACATTGGATCCAAAACAAAATCTATGCCTTCCCGTCGTGCAAGTTTTGCAGCCGGAACAAAATCTGCATCTCCCGCGACCAGCACGATCTGGTCAACCTGTCTTTTGAATGCCAGTGAAGCGATATCAAGCCCAATCTTCATATCGACACCCTTTTGGCGAGCATCGTAAATAAAGTCTTCATCGGTCAGCTGTTCGAGCATAACCTCCCGAGCCAGAACTGCCTTCAACCTCTCAGGCTTGAGAATCCAGTCACTCCGTTCCGAGAGATGCCCCAGTCGAAGCGCCACTTTTCGGAGACTCTTGAGTTGATCATGAAATTCCAGACGAAATTTCGCTGTCGTAGTCTTTGAGAAATCAATAGGCGTCCGGGTGATCGGACGTTCAGCCTTTTTGGTCAGTGGGGCGCAATCGTAAACAAAGATGCGATACAACGAACGCCGTCCATCAGGATCGTCCTTATCCGTTAGATGGGTGAGCGCCATCTCAAAGACTGTCTTGGCGACAACCTTCGGATCGTTGCGGTCTTTTTGGGGATAGCAGGAAGGAAATCGCTTCAGGAAGAAGCCGCCATCAATGAGAACTGCTGTTGGCATATAGGCATTCCTAATTGTGAATTAGAAAGCCCTCGGGTTCGGCCCCCGCGCGATCGTTAGCGGATGGCGTACAACCGGGGCTACAACTCCATTATACACAACCGCTTAATCTGTTGCCTGCTCTTACAACCCCCACACCCGAGCCGCCCCATATACCAGCCCCAATGTGATCGCGGCAATCGCCACCTCCCCGATCGCCCCCACCAGAAACGGCCGCGCACCCTGTTTCGCCAGCTCCCGCAGGTTCGTCCTTAACCCCACCCCCGCAAACGTCAGCAAAAACGCCCAACGCGAAAGATTCCCCAGTGCCACCGTCTGTGACTTCGTGAAGAACGCCACCGACGCCAGCAACGAAATCAGCAGAAATCCCAGCACAAACTTCGGAAATTTCTTCCACAGAAACGCNNAGCACCACAAACCCGATCAGCGCGTTCCGGCAAGTCTTCGCCAGCACCGCAACCTTCCCTGCCGCGTCCGAATAAAGCGCGCCGGCCGCCGTCGCCTCCGCCGTGTTGTCCACCCCCAACCCCGCCCACAGCCCATATGCGCGATCGCTCAGGTGCAGGCCATGCCCAATCAGCGGAAACACAAACAGCGACAGCGCCCCCAGCGCCAGAATCGCTCCAATCGCGTATGAAGAATCCTCCTCATCGGCATCGATCGCGCCCTGCGTCGCAATAATCGCCGACACGCCGCAGATCGACGATCCCACCGCCAGCAACGTGGTCAGCTTCGGCCGCAACTTGAACGTTCGCCCCAGCAGTGTCATAAACACCAGCGAAAACGTGACCTCGATCAGCACCAGCCCCAGCGAAATCCCGCCCAGCCGCAACACATCGCCAATCAGGAACCGCGCCCCCAGCAACACGATCCCCGTCTTCAGCCAGAACTCATACGTCGCCACGCCCTCGCGAAAAATCTCCTGCTCTCCCACGGTGTTTGAAATCACCAGCCCCAGCAAAATCGCCCACAGCACGTACTCGATATTCGGCAGCACCAGGTGGTGCGCCTTGCCATAACGCGCAATCGACTGCTCGATGATCTTGCCCGCATACCCAACCGCCAGCAGCAGCAGGATCCCAGGCACGATCGCAAAGATTCTCCCCGGCAACGAAACCGCCCGAGGCTGTGGCAACGCAACAGAACCAGCCATACTCCCCTCCTCGTCATCCTGAGCGATGCATCGCTTCTTGAAGCCATGCGCAGTCGAAGGACCTCCCGAGCGTCAGCATCCCCGGCGAACTTGTTCGTCGGGGTTCGCGAGGGCAGCGATGCCCGTGTTCAATACCCTGTGTCTACCACGGCACGCTCTTTAAAACTCCAAATCGCACCAGCAGCGCCGCCAGCAGCGCCAATCCAACCGCCCAGCTGTCGAGAGAAATCCGTCGCCCAGAGGTCGAAATCGACGAAGCCATAAAAACCGCCCCCGTTCTGCAGAGAAAAATCCCCGCACTTGAACCTTTTAGTTTGTCAGGAAATGCGCCGCATCACGGCGCGAGGATTCGCGAAGCTATCGACAACAACAACAGCAGCCGGAGAGGCCGCGCGCCGCGCTGTTCTCCACCGCGCGACCAAACATCACCGAAATGGACAAGGCGCCCACGTGTCCTTCGTTTGTAGCATGACAGACTTTTCCGCGCAAATGTCGCCCAGGTGTCAGTCAACCAATTCCTTCACCAGAATAGGTCGACCCTACCGGCTACCGGCTGTCTTTCTAAAGCGTCTTCAAATAAGCCTTAGCCCGCTCCAACTCCGGAAACAGCCTCTCCTCCGCCTGGAACGCCGCAGAATGCACGCAACGCCGCCCATTCTTCTGCCTCACCGGATGCTTCAGATGCAGCATCTCGTGGTACATCAGATACTCGATCGCATACTGCGGCGTTCCCTTCCGATCGAACACGCGGCTCACCATGATCGTGTTGTGCGCCGAATCGTAATGCCCCAGCAGCCGCCGCGCCGAAACCTCGCTCCACGTCAACAGCGGCCGTCCCATCAACCCAAAAAAGAAACGCCGGTTCAGCGTCTCGAAAACTTCATCCAGATCGTAATGCTCCCCCTGCGCCGACCCGATCCGCTTCCGCCCCCGCGTCTGCCGGATCCGCTCGCTCTGCCGTACCACCGCCTCGCTGGAGGTGAACCGCCGATATCGCCGCGCCTGCCCCGCATCAATCGGCCTGCGATACAACTTCGCCAGCAGGATGTGCGCGATGGCCCGCAGCACCGCCTCCGGCGCGCCTTCCAGCAAATCCGAAAGGCTCACCCGAATCCGCCCCTCGCGCAGCCGGATCGTCGTATTCAGCGAAGTGAAACGGTAGAAACGAACGTCAATCGGAGGAATCGGAGCACGCGGCCGAATCGCGCGATACTCCTCGGCGAACAAATCGGACAGATGGGAACTCACTACGATCCGAGCGTCGCACAGCAAATAACAGAAATCAAGCGCAGCGTTTTCTTAACCCGGCCAGCCACGTTTCGGCAGATTACTGGGACTCCGCGTCGGAGGCTTTCTGAACGCTGAACGCTGTGCGCTGAACGCTCTCTCAAGGCTCCAGCAGTTACGATAAGCACAGCCAACACTTCTCGGAGAGACTTTGCTGACCGCCACGATGGAACGCCTCATCCAACCCGCCCGCAACATCCAGGGCAGCCTGCGCCTGCCCGGCGACAAAAGTATCAGCCACCGTTACGCATTGCTCGCAGGACTCGCGGAAGGCGCCACACGCCTCACTAACTTCTCCACCGGAGCCGACTGCGCCTCCTCCCTCGCTTGCGTCGAAGCCCTCGGCGCGCAAGTGACTCGCAAAGACGACAGCTCCGTAGAAATCACAGGCACCGCCGGCCGATTTCACTCCTGCGCCGCGCCACTCGACTGCGGCAACTCCGGCTCCACCATGCGCATGCTCTCCGGCCTGCTTGCAGCCCAACACGGCACGTTCACCCTCACCGGTGACCCGTCCCTCAGCCGTCGCCCCATGGAGCGCATCCGCAACCCCCTCGCCCAAATGGGCGCGCACATCGACCTCACCGACGGCCACGCCCCCATCGTCATCCACGGCGCGCCGCTCACCGCCATCGACTACACCACGCCCATCCCCAGCGCCCAGGTCAAGACCGCGCTCCTCTTCGCCGGACTCGAGGCGCAAGGCACAACCACCGTCCGCGAATCCGTCCGCACCCGCGACCACGGCGAGCTAGCCCTCCGCGCCTTCGGTGCCACCATCGATCGCACCCTCGACTCCGTCTCCATCGCCGGCCCCCAGCAACTGCGCGCCATCGAAGCCACCATCCCCGGCGACATCTCCTCCGCTGCCTTCTTCCTCTGCGCCGCTGCGCTCTTCCCCGGCTCCAACCTCATCTTCGACGACCTCGGCCTCAACCCCACCCGCGCCACGCTCCTCGACGTCCTCACCGCGCTCGGTGCCCACATCGGCGTCCTCAATCTCGAAGACAAGCACGGCGAGCTGGTCGGCGTGGTTCAGGTCAACGCACCGCCGCAAGGACTCACCGGCACCACCATCTCCGGCGCGCTCTCCGCGCAACTCATCGACGAGCTGCCCGTCCTCGCCGTCATCGGCCCGTACACGCAAAACGGCATCCGCATCCGCGACGCCAAAGAGCTACGCGTCAAAGAATCCGACCGCATCGCCCTCGTCGCCGCCAACCTGCGGGCCATGGGCGCTGACGTCGAAGAATTCGACGGCGGCCTCGACGTCCCCGGCGGCCAAACCCTTCACGGGGCCACCATCGACTCCGGCGGCGATCACCGCATCGCCATGGCCTTCTCCGTAGCCGCCCTCCGCGCCCACGGAGACACCCTCATCCGAGGAGCCGAATCCGCCGCCATTTCCTTCCCCGAATTCTTCGATCTGTTAGATCGCGTCGCGGAACGCTAAATAACGAATCGTCAACCCGAGCGAAGCGACCGAAGGAAGCGCAGTCGAGGGACCCGCATTTCCCTGTGTTGCCTGTTCCCTGCTTTTTTATTGCGCCGCCAAAACATCATCCAGCCGCGCAGGCGTCCCCTCCACCCGCTCCAGATGCGGATACCGCAGCCCACCATGGTAATCGAGCGCCACGGACTTGATCGTGTCGCGATCCTTCAGCAGCAGCGTGATCGGCTCCGTCCCCTTCTCTGCCTTGCGAATCGCATCCCGCAGCTTCTCCGTCGAATAGACCTCGCCATTCACCGCCAGCAACTGCATCCCCGGCACAATGCCAGCCTTAAACGCCACGCTTTCCCACGAAACTCCGCCCAGCGAGCCGTCCGGCATCACGTTAAATCCCAGCGACTCCACAAAGCTCGTCCCAAACCTCGGATTCTCCGCCGCCCGTTTCTCCCACGGCGGAGCCGTGTCGTTGTAAACCAGCTTGTAGCCACCCTGCGTAAACCCGTTCTCCGGCACCTCAGGATGCAGCTCGTACACCCGCTCCTTCAGGAACGAAGCCCAGTCATACGGCTGGACCTGATTCAGCGACGCCACGATGTCCTCAAGCGTGTACGTATCCGTGATGTAGCTCCCGTTGTTCACCCCGAAAAACAACTTCGCAAAATCGTCCAGCGACTTCTTCCCATTGCTCAGTTCGCGAATCTTCGTATCCGCGTCCAGCCAAACCAGCAGCCCTTCCGTGTAATAGTCCTCCGGTCGCTGCCAGCTCACCCAACTCACCGGCCGCCGCAGCGAAATCGTCGGTTGATTCGTCGTATCCACCAGCGGTCGCCACTCCCGCCCCTTGCTCGCCTCGAAACCCGCTGCCAACCCCGCCATCTCATCGCGCGCCTGCTCCGCCGTAATCATCCCCGACCGCGCCGTCAGCACCAGACCCCAATACTGCGTCAGCCCCTCATACACCCACAGCAAATCGTCGCGCATCGGCACATTAAAGTTCGGCGTCCACAAATCCGCCGGCCGCCGAAACTTCCCGTTCCACGAATGTGTGTACTCGTGCCCCAGCAAGTCACGCCCGCGCACGCCCGCAGCCCAATCCGTAAAGTAATTCGCCCGCGTCCCATCCTCACTCGACTGATGATGTTCCAGCCCCTGCCCACCCACCACATCCGTCAGCATGAAAAGAAAATCGTAGTGGTCATAGTGGTGCGACGCGTAAAGCTTCTGCGCCTGGATCGCCAGGTTCTTGTGCGCCTGCAACTCCTCCGGCGTGATCTCCAGGTCCTTCGCCTCATCCGCAACAACATCCAGGAATACCGGGTTGTCCGGCCCCGTCGACAGATCCACGCGCTTGAAATTCGCCCCCGCAATCAGCGGCGAATCCACCAGCTTGTTCAGCATCGTGTCCTCGAAGCGAACCGTGTCGCCATCCTGAGATGCCGTCTCCAGCGCCGTCGCATATTTCCATCCGCTCGGCAGCACAATGCTCGGCGCAAACTTGATCCGCCGCGAAAAATGCCCCGCCGGATAGAGCACCACCGTATTCCACGCCAGATCAGCCAGCTGCGAAGAGATTTCAATGCGGCCATCCGTTGGCTTAATCGCCGAAAGATAGTCGAAGTCCACATCCAGCGAAGTCACACCCTTTGGCACATCGACATGGAACGCGTACACGTTCACGCGATCGCGTGCCCACGGAACGGTCTTCCCATCCGCCTTCACAAACAGTCCCGCCAACTTGTCAATGGGCCCCGTCGGTGAGTGGTTCCCAGGAATCCATTGCGGATAGAGCAGGGTCAGTTCGCCGGCTCTCACCGGTATCGTCTCGTGCACCGTCGCCACCCGATCCACCGTGTTCGTCAGATTCACCAACAGCGAAACAATCCCCGGATACGGAATGTCCGCAGGCCCCACAATCGGCGGCGGCATCGGCACAGGCTCCGGCCCCGGCGAACTCTGCGCAAATCCAGGTGTGATCAAAGCAAGGAGGACAACAAGAAGGCAGCCACCACGTATCATGAGCAATCTCCAAAAGGCTTCCGCGACATTTCGCAAAATTCTACAGGACCCGAAACACTATTCCCTGTTCCCTGTTGCCTGGTCCCTGTTTTTATGTACCCTGTCTTGGTGCACTCCCGCCGCACCTTCCTAAGAACCAGCATGGCCGCTTCGCTCGTCGCCGCCCTCCCGGCGTATTCTTCCCCCATGCCGCAAGCTCCGCGCAAGGATCGCATCCACCAATCCGTCTGCCGCTGGTGCTACAAAGACACGCCCCTCGACCAACTCTGCCAGTGGGCCGCCTCACTCGGCCTCAAAGGCGTCGACCTCCTCGAGATCGACGAATACGAAATCCCCCGCCGCTACGGCCTCATCTGCACCATGGGCTACGCCGGCGGAGGCACCATCTCCGACGCCCTCAACCGCCCCGAGAACCACGCCGCCATCGAAGCCGCTTTCCGCAAAAACATCCCCATTGCGGCAAAAGCCGGCGTCCCCAACCTCATCACTTTTTCCGGCAATCGCCGCGGCATGTCCGACGAAGAAGGGGCCCGCAACGCCATCGCCGGCCTCAATCGCCTCAAGCCCATCGCCGAAGACAATGGCGTCACGATCTGTCTCGAATTGCTCAACAGCAAGGTCAACCACCCCGACTACATGGCCGACCACACCGTCTGGGGCGCGCGCGTCATGCACGAGGTCAACTCACCCCGCATCAAGCTGCTCTACGACATCTACCACATGCAGATTATGGAAGGAGATTTGATCGACACCATCCGCCAGAACATTGGCGTCCTCGGCCACTTCCACACCGCCGGAGTCCCCGGCCGCCGCGAACTCGACGCCGCTCAGGAAATCCAGTATGCCCCCGTGATGCAGGCCATCGCCGCTTCAGGCTTCTCCGGCTACGTCGCCCATGAATTCATTCCCATCGGCAACCCACTCACCAGCCTCCGCCAGGCCGCAGACCTCTGCGATGTGTGATCTCTGCGACGTCTAGCCGCCTGTCCGGGTTCGCAGGGAAGCGGGTGCCCCACATCTCGATTCTGAGATGTGGGTTCGTTCGGTCTTGTCCGACCGGGATTGGCTAATCAAGCCCCGACCAGTTCCAGTTCCTTCCGCTGCTTTTCCCGCTCGAAGAACCGCTCCATAAACTTCGTATCGAACTGCCCCCGCCGAAACTCCTCATCGCGGAAAATCCGCTGATGCAGCGGGATCGTCGTGTGAATCCCCTCCACAATAAACATCTCCAGCGCGCGCCCCATCCGTGCCATCGCCTCCTCGCGATCATTCCCATGCGCGATCACCTTCGCGATCAGCGAATCGTAATACGGAGGCACCACGCCCTCGGAATATTGCGCCGTGTCTACCCGAATCCCATTCCCGCCCGGCACATTGAACGCCGTAATCTTTCCCGCCGATGGAGTGAACTTCTCCGGATGTTCCGCGTTCACCCGGCACTCAATCGCGTGTCCCCGCATCGCCACCGGCTCATGCAGGATGCTCGACAGCCTCTCCCCCATCGCGATCCGGAGCTGCGCCTTCACCAGATCGATCCCCGTAATCATCTCCGTCACCGGATGCTCCACC
>PMSS01000458.1 GCA_003167515.1 Acidobacterium sp. | reverse complement strand
ACTGTCCGCGCGCGTGCTTCCCCCTCGCGCCAAATCGAAAGAGGTCGAACCAGATCGCCTATGAGCACCAGCCCTCCGCCCACCAAATCCGCCGTGCCCATCCCGCTGCTTGTTTCAGCGGAGACTGGAGCAGCCGCGCCCGTGCTTCCGCCAGAAAGCCTGCCACGCATCGCCACCGACCTGCCTGGCGCGGACCAGCGCAGCATCAACTCCAAGCATCTCTCCACCGACTCGAGCGTTGGCAACCCCGACGATCTCACCCAGACCGGCTGGTCGATTCTTTTCGCCTCCGATGCCGACCCGGCAATCAAGGCGCAACTTCAGCCGCTCATCGACCTTCGCCACACCCAGGTCGCCGACGACAATCTCTTCAAGATTTTCGAAGGCGACGACTCCGGCGTCCGCCCCGGCCAGACCGCCGACAACTGGGCCCAGTACCGCGGCGTCTCGCTCACCGCGCAGGTCGATCCCACCGCCGGCGTTCCGTACTACGTGCTCATCGTCGGCCAGCCTGACCGTATCCCCTTCGACTTCCAGAACCTGCTCAAGATGCAGTGGGCCGTCGGCCGCCTCGCCTTCGACAACGTCGAGGACTATGGTCGCTATGCCCAGGCGGTCGTCGAATACGAGAGCCCCGCGTTCCGCCCCGTCCAGCGCAAAAACGCCGCCGTCTGGATCACCCACAACGACGGCGACATCGCCACAGGCATGCTCTCCGATGCGCTCGTTCCCAATTTCCTCGACAAGCAGCACCCGCTCGGTTGCGGCAACGCAAAATTCACTCTCGATGCCTTCACCACATCGAGCCCCAAACAGGCCACCAAGCAGCAGTTCATCGACATGCTTCGCGGCAACCTCCCCGGCGGTCCGCCCGCCGTCCTCTTCACTGGATCGCACGGCGCCGAATATTCCATCACCGATGCAGCGCTCCAGCGTCGCATGCAGGGCTCGCTCTTTACGCAGGAGTGGACGCAGGGTACCCCGGCCAACACCAACAATCTCATGTCTGCGGAAGATATCCCCGCCGACGCCAAGCTGCACGGCACCATGTCATTCTTGTTTGCGTGTTACAGCGGCGGCTGCCCAGCCGATAACAACTACTACTTCGGACCCAATGGTGCGCAGATCCCGGTCGCGCCTGCTCCGCTCATCGCGGCTCTGCCCCAGGCGCTGCTCAGCCACGGCACGCTCGCCGTCATCGCGCACATCGACTTAGCATTTCCTTACGCTTTCCAGGATGTGACGGGCTCGCCGCAAGTCCAGGCCGTGCGCGACCCGCTCACCTATCTCATGATGGGCCGCCGCGCCGGTTATGCCGCCGACTGTCTCAGCGATCGCTGGAGTCACCTCTGCGCCCAACTCACAGAGTCCGAAGCGCGCACCGCATCGACCGATCCGAACGCGCCCCAGCCTCTCAACGACTCAGCCCGCACCGCCCTCACCATCGCCCGTGACGACGCGCGCAACTACATTGTCCTTGGCGACCCCGCCGCACGGCTGCGCATCGCGGATTTGCAATAGAGGATCGCGCATTCCGATCAACCGCCACTCTCCGGATCGCCGCTGGCTCCGAGAAAAATATCAGCCTACGGTCCTGTGGTAGGGTTGCCCGGCCCGCCGAAATTCACGTGGCTCGGGTCGATCTCCAGCAGCAGGAGGTTTGATGGCCGTACCGGGAAATTGGCTGGTGGCGAAGATGCATTCGGCTCAAAGAAGACGCTGTAAGCGCCGGGTTTAGACGATGTGAACGTGAACGCTGTCTTCCCGCCCGCCCCGATCGATACCGGAGCGGAGGGCGCCGGAGACAGGATCGAAACCGCGTCGGGTGAAAAGAACAGCGTTGCGCTGTCACTTTGGGCGGAGAACGTGACCGTGTTCCCCTGTACCGCCGGAACCGAACTCTGGCTGGGAACGAGGACGCCGTCCTTTTTGGAAATAGTGATATCCGTGTTAGCCATGGCGGACACGTTACTGCAATTGTTTGGATTTGTCCAATGCGCTTTCTGTCTTCGCCTGGTTCAGCGCCGTCTGGAAAGCTGGATCGGCCCGTAAGGATTTGAGCTCCGGACTGCTCTGGAATTCCACCGAGTGATAGCCCTGCGCCAGGGCTTTGGCGATCAGGGAGATCGCTCTGGCGCGTTGCCCCAATAGCTCGTACGTTTCGCCGGCGCGATATGCCACATCGGGGTCGTCGGGAGCAAGCGCCAATGCCTTCCGAAGCAGCACCTCGCTTGGTCCCGGCTGGCTGGACGATGCATAGTAATCGCCAAGTTGCACGAGCAGACCCGTATCTTCAGGAGACTTGGTGCGTTGCGCCTCCGCCAGCTCGATGGCCTTGCGGTACGCTTGCATCGCTTTGTCATGCTGTCCGCCCCATAGGTAAGCGCTGCCTAGATTCCCCCACATCTGAAAGTCGCCGGCTCTTAGCGCGATGGCTTTTTGATCCATGTTGACGGCCTGACCATAATTGCCCTGAAGTTCGAGCAACGATCCAAGCGCCGTGTAGGCATCTGGATCTGGTTGGATCGACAGAACCTTCTCGAAATTCTTTCGCGCCTCATCGAAACGACCAAGCTGCATCCGGGCCAGACCGAGATCGTAGTAGGCAAAAGTATTCTCGGGATCGAGATCCACTCCCTTCTGAAACTCCGCGGCCGCCTCTTCCAGCTTTCCGCTGTGGAAGTAGATGTTTCCCAACCGCACAGGCCATCGCCAATCATTCGGCCCAAGATCGAGCGCTTTCTGCACCGCTGTGATCGCGTCCGGCGTCCGCCCGTCCGCCAGATCGATCTCCGCAAGTGCGCCATACGCCTCGGCACTGTGCGGATCGATCGCGATTGCCTTCTGCACCTGCTGCCGCGCCAGCGCGATCTGTCCCTGCATCCAGGCCATACGCGCCAGCGTCACGTACGGCTGCGCCAGGTTCGGATCCATCTGCAGGGCCTTCATCTCCTCCGCCCGCGCTTGGTCCAGCAACTTCCCATCCTTGCTGTTGCGGTATTGAAGGAACCAGGCATTCCCTAAACCCGCCGCCGCCAGCGCGAAAGTGGGATCCTCCTGCAGCACCTGCTGAAAACCTTGCGCGGCTGCATCGATATTCGCGGCCTTATACGAATGCTGCAGCAGGTCCTGCGCCTTCTGATAGTCGTCATACGTATTGGCCGGAGTTCCCGCCGGAACACCCGCCGCTTCCGGATGCATCCACCGTTGGACCTTCCCCGTCCACACTCCAAAACCGACCGCGACCGCCAGCACAGCCGCAGCAATCGTCGCCTCCCAAACCCACCTCTTGCCGCGTCGTTGTGGCGGGCTGGACACCTCCGCCGGCACCGAAGCCCCCAGCGATTCCGCCAGCGCCGACGCCAACTGCCCCGCACTCCCAAACCGCTTGGCCGGATCGATCTCCGTCGCCACATGCACGGTCCGCAGAAACGACTCCGGCAAATCCGGCCGCAGATCGATCAGCGCCTGGCGCTCGCTGATGGCGGCCACCGCCTCGGCAAACGGTCGCTTGCTCACCTTCACCGGATGCTCTCCGGTCACCAGGTAGTAGAGCAGCACCCCCATGGCGTAAATATCCGACGCCACGCTGGCCGGGCGTCCCTGGAACATCTCCGGCGCCATGTAGTTCGGCGACCCGGAAATATTCGCCTGCCGCTGCGGCAGCGTGCTCAGCCCAAAATCCATCAGCAGAATGCGCCCGCCCGCTTCGCGCATCACGTTTTCGGCCTTGATGTCCCTGTGCAGAAGGCCGCTCCGATGCACCGCGCTCAGTGCTCGCGCCACATCGAGGCCGATCAGCGCGGCCTCGCGATAGCCAAACGCCCCCTGCGCCCGAATCAGCGCCGACAGCGTCTTGCCGTGGACGAAATCCGTCCAGAATCCGACCCGCCCATCGTGCCGGTCGATGCCATAAACATGCACGATGTTGGGGTGCTGCAGAGAAGCCAGGGCGCGCGCCTCACGCAGCAGCGCTCGATATTCCTCCTCGCCGCTCACCGAGCTTGGCAGCAGCAGCTTCAGAGCCACTTCGCGTTCGAGACGCGGATCCCACGCCCTGTACACCTCGCCGAAGCCGCCATGCCCTACGCGCTCCAGCAAACGAAAGTCGCCCCACGCATCGCGCGCCGGCGGCATTTCGACCGGACCCCGCCCGCTGTCGCTGTCGCTCAGCGAAAGTGTCGGATCCTCGTCCATCCGGGGTGCAGACATTATGCAGTCACTCCACGTGAGGATGACTGGGGGAAAAATCGAGTCCGCCAAAGCAGCGCGACCCTGAAAACCGTGAACGGATATTGGGCAGTTTCAGACTGTCTGTTCCTGGAACCCGATTATATGTCCGCCCGCAGAACGGTCGACGGCGAATCGCGGAGAACACCCACAACCGGCCGCCAGAAACCTATCCGGCCGCGTGAAACTCGTCGGTATTGTTGAGCCAGTCGGCCGCGTGTTTTTCGATGGCGATCCGGACTAACTGGCTTCGAGTTCTTACGCCCGCCTTTTGGAATAGCTCCTGAATGACGGCCTTGACCGAGCTTTCCGAAACTTTTAGCTTCCAGGCGATCTCTTTGTTGGCGAGGCCGTCGAGGATCCCGGACAGGACCTCCTGCTGCCGGGCGGTCAGGGGGCGCTTGCTGCGAGAACCTCCCGGCCGGTCGGCGGTTCCGGGCAACAGAGAGCGGATGATCTCCTGCTCAAACCACAATTCACCGGCCGCGACTTTCCGAATCGCTTCCGTTAATCGAGCGGGACTATTGTGCTTGTAGAAGATTCCCGAGACACCGGCCGTGAGCAGATCCCGCGTGACCTGGTCGCTCACGCCCGCCGTGACCATCAGGACCTTCGTCGGAAGCTTGCGGGTCTGCAGTTCGCGAACCAGTTCGGTTCCTCTCTCTTCGCCGAGATCGTAGTCGAGCAGGACCACATCGACTGAGTCTCTGTCGAGAACGCCAAGGGCCTCGGAAATGCCCGCACAGTGAGCCACCACCCGCAGATCGGACTCTGCCTCCAGCAGCCGGACCAGGCTTTCCCGAAAGAGGCTGTGATCGTCGATCAGCAGAATGGCCGGAGATTTCATGCCGCGCTCTCCGATGATTCCACGACCGGCATCTCGACGATGAAGCAGGAGCCATCCGGAACCGGCTCGTAGCGCAGCTCGCCGCGGCAGGCCCGCATCAGCGCGCGCGAGAGAAACAGTCCCAGCCCGCTCGCCTCGGCTTCCTGCTGAAACGGATGAAACAGCCGGTCGGGGTAGAGAACTCCGCCGCCATTGTCGGAAAATTCGACGGACACCGAGCGCTCGTGAATGAGAGCCGCTACGCCAAGCCCCGCGCCATTGCGCTCGGCCAGCGCGCGAATTCCATTGGACGTGACATTCAGAAAAACCTGCATCAGATTCTGCCGGTCCGCCCACACCACGGGCAAGTCCGCCGGAATATCCCATGTTCCTTCAATGCCTGCTTCGCGGAGCGCCGGAGCGACCACGATTCGCAGCTCGTCCAGCACCGAGATAAGATCGGTTTCCGCAGTCTGATCGGTGTATTGCCTCAGGTCGACCGACGCAATGCGCTCGAGCGCGTGCAGCAGATTGCCGAGGGCTTCGAAATCTTTGTTCCCGGAAAGTAAGCCGCTTCGAGCGAGATTCTGGTGGACGACGGAAATCGCTCCCGATACGTTGCGGACCTCGTGCGAGACCGCCGCAGCTGCGATGCGCGATCCCGTCATCATCTGCTGCAGGCTGGTCTCTTCTCTTGAGCGAAGCTCCTCGGAAGTATCGAGAATCATCGCCGCCAGCCTCGTCCCGCGCTCGGTCGGATAGGTCGAAAAACAAATCTCCGCAAGGAACACTTCTCCGTCGGCGCGCTGTCCGCGCGATTGCATCATCGTCCGGTAGAGCCGCGAGGTGGCTTCCTGGCGCGAAATGTTGACCAGAGAGGGAAAGTAGCGATGGATCGATTGGCCCCGCAGCGTGTCCGGGGCAAGCGCCAGCATGCGATGCGCCGCCTCGTTGGCCATCAGCACAGCGCCTCCCGCGTCCGCGGTGATGATGGCTGCCGGGCTGCTCTCGATCAGAATCTGCAACTGCCTCTCGGCTTCCCGGCGTGCTTCGCTCTGCTGCTCGATCTCTTCGAGGTGCTGCATCGCTGCGCGCCGATTGCGATTCACCTCGCGGACAAAGAGGCCCGCCCCGAAGAACGCCGCAAAATAAAGCACGTCGCGAGAGATTCCTGCACGCAGATTCCAGGTAAGATCGTCGAAGACTTCCGCCAGAAACGTGCACAGAGCAGCCACCGAAGCAATTTGCCACGGCCTCAGCACGCTGCCCACCATCATCATGGGCAGCAGATAGAGAAAGCCGAGCGGAATTTCTCCAACGATTCGCCAGTCCAGCACCGCGACCACTGCTATCAGCGCCGCAGCCCTAAACACAATCGCTCGACTGCTTCCCCGGAAGAATGCTGCGTACATGTCCACCCTGCGAAACTCCTCGCGGAATTCTCTTCATTGTATTGAGCAGCGACGCTTTCGCATGCCAAACGACGCAGTGGAACGACAACTGGCCGAAAGATAGGGTGTGTCTCCCTAAAAGAGAGGCTAAGGTAGCATAAAGATAGGACCTGGGACCCTTTGGCGAGCACTATGCTGAGCTTTCGCCATGCGCATCCACGCGCTTCAGACGATGAGACGGCTCCGGGCGGACGAACGGTTGAACCCGAATCAGAGTTCCTCATGCAAATTGCCACGCTTACGCCCTGGGCCGCCCGGGGTTCTCTCCTGCTCGCGCTCCTGCTCGCGCCTGCATTGAATGCTGCGGCGCCCGCCCCGCAAACGCCCCCTCCGTCGTCCGCTCCGTTGACCCTGGCCCAGGTGCTGGACATCGCGCGCACAAAGAATCCATCGCTGCTCTCAGCCGAACAGCACGTCGACGCCACCAAAGCCGCCGAAATCACCGCTGGCCTGCGGCAGAACCCCAGCTTTACGATCTCCGGCGCCGATATTACCTTGCCGGCCAGTAACCCGGCCAGCCCCTACTCCTACGCGGCCAATGTAACGCGCCTGTTTGAACGCGGACAAAAACGCCGTTGGCGACTGGACGCGGCGCGTTCCACCACCGACGTGACACGCAGCCAGTACAACGATCAGGTGCGCCAGACCGTGCTCGCGATCAAGAACGCCTTCACTAACATGCTCATCGCCAAAGCGGCGCTGCACATCGCGCAGGACAACCTCGACAGCTACAACAAGACTGTCGATCTGAGCCGTGTGCGACTCAACGCCGGCGACATCAGCAGAACCGATTTCGAGCGAATCGATCTACAGCTCGCCGAATTTGAATCCGATTACGACAGCGCAAAGCTCGACCTCATCCGGGCCGCAGATTCCCTCCAGCTGCTCATGGGCGTGGAAAAGCCCGCTTCGGCCTTCGATATTACCGGCAATACAACCCCGCCCGAGTTCACCATCACGATGGCGCGGGTGGAACAGGATGCGCTGGCCGCGCGCCCCGATTATCTGGCCGCCCGCCAATCTGTAACTGTGGCGGATGCAAATGTGAAGCTCGCCGATGCCGAGGGCACCACCGACCCTACCATCGGCGGCGAGTACGAGCGCACCGCAACCTACAACAGCGCCGGCTTCCAGATTTCCATTCCGCTGCGCATCTTCGACCGCAATCAGGGCGAAAAGGAACGCACTCGGTTCGAGGCGCAGTCTTCCCGCTTTGCTGAAATCGCCGCTCGCAACCAGGTGCTGAACGACGTCGATCAGGCCTGGGCCGCGTACGACGCCGCACTCGATCTGGCGAAGCGCTATAACAGCCACTACACTGCTGAGGCCCAGCGCGTGCGCGAAAATGTTGAATTCAGCTATCGCCGCGGCGGCTCCACGCTGCTCGACTATCTCGATGCGCTGCGCGACTACCGCCAGGTAAATCTCGACGCGCTCACTGCCAATCAGCAGGTCTGGCTCAGCCTTCACCAGCTGAGCTTCGCCGCCGCCACGGAGATCGTCCCATGAAACGGCACCAGCCCTCTTCTTTCGCTGTCCTTCTCGCCGGCGCGCCACTCCTGCTTGTCGCCACGGCGTGCCATCATGACGAAACTCCGCCGCCAACGGCGACGCCGAAGGAACAGGTGGTCGAAACCGTCATCGTCCACCCGCAACCGGTGGCGAGCAAGCTGGTCCTCGCCGCACGTGTCCAGGCGAACCCCACCGCCATGGTCCATATTTATCCGCTCATCAGCGGCCGCGTGCTTTCGCTCAGAATCCTACCCGGGCAGGAAGTCCACAAGGGCCAGAGTATCGGCACCCTGCAAAGCAGCGACGCTGCCCAGGCCCGCTCCGATTTCGAGAAAGCAAGAATTGAAGCCGCCCGCGCCGATCTGCAGTTCAACCGCGCCAAAGAGCTGCTGCAGCATGAGGTCCTGGCGCAAAAGGATTACGACGACCTCAAAGCGCTCGACGACTCCGACCACTCCGAACTGGAGCGCGCTCGCCAGGCGCTCCACCTGCTCGGCTTCAGCGAAAACGACACTTCCGACATCGTCCCCATCCTCGCGCCTATCTCTGGCGTCGTGCTCGACGTCGGGACCGGCCCCGGCGAACTGCAGCGCTCGCTCGACAACGCCACGGCCATCGCCACCATCGCCAACATCGACTCCATCTGGGTGGTGGGCGACATCTTTCCCCGCGACCAGGGAGCGATCCACGTTGGGGAGCCGACGGACATCACCGTCAACGGCTATCCGGGGCTTACCCTCCATGGCCCCATCGACAACGTTTCTGACGCGGTCGACCCGGTATCGCTCACGCTCAAAGTGCGCGTTGTGCTTCCTAATCCCGGCCATCGGCTTAAGCCGCAAATGTACGCGAATATGGCGGTGACCGGCCGCCAGCGCAACGTCATCGTCGTCCCCGCAACCGCCGTCATCCAGAACGGGCACGAAACCTTCGTTTTCGTCGAGACGGCGCCCGGCAAGTACGACCGCCGCTCCGTCATCCTCGGCGAAACGCACGCCGACAACGACGAGATCGCTCAGGGGCTGAACGATGGAGACAAAGTTGTCACCGCCGGAGCAGAGCTTCTGCGCGCACAAGAGGCGCAGTAGTCATGCAGTCTCTCATCCGCGTTCTTCTCCGCTACCGCAACGTGGTCCTCATCGTTTTTCTCGCGATGCTCGGCATTGGCGCGTACGCCTTCCTGCAACTCGACATCGAAGCCTACCCCGACCCCTCGCCGCCCATGGTCGAGTTCATCACGCAGAACCCCTCCTGGTCCGCGGAAGAGATGGAACAGCAGGTCACCATCCCGATGGAGACGGGCCTGTACGGCACGCCGGAACTCGACCAGATCCGGTCCATCAGTATCTTCGGACTGAGCGACGTGAAGATGTACTTCGCCTTCGACAGCGATTACTTCATCGACCGACAGGAGGCGCTCAATCGCCTGCAGCAGGTCACCCTGCCCAACAACCTGCAGCCACAGCTCTCACCGGAATCCCCGGTCGGCGAAATTTATCGCTACCAGCTCACCGGCCCCGGCTACTCACTGAACGAACTCAAGGCCACGCAGGACTGGCTCCTTCTTCGCGAGATCAAGCAGGTCCCGGGCATCATCGATGTCGCCACCTTCGGCGGAACCACTCGCCAGTATCAGGCCGAAATCGATCCAAACAAACTGCTCACCTACGGCGTGACCACGACCCAGGTGATCAACGCCATCACCAACAGCAATGCCAACGCCGGCGGCAATTACCTCACCATTGGCAGCCAGAGCGTCAACGTCCGCGGCATCGGCCTTCTGCATTCGCTCGATGACATGCGCAATATCGTCGTGGCTGAGCATAACGGCGTGCCGGTCCTGCTACGCGATGTCTCCGACGTCCGCGAAGGCCATCAGCCGCGCCTCGGCAAAGTCGGGCGTAGCGACTTCAACCATCACGACGACCCCGACATCGTTCAGGCCATCGTCCTTCTGCAGAAAGGCGCAAAGTCCCTTCCCGCCCTCGCTGCCCTGCGTGAAAAGATCGATCGGTTAAACCACGGCAATCTCCTGCCTCCGGGTATGCACGTCAGCACCATCTACGACCGCACCAACCTCATCAACATCACCACCTCCACAGTCCGCCACATCGTCGTCCTGGGGCTTACCCTCGTCACCCTGGTGCTGCTCAGCATGCTTGGGGACTGGCGCATCACCACCATCGCCGCCATCACCATTCCGTTCGCAGTGCTCTTCGCGTTCAGTCTGATGGTCCTCACTAATCAGTCGGCAAACCTTATCTCCATCGGCGCGATCGATTTCGGCATCCTCGTTGACGCATCGATCGTGGTCCTCGAGAGCGTCTACCGCAAAGTCACCCGGCGCATCGAAGGCGAGGAAGTTTTCGATCTTATCCTGGCTGGCGTTGGCGATGCTGCCACGCCTGTTCTGTTCGCCACTCTCATCATCCTTGTCGCATTTATCCCGCTGTTTACCATGCAGGGCGTGCCCGGAAAAATCTTCGCGCCCATGTCCGTCACCTATGGATTCGCCCTGACCGGCGCGCTGCTCTTCGCCCTTGTCTTTGCTCCTGTTCTCGCCTCCCTGGCCGTTCCCAAAAACATGAAGGGCGATGCGAAAGAGACCTGGCTCAGTGGCTTCTTCCGCCGCCACTATGACCGCGGGCTTAACCGTGCTCTTCGCTTCAGAGGTCTGACCTGGATCATCGCTTTTGTCGCCCTCGGCTGCGCCGCCGTCCTCTTCCACTTTGTCGGCGGCGAATTTATGCCGGCACTCGAGGAAGGCAACCTCTGGATTCGCGCCGATATGCAGCAGGACATCTCTTTCCAGTCCTCCGAAAAAATGGCCGACGATATCCGCGCCGTCCTTCGCGCGTATCCCGAAGTCACCCAGGTCGTCTCGCAGATGGGCCGGCCCGACGATGGCACCGACGTCAGCACCTTCAACAACATCGAATTCCTCGCCGATCTCAAACCCGTCGGCCAATGGCGCCCGGAGTTCCATGGCAAAAAAGACGAACTGATCGCCGCCATCGGTCACAGCTTCGACCAATTCCCAGGAGTCGATTTCAATTTCTCCCAGAACATCCAGGACAACGTGGAAGAAGCGATGTCCGGCGTCAAGGGGGAAAACTCACTCAAGCTCTTCGGCAACGACTTCGATCAGCTCACGCGCATTGCCGGCCAAATTGCCGGAATTATGCAAAAGGTCCCCGGCATCGCCGACGTTGGCGTCTTCGATGTCACCGGTCAGCCGAGCCTGCTGGTCTCCATCGACCGCACCAGGGCGGCGCGCTACGGTCTTCAGCCTCAGGACATCAACAATGCTGTGCAGGCCGCGGTGGGCGGCGCTCCGGTCACGCAAATCATCGACAACGATCGCCGCTTCGACTTTGCCGTTCGCTATGGCGCGGATTTCCGCAGTACCCCGGACGAGATTGCCCGCATCCTGCTCCCCACACCCGACGGCAATCAGGTGCAGCTCGGCATGGTGGCCGACGTTACCATTCGCAACGGCGCCTTCATGATCTACCACGAGGGGGGGCGCCGCTACATCCCCATCAAGTTCAGCGTACGCGGCCGCGACCTTGCCAGCGCCATTCAGGATCTGCAGGCCCGCTTGACTGACCAGGTCAGGCTGCCTTCAGGCTACGAATACACGTGGGCCGGCGAATTCGACAGCCTCAAAAAAGAACAGCATCGCCTGGCCATCATCATCCCGGTCAGCCTCGCCGTCATCATGGTGCTGCTCTACATCCAGTTCCGCACTTGGCGCGACGCGTTCATCGTGGTCGCTACGCTGCCCTTCGCCGCAATCGGCGGCATTCTTTCGCTGTTTCTCACACGAACCGCGTTCAGCATCTCTGCCGCCGTGGGATTCACTTCTCTGACCGGCGTCGCCACACTGGGAGCAGTCGTCTTTCTCTCCGGGATCCGCCGCGCCCAGCGCGAAGAGGGGATCACGCGCGGCCTCGAAAAAGGCTGTCTCGATGAGATGCGCCCGGTCGTGATGGCCTGCATGGCGGCCGGCATCGGACTTCTTCCCGCCGCCGTGGCAACCAGCATCGGCGCCCAGGCGCAGCAGCCGCTGGCGCGCGTCGTCGTGGGAGGCATGGTCACGACCGTATTTGCGATTCTCTTTGTGATGCCGCTGCTGGTGCTCCGCTTCACCTCAAAGCAGGACTTCGCTCGCGAACTGCGCAATACTAGTAACGAAGAAATCTGAGGGTCATCACTGCTCACGCGGCATCGGCGGATTGCTTCACGCCGGCGCAGCCGGTCGTTTAGGTAGTAGTGGAGCGCGTCGCGGGCCTTGAATCAATGGTCGGGGAGAGAGGATTTNNCTCCGACCCCCTGGTCCCGAACATAGGGGAAATTCATTGATTCGGTGTCGTTTAGCTGCAAAAAACACCCCTAAAAAGCCGTTGGTTGGTCCCAACTTTGGTCCCAAGTTTTGAAAGCCAAAGTATAACGCGCTACGTGACTACCGTACTCTTGCTGTCCACAGCCGCCTTCTGCCATCCTTCTGTCATCCGCTGTACCTCACCAGCGGTTCGCTCGGTGTCTGCGAGGAGCGGGCCGCTGGTTTTTCCCTAAGCGCTGCGGGAAATGAGGCGAAGCATGGAAGTCCTGTGCTTCATGAAAGCGAATTCGCAACCGCCCCTCTGCGGGATTCACAATGTCGTTCTCGTTGAGAGGGAGTTGCCAATCGATCCGCACGCCACTCATCTCGGACATATCACCGGCTATATATGCCCCGTGAGCGGGCAGTTGGTCAGGGAATAGCCTCCTCGTTTCCAAACTGAGCGACTACCCCTTTTTGCCGCGCCTGTTGACTCTTTGGATTCGCTGGCTGCTAAATCGCCCCAATGAACAAGCACATGCCCCATTAGCGGCATTTCGTTGCCCCAACCGAATCATCGAAGATTAGGCCAACCCGGTAGGCGAAACCATAAAAAAGCGGATCGAAATGAGACAGAGGATTTGGATTGGATCACTCTCGCTATTCGTAGCTCTCCTAATGGGCTGTGCAGGGAGCGTCAATTCGACCACCGGTCTTGGCTCGGGCAATCCACCAACCGAACCGAGCTACGCCAGCTTAGCCGGGAGCTGGCAGTTCACAGCGGCTTCGACCGCACAACCGGGCTATGATACTTTGCTCGAAGTTAACCTGCAACAATCAGGTGCGAATTTATCAGCCAACGGTTCTAATCAGATATTCATCGTTGCGGAAAACCCGTCAGGGCAAAATGTCATAGGCGGGAATTGTCCCGGCAACGGAAACGATTCGGTAACCGGAACAACGACCGGGACCAGCGTCTCCTTTACCTTCAACGAAGGGGGGAATCTGTTCACGATAACCGGAACCGTTGGTAGCAACGGCACCACCATGACCGGCACCTACCAGTCATCCGGCGGCGGCTGTGCCGACAGCGGCACATTTTCAGGTACGCTAATACCTTCCGTGAACGGCACCTATTCTGGGCAGCTAAACTTTCCCGATGGAACGACTGATGGCGTGACGGCAATCTTGACGGAGTCCTCCAACGATAGCCTGACCGTGAATGCAACTGTATCTGGTATGGACACCGGAACTACCGTACTAACCGGAACTGTCATTGGTGGCGGCTTTTCTGCCAGTGGCACATTCCAAGGTCAGCCTATCGCCTATTACAGCTACTATGATGCAAGCCTGTTCGCCCTCCTAGTTTTTGAGGCTTCATCTGGCGAATATGTAGGAAGCCTATATGCAGCGGGTCACGCTCCTACCGAAAATGGAGCGGCTTTTGTGCAATCAGCAAACTTCACCTCGCAATCAACCGCGTCCAGTTTTTCCGCAACGTTTAACAACAAGGTAAATACTGGTGACCTCATTGCAATCGCGTTTTGGTGGAACAACCAGCAAGAGAATTGCACCGTACCCATATCAGATTCTGCCGGTAATATCTATAATCAGGTATTAAAAACATCTTCAATTGACAGCAACGACTGGGTAGCGTGCGTTTATATCGCGCAGAACGTGAATGGTGCCAGCAATCTAACGGTGACGGTTAATCCGGGTTCGCCGATTTCCTACCAGTTTTCACTGGTGGCGTTGGAATACTCAGGAGTTGCAAATGTCGATGCGACCAGCACCACTGGTGGAACAAGTGGGATGACGGTCACATCGGGACCGGCCACAACGCATTATCCCAATGAGGTCCTTCTTGGAATTGCCGTGGCCGACGTTGATGTTCAAGCTGGCTCAGGATTCAATAGTCGGTTCACGTCACCGTATTTCTGCGTCGAAGATGAACTTCTCACATCAACAGGAGCCTATCAGGCTACTTTCTCAACTGCTAGCACGATTCCCTACGAAGGATGGGATGCCGGGATGGTGACGATTCATTAAATCCTAACCACCATGCTAAACGTGCGGGCGTATACCGTACCCTCAAAACCACACATGCCCTGTGAAACCCGGCCAATGAGTCGAGAGCACAGGACACAGGAAACACACATCACCCGCTCTTTGCACTTTATACGCTGAATAGGCAGTAACCCGATCCCGTTATCCCATTCCCTGACCTACCATCATCACCACAACATCATCCCAAACCCTCTCTACCTCCGACCATTCCAATCCCCAGCCATGCCGGTACACTGTACGCTTACCCATTCCTATCCGTACCCTGTAGACCCGGCCAATGCCGTCTCGTTCACCAATTGGCGTGACTTTGACACCAAAGTGTATTTTGTACGCTTATCTACCATAATCTGTAGGTTTGGAAGCTATCTGACCCTCATTTTCCCGTTGACAGCCTGATTTAGCCGTGTTACGGTTACTGCATCGGACGTTGCGATTAGCGTTACAGCGTCCCGGAAAGGCTGAAATCATGGCATCGGGCAAGTTTATTAGCTATCTTCGGGTCTCTACACAGCGTCAGGGGCGCTCCGGCTTAGGTCTGGAGGCACAGCGTCAGTCTGTAGCTGATCATCTCAACGGCGGGCGCTGGACGCTGCTACAGGAGATTGTAGAGATTGAGTCCGGTAAGAAGAATGATCGCCCCAAGCTAGCGGATGCTCTGAGGCTGTGCCGCGTACATGGTGCGACCCTCATCATTGCCAAGCTGGACCGTCTGGCCCGCAACGTCAACTTCATCTCGAACCTGATGGAAGCTGGTGTGGAGTTTGTCGCTGTCGATTTGCCCCAAGCCAACCGGCTCACCGTTCACATCATGGCCGCGATGGCAGAGCACGAGGCCGCTATGATTTCTGCCCGTACAAAGGCCGCTTTGCAGGCTGCTAAGGCCCGTGGGACGCGGCTAGGGGGAATGCGTTGGAACAGTGCCAAGATTGCGTCTAAAGGCCATATAGCGAGCCTACGGGTGCGTCAGGAGCCGGCTGCGAAGCGTGCGGCAGACCGGTTGCCCATGATCGAAGCGATCAAAGCTGAGGGGGCTGTATCGCTGCGTGAGATTGCTTCAGTGTTGAACGAGCGGGGCATCCCCACAGCACGCGGGGGTGAGTGGAGCGCCGTACAGGTGTCCCGCATAGTGAGCGCTGCGTAAAGACGGTGACCATCCCTACCACGGCGTACCTATACGGTCTGGTGTGGGATCGCAGCGGAAGGTAATTGCCGCCGATCCCGGTCCTGTAGTCCATCGAATCCGCGTAACCCCCGGATCACCAAAATCAATCCTGAAAATGAGCCTCCAGAAAGCCATGCTTTGCCTTGGCGGGGCGGCAGACTCCACCCATGTATGGAGGTCCCGACGCAACGCGGCGCTGCGCCAGATTTACTTTCCTGCCGACATGCGCAAAGAAGACCTAATCGAATTTCAGGCTGCATGGGATACGTACAAGAGCACGCAGACACGGGCACGCGCCACAACGCGGCTGGCCGGATTCCTGAACTTTGCTCATGAGTCAGGGTGGATCGATAAAGTTCCGAAGCTCTCCCGCGTCAAGATCGATGAACCGCCCACGTTGCCCCTGTCCACTGAGGAGTACCAAAGGCTTCTCGACACGATTCCTTCGACGTTCAAGCCAGAGAAGGCCGCCCGCGTTCGCGCTCTGGTGCAGCTAATGCGGTTCAGCGGTCTGGCGATCCGCGATGCAGTGACACTGGAGAGAAGGGAACTGGTGTGGGACGAAGCCCGCAAGCTGCACCGCGTGACAACGAAGAGGACGAAGACGGGCACGGACGTAAGCGTGATCATTCCGCCCGCAGTGAGCGCCGAATTGCTGACCGTCCACAACGATCACCCGGATTACTTTTTCTGGAATACAGGCACTGGCAAAGAGAGCAGCGCCGTCACAAACTGGTCCCACGATCTACGCAAGGCATTCCATGCGGCTGGGATGCAGGACGGGCACTCGCATCAGTTAAGAGATACCTTTGCTGTCGCGCTCCTCGAAAAAGGAGTGCCTATTGAGGAGGTGTCTAAACTGCTGGGCCACGAGTCCATCAAGACCACGGAAAAACACTACGCACCTTGGGTACAGGCCCGGCAAGACCGTCTCGATTCGCTGGTGAGCGCCACGTTTTAACGATCAACTCACCCGCGTTTCGATGATAAATTTGTCGAGCGCCTCTTTTGGTATGCGGAGTGAATAGTAACGGCGCTTCGACATGCTCCCGCCGTGGCCGATCCGCAATACACCCGGCCCCTTCTCAAACGTCCTAATAACGGTATCCCGTGACAACTTCAAAAGGCCCGCTATTTCCTGCGCAGTGAAATACTCATTGCTTGCAACCTGCACACAACATCACACTGCCTGATTACCCCACCGCATCAGAGGAAGGCCATTGTTAGCGGACACGGGCGGGTCACCTGTTGCCAGACCCTTATGCTTCGCCGTGGTTAACTGCTGATCCCACGCATCGCGTTTCTGGGGTTCAAGGTCCTTCTGGCGAGGGATCAGCTACACATTGGATACGCCACAATCGCAAAAGATTCAGGAAACCGCATCGAATTAGTAACTTGCGTACACATTTGAGAAGGTATTGTGTACACGCGCCCGTAAGTGGCTGTAAAGGAACGAGGCGACGAAACTTCCGTATTGCCGACAACACAGTAATTGTTCATCGCGCAGTCTTCCACTGCGATGGAAATCACACCCTCTGTGACACCCATCACATCCGGCCCCGCTGCCCTGTGGCACTCTCGGGCATTCGTTCACTCAATTCAGGCCCGTTGCCCTTGGTGGGGTGGCGGGCCTTTTTTGCACCGCTCAACCTTGACTTCAGTTCGGGCGAGGCCCAGAATGCTGGGCATACGGAAGAGGCGGCAAGATGTCCTCGCCGGTTTTCACTCACCANNGCCTTGAGATTGCGGCCTCAGCACCAAGGGAAGAGCAATTGAGTACATCGGAATTGATGCACGCCTGTGATCCGATCCGGCTCTACCAGATCAGCCAAGGCTGGATTAGGACCTGTCATATTGCCCCTCTCGAATTCTTCAGCATAAAGCAAAAGGCGGAACCGATTGGCCCCCGCCCAATAGCCTCCCGATCTTGACTACTTCGCGTTGCCATGCCCTGCCCGCTTCTGAAATCTCCGCCAATCCTCGACCGATGCAGTCGGATGAGTCGCCTTGTATTCATGCCAACCCTGCCA
>PMSS01000126.1 GCA_003167515.1 Acidobacterium sp. | reverse complement strand
ACCTGATTCTTTACGGCATCATCATCATCCAGCCAACCGCGCCCATGAGCATCTACGGCGTGGTCAGCAACGCTGCGGGCGGCCACGTCGTGACCACCATTTTTATCGCGATGGTCGCCATGCTCTTCACGGCCGTCAGCTACGGCCGCATGGCGCGCGTCTATCCCTCCGCCGGGTCGGCGTTCACTTACGTCGCGCGCGAACTCCATCCTCTGGGCGGCTATCTGGTCGGCTGGTCCATGCTGATGGACTACATGCTCAACCCCATCATCTGCGCGGTGTGGTGCGGAGTCGCCGCGCATGCTCTGGCGCCGGCCATCCCGTATGCGGCATGGGTGCTTGCCATCGTTGTGGTCTTTACCGGCCTCAACCTGCGCGGGGTGCAGACTTCCGCCAGGGTCAACGCGTTTCTTGCGCTGGGGATGAGCATCGTCGTCGTCATCTTTCTGGCGTGCGCGTTCCGGTACATCGCCGGGGTGATGCGGCCGATCGGCGGAGCCTGGCTCCGGCCGTTTTACGATCCGGCGACCTTCTCCCCGCGTACCCTGTTGCATGGAACATCGATCGCCGTGCTTACCTATATTGGCTTCGACGGCATCTCGACGATGTCAGAGGAGGTCGAAAATCCCCGGCGCAACATCATGCTGGGTACAGTTCTCACCTGCCTCGCTATTGGCATTCTCTCCGCCGTGGAAGTGTACGCAGCGCAGCTGGCGTGGCCGGCGCGCTCGCCGTTCCCGCCTGCTATCGTCGACACCGCGTTCGTCGAAGTTGCGCGGCGTGTCGGCGGACGCGCCCTCTTCATCCTGCTGAATGCCACGCTGATTGTGGCCAATATGGGATCGGGCATCGCGGCACAGTTCGGAGCCGCGCGCCTGCTCTATGGCATGGGCCGCGAGAATGCGCTCCCGCGCCGGTTCTTCGCAGCGGTCAGCCCTCGAACCCGCATTCCCCGTAACAACGTTCTGCTGCTCGGCCTCGTCACTCTGACCGGGTGTTTTCTGCTCAGTTTCGAGCGTGGCGCGGAACTTCTGAATTTCGGCGCCTTCATTGCCTTCATGGGCGTGAACCTCGCCGCTTTCGTCCATTACAAGTTCCGGTCGACGGAGAAAGTGCCTCTTCCTGCCGTGATTCCTGTGAGCGGTTTTCTCGTATGCGGATTCATCTGGCTGCACCTCACGCACGCTGCACAGCTGCTTGGCGCCGCGTGGATGGCGGTCGGTCTGGTGGTCGCGTTCCTCATGCGATGGCGAGCGCAGGTGAGCTCCGATCCGGGAGCAGATACCGGGGCAGAGTGACTCCGTCACCCTGTGGTGGCTGGTTTTTCTTGACAAGGTTCCGAATGTGATCTAAAACGTAAGATCACGACGGCATACGTAATCAAAACAAGGCAAAATGCAGGTCTTTGATCCTGGAGGCGGAGCGCATGAATTCCGACCCGGCAACCGCAAAAGCCCGGAGCCCACAAGTTGTTTCCCGGCTCCCGATCTCGATCCTCGTTGGATCGAGCTCCACGGCTCACGCCCAATACACCACGGCGGGATCAGCGGCATCGTCAAAGACCGCCTCGCCTTGTTCTGCAGCGACCTGGGAAGCAAACGACCTTCTGCAGGATTATTTCAGCCGGCTGGAAACCATATCTGAGGAGGCGACGCTATGTCATTCAATATCCCAAAACTGAAGCTGTTGTGCATGGCGGTCGCGGTTGCCGCATCTTCGACGGTATTTGCCCAGCGCGATGCTGCCTCGCTGGAGGGGCGGGTTGTGGATCTGAGCGGCGCCGTCATTCCGGGCGCAACAGTAACGGCTGTCAACACGGAGACGAATTTCCGCTACCAGGTGCAAAGCGACTCCTCTGGAGTCTGGGTTATCAGTCCGGTGCGCATTGGAACTTACCAGATCACGATAGCGGCCAAAGGATTCAAGGAGGCGTTGGCGGGCCCGATCACACTGGACGTGCAGCAGCGCCAGCGCATCGACGTAACTCTGCAACTGGGCAATGTGAGCGAGCACGTGGAAGTGCATGACGTGGCGCCGCTGCTCGAAACCGACTCGTCGGAGACGGGTCAGGTGATCGACGGCGAGTCGATGGTGGCCCTGCCGCTCAACGGACGCAATCCCGTGCAGCTGGCGCAGTTGACGGTTGGCGTAACCACCAGCGAGCCGGGCGCGCGCGACTCCGGCGGTTACGGTTTCAGCGCCAGCGGCGCCCGCTCTCTGGACAACAACTTTCTGCTCGATGGCGTCGACAATAACTCCAATCTCCCCGACCTGCTCAATGAAGCCAACTACGTGGTCATGCCTCCTCCCGACGCACTGCAGGAATTCAAGATCGAGACCGGCAATTACGACGCCGAGTTCGGCCGCGCCACCGGAGCGATCGTCAACGCCACCACCAAGTCCGGGTCCAACCAATTCCATGGCACTCTGTACGAGTTCCTGCGCAACCAGGACTTCGACGCTCTGAACTACTTCGATTCCACCCAGCAGCCGTACCATCAGAACCAGTTCGGCGCGACCCTGGGGGGAAGAATCATTCGCGACAAGCTCCTGTTCTTTGTCGACTATCAGGGCTTGCGGAACAGCGAAGCGCAGACCACGACCTCGGTTGTGCCGACGCTTGCCGAACGCGGGGGCGATTTCTCCAGCCAACTCGATCTCAGTTCTCCGACGGGGACTCTGGACTGCAACGGTGCGGCCACCTATGCGGGCGAAATATTCGATACCACCAAAACGCAACCGAGCGGAGGCGGCTATTGCGGCGTTCCCTTCGGCTACTCCAATGGCGCGCCCAGCAATGTGATTCCCGCCTCGAGCATGGATTCGCTCGGCAAGACGCTGATCAATCTTTTTCCCGAGCCGAATGCCAATGCGTCCGGTTACAACTACGTCTCCGATCCGGTGACTACGCAGACCATCAATCAGGGCGACGTCCGGGTCGACCAGGTTATCACCAAATCGGACAACGCCTTCTACCGTTTCAGCGAAAGCAACAGTCCCGAGAACATCGGATCGCCATTTCCAGGACTGGCCGATGGCGGAGGCTTTTTCGACGGCATTCAGCAGATTACGGCTTATGCCGGAGCTGCGAGCGAAGTGCACATCTTCTCGCCGCACAAGATCAACGAATTCCGCGCCGGCTTCAACTGGATCAAGACAAGTCGCTATCAGGCGAACCAGAACGAAAACGTTTCTGCCCAGGTAGGCTTTCCGGGCGTGCCCTATCAAGCTGGCACCAACAATGGTGGTTTACCGCAGCTCGTCTTCACGGATGCCTCGAACCTGGGCAGCCCCACGTTTCTTCCCGCGATCGAGAAGCAGAAGACGCTCCAGTTCTCCAATACCTTCACGTTGGTTGCCGGCAACAACGCGTGGAAGCTTGGCGGCGAAGTCCGCCCCGAGCACTTCTCCATCTATGAGCCGGCATTTCCCCGCGGCACCATGAGCTTCACGCATCAATTCACCGACAACGCCGGGGATCCCGGCACCGGCGGCAACAGCCTGGCAACGCTACTCACGGGCCAGCCCGAAAGTGGCGGCATTAACAACCTCAATAACATCGATTACTACCGGCATACCTTTGCGCTGTTTGTGCAAGACGATTGGCGTGCCCGGTCGAACCTCACGCTGAACGTTGGTCTTCGCTATGAGTACTTCTCGCCGGTCTACTCCGAGCATGACGCCCAGGCCAATTTCAATCCCATCACCGGCTACCTCGACATACCGAAGGACAGCAATGTCAGTCTGACGCCCACGTTGGCTTCCATCCTGCCCGTAAATCACAACGCCAGCGGCGCTCTGATCGGAGCCGACTACAAGGATTTCTCGCCGCGCGTCGGACTCTCGTACAGCGCCACCAAGCGGATTGTGATTCATAGCGCCTTTGGGATCTTCTTCAACGGGGACGAGGCCGGACCCTACAGCAATCCCAGCCCTGGGTTCAACCCGCCGTACTTTATCAGCGAGACGTTCTCCGAGCCCTGCGCGCTTCCTTCCTACTCTGCCGCCGAGGATTGTTCGGTGCCGGGAATCAGCACCCTCGCGAATGGATTCCCTCCCACAGCGCTCATCGACCCCAACACGCCTACGCTCTTCTCGCTGCAAACCAACCTGCGCATGCCCTACGTCATTCAGTGGCATCTGGCAACGCAGTATCAATTGACAACGAAGACGATGCTTGAGCTCGCCTACATTGGTTCGAAGAGCAACCGCTCCTACATCTATCTGAATCTCAACCAGGCGCAGCCGACGGCCGATCCATCCGCGCCCACGGCGCCCCGTCGCCCATTCCCGTATGTCGATGCATTCATCGGCTATCTGAAGTCTGCCGGATCGTCGAACTACAACGGTCTGCAGACTTCGTTCCAGCAGCGTCTGAGCGCGGGCCTGGAGTTCATCGTCAACTACACCTACAGTAAGTCGCTCGGCAACGCCAGCAGCGCCGATCTCGGTTCGCAGAACAACGATGGCTTCCGCAACAGCCTGTACCCGAATCAGGAATATGGACCGCTGGATTTCGACGTACGCAACCGCTTCGTCGCGAGCTACCTCTACGATCTGCCCTTCGGTACCGGGCAGCGCTTTGCCACTCACCTGCGCCCCGTCGACGCGGTCATCGGCCACTGGAACTGGTCTGGAATCGTCACTCTCTCCAACGGCACGTGGTTCACAGTCACCGATGGAGATGCAAACTTCGCCAACTCCGACGGCCAGCAGCGGCCCGATGTCGTCCCTGGCGTCAAGGCGACCTCCAAGGCTTGCATACCCGGGACCTTCTTCAATACCTGCGCATTTCAGGACCCAGCGCTCGGTTCGCTCGGCAACGTCGGCCTGAACACCCTCGAGGGTCCGGGCGACAAAGACGTCGACTTTGCGCTTTTGAAGACCATTCCGCTGGGCGAGTTGCGCCACATCGAGTTCCGCGCGGAAGCTTTCAACGCATTTAACCATCCCAACTTTCAGTTCGCGGCCCCCGGACCGCAGAACTCAATCAACTCCACGATCATGGGGACGACAACCTTCGGCTACCTCACCGGAGCGCTTCCACCCAGGCAGCTTCAGCTCGCCCTAAAGCTCTTCTATTAAGCCATTGAGCGCGGCGTAGACTCAGGTCCAGTGGATTTGAACCCCTGACCTGGGTTTATGAGTTCTGAAATCAGGCTGCAGCTTCCGCGGATGAGTGCTAAATCGCCAACGCGCTCATCGAGAACTTCGGGACGGGCAATGTCGGGTTCCGGTCGGTTTACCGGCTACTCGCAAATTACTATCCAGTAAGCACCTAACACGGCCGAACAGCTGGCGGCAGTCCCGAGATAACCAGTATCGCCCGCACGAAAAACAGTTAACATAACACTTTCGCGGTCAAGCACATTTGTGCGGTCCCTCGCATGATAGTGGAGACGTGAGTTGAGATATAAGACGCCGAATTGTCCCCACCAAAGTACCATTGCCAACACCGACCAGACCTGCCACCCTTGCGAGATAGTACCGCCTCCCGATTGCGAGGGCTTCCCGTGCAGATTGATGATTGGAAACCAAATGGCCGTAAGGACTCTCCTCGCAGATGCAGCCCGCTCTACGGCGCCCACGGAATTCGAGGGGGTTCGAGCGAATCGGGAAACTGTGCCGGATGCCATTTCCAACGCACGCAAGAACTATATTGACTTTGTGAGGCGCGGCAGGCCGCTTATCATGTCGGACGCAGATCAGACAGCCTTCCAGAAACAGCTAGATCGCCTGAGAGAGCGTCTTCGCTTCTTTGACGAAGCCGTCTAGCGAACTCGTCTTCGACAACAAATACTTTTGCCCCGTCCGATTGTTACCTCTTCGGCCCGCTGTCAGCAACGGCCGGACCTTTTCAAGCTGAGCCACTTCCGGCCCAGTGTTTGTTCAATAGTGAACATATCGACCCCGTCGCGCGGAAACCCAAAGTCGATCTCTCCTCCTCGCGATAATGTTATCGAGCGTCCTGTAACTGGAGAAGCATACCACCATCTGGCTGCGGAAACGCATCGCGACGCCATCCAGATGCTTTGCGGTGAGCGTCTCCAGTTGTGTGACGTCGATGGATACGCAACACGGTCATGCGGCGCAAGAGTAATCCATTCCATTCTGACGTGTCGCGCCAGGATAAAATCCGCGGTTCTGGCACGGGCCAGCGCTGGAACAACGGTAGCTTACACACTGTGGTAATAATACTATTTGGTGACGAATGACACTATTGTGGTATATGAGAGCGTGTCATATGGAACAGTACCGGCAGGAATACGGTGGGACACTCTATATCTGGACGCTAAATATATATACAACGCACAGGGGCGGACTAAAATGGGCGCGGTCACACCCGGACTTCTTTTCGTAGATGATGCCTTGCCGATCCATGTGGCTCTGTTGAGTACCCTTGCTACGCTTAGCTACGCGGTCCGAGTCGCCTCAGACGCTTTCACCGCGCGGGCGCGATTCGGAAGGAGGCTTCCGGACCTCGTTCTCTCTGATCTGAATGCGCCCTCAATTCGGATGATCGCCATTAGGGTCGTTACCCTGGCGCCCATCTGGATTTCGGCTCACACTATTTCCGGGCAACCGTTCCGAGCGCCTGAGGATATTGTCGCAGGTTCTGGACACGGCGATGGTTCGCCCGTCAAATCAAACCGCAGCTGCACCGCAGTCTGATTCACCGTGCGAGTGTCCACTCATTGAGTTCCGCGTCACCCCGAAATTAGCGGCAGCGACGGGGCATTTCGGCGGTAATTCCAGGGATGCAGCGAAAATCGCGGAATGTCAGCTTGCCCAAGAGGTGTGCCGTGGCAGAGTCAATTGGGAGGGCGAGGTCGAACGGGTCGCCGGAACAGTCCGACGGCTCGGTCGAACGAATACAGCAACAGATCCTTTGCGCTGAAGAATTTCGGTCGCGACCGCCCGCCAGGCAAGCGAACAACGGAAGAAGCGATGGTGCTGCCATGGTATACGTGCTCAGGAACTCCGAGGTTAGATATAAGCGCCTCTTTGAGGCAGCACATCACGGAATCCTGATACTCGATGCATCCTCGGGAGTGATAATCGATGTAAATCCCTTTCTGGAGCAGTTGCTTGGCTGCGCCCATGAGGAGTGTGTCGGAAAAACGTTGTGGGGGACCGGCCTGTTCAAGGATATAGAGGCCGCGAAATGTGTATTTCAAGAGCTGCAGGCTAATAGCTATCTCCGCCATGAGGATGTACAGCTCAAAACGAGGAGCGGGCAGTCCATCAACGTGGAGGTGGTTAGTAACGCCTATAAAGAAAATGACGAGACCGTTATCCAGTGCAATATTCGCGATATCACGCAGCGGAAATATACCGACCAATCAGGTCAACGACTTCGTCAGGCTCACAAAATGGAGGCAGTCGGTCAACTTGCCGGAGGTCTGGCTCACGACTTCAACAACCTTCTGGGGGTCATCCTGGGCTACTGCGAGATTCTGGGGGAGCGGTCGGACTTGGCCGAGCCAACACGCAACATGATCGCCGAGATTCATAATGCGGGTGCGACTGGCAAAAACCTTACCCAACGCCTTCTCGCGTTCAGCCGTCGCCAGGTATTGCAGCCAGTCTCCCTTGACCTGAATGAAGCTGTGAATCGCGCGACAGTAATGCTCAATCGGCTGATCGGCGATGATATTGAACTGGTCAGCGTTCTCGACGGCTCACTGGGAACGATCGAGGCCGACCCAAATCAGATCGATCAGGTGTTGATGAACCTTGCAATCAATGCCCGAGACGCCATGCCAAATGGCGGAACCATTTCCATAGAGACATCGAACGCAGACATTGATGAAGCCTTTGCAACACCACACCCGTCGGCAGACCCCGGTCGATACGTCATGCTTACAGTGAGCGACACCGGGGTTGGAATGGATCCTGAAACCCAATCTCACATCTTCGAACCGTTTTTCAGTACAAAGGCCCCCGGCAGCGGTACGGGACTTGGCTTGTCCACTGTTTTCGGCATTGTGAAACAGAGCGGTGGCACGATCAGTGTTTATAGTGAGCTGGGTCAGGGAACTTCATTCAGAATCCGCTTTCCCCGATGCGACAAGTCTCCTGCCGTTCTGCAACCTGCCATGGCGATGCCACTGCGTGGAGGTAGCGAGACGATCCTGGTGGTTGATGACTGCAAACCGCTTCGGCAACTTACGCGAATGTTTCTTGAACCCTTTGGCTATACGGTGATTGACTCTGGCGATTCAGGTGAGGCCTTTCGCATGGCAGAGGAACACCGCGGACCGCTGGCTCTGATGATTACCGATGTGGTTATGCCGGGATTCAGTGGACCAGTACTGGCCGAGAAGCTTGCTTCGACCAGACCGGAGACGAGGGTGCTCTATACCTCGGGATATACTGCCGAAGAGTTTGCTCGGGATGGCGCGCCGGGAGCAGACAGGGCGTTTCTTACAAAACCATTCAGCCGCGATGACCTGGTAAGGAAGGTACGNNTGCCACTGACTGCCAGGATCCTGTTGGAAAACTCATCCTGCGATAGTAGGTCGGGCAAAGGGCAACATAAAGTCGCCGCGGAACGGGCACACACTCATCTTCCGGAAGCGGCCCTGAGACTGTGGCGCTCTATGGATTAGCCGCTGTACCAACAGTAACCTGTGTAAGTTAAACCTCACCTGTGCCGATTATTCCGGCTCCTGGATGCACTATTTGCACAACAGCGAATAGGTTGCTTAAATCCATAAACTTATGTGAGAAATCGCGTGAAGAGAGCTGTTATCTGCGGACGATCTGTGTACTATTCGCTTAACAGTTGAACCCCAAATATTCAACTGGACCTCGAATCTTCAACCTGGCTGTTAAGTTGGAGACCCGAGGCAGGCTCTAGCGAGGGCCGGATCCGGTCTTACTGGGCCTACAATTCACATACTCGATGGCATAAAGGCATTCTTCATGAATCTGCTCCAGAAGCTCTCCATTGGCTCGTCAGCGCTCGGAATCCTGACCAGTTCCGCATTCGCAGCCGTAGCCGTCAGCAGCCCCGGGAATGGGGCTGACGTCTCCTCACCCTTTACTCTTTCCGCCGATGCCGCGAACTGCTCTTCCCAGAACGTAGCGGCCATGGGTTATTCGCTCGACAGCAGCACCGATACTACTATCGTGTACGGCACGTCTGTCCAGGCTTCGGTATTGTCGGCCGCCGGATCGCATACGCTGCATGTCAAGGCATGGGGAAATCAGGGCGCTTCCTGCGTGACCGACGTCGCCATCACGGTCGGCGCGCTTTCGCCGAGTGACTCCCTGGTTATTCCCGGTCACGCCATTAGTGTCAGCAGCATTCAGGCCCAGGGCGGTTGGTCGGCGACCGACGATTCCGGCGGAGCCGGCGGTTCCAATGGATCGACGAAAACCGTAGGCTCGCCCTCGCTGAGTGGCAATGCGCGCCAGTTTGTCAGCAATTATTCCAATAGCGGCGATCAGCGGTACTCCGCTTCTTTCGGAGACGACACGACTTCGACAAACTTCCTCTACGACGCCTACGTTTATCTGGACAGCTCCTCCTCGAAAATCGCCAACATCGAGATGGACCTCAATCAGACCATGCCCAACGGCCAGACCG
>PMSS01000111.1 GCA_003167515.1 Acidobacterium sp. | reverse complement strand
ACTTTTTCAGCACCCTGCTAGTATGGGAAGATGACGAACTGCGGTGTCCACTCTATAAAGGTGTCCGACCCCCTCCTGTCGCACAGGCTGGAAGAGATGCTTCTTCACAATTCGCAGTCCGTCGATCGTCAGAGGCCTTGTAAGTACCTGACGGATTCCCAGCGCTATCGCGTAACGGATATGTAAACGGAGTGCTTCCAGTACGACGGCGCGCGAATAGTAGTCTCGTGCCGCCACCGCGCCGATGTAGAGCGCAGCTGTTTCTTCGGGCAGCGAAGGCATGTGCTTTACGGTCAATTCATTTCCTCGTATCTCTTCGTTCAGAATGGAGGTTGCTGCTGCCGAAGATAACGGGATAACGCAAAAGTAACCAGAGAACCTCTCCCGTCTATCGTCGTCGGTGACGATGACTCGCTTGACGACCCTGAAAACTCCTCCTTCTCCAGCGAACTCCAGGAGCACTTCTTCAGGGGTTACGCCCTCTCCAAAGAAACGTATGGCCAGTTCTCGGATGGCCGCAACATCCTCCGGCCTTGCATCCTCTATATCAATTTCCTCATCCTCGGTCCCCGCAATCACGGGGCCAAAGCTAGTATCCAGGCAGTCCCGTAGAAATACATACGAGTCAGCCAATTTGTGAGTGGGGTTAATAATACTTGAATGGCTGCCCCGCACAGTGAGTCTTTGCTCATCCGGTACGCCGATTCCGGCACTGAGAGAATCCACCCAAAAATCCTGGGCTGCCACAATTGCCCAGGTTGGGATGCCTTATCTATCCAGCGGGTCCGCCGTCCGATCGATGGAAAGCCTCGAGGAAAACAGAGTATCGATTCGGAGAATAGTTTCGTTGTGGGGAAAGAGGGCGCGTCCGTCTTGGGAAATCCATTTGAGCGCCCGAGGCACCTTCAGTGAGCCAAGCTGTGGACACGCCAATAATATGAGCCCACCGACCCGCCGGAGAGTTTTTCGATCGTCTCGATTCAACAGGTCAACTATAGCGGCCTTCGCAAGCAGGCCTCCCATACTGTGACCGACAATCGTGACAGTACGGTAGAGACGAATTTGAAGGAGGGCGCTCGCCAAAACGTGGGCCTCATCTTCAATGCCTATTGAGCGCGCGATACCGAACCGCTTCCACGCTGTCCTGTAGAAGTAGAGACCTATATCCGCGGTGGGTAGGTCCTCGAGCAAATACTGAGGTGTATTGCCCCAATAACCGTAGCGATTTCCTGTGAGGCCGTGAACAAACAGCACTAAATCGCTCGAAAGGCGGCCCGATCTCGCGTGAATGACGATAGGCTCATCGTCATACATGTGGATGTCCAGTGGCTCGGCGTATGTGACTTGTTGTAGCTTTATCATGATGTCCGTAGACGAATAGAAGTGCGATGTTCCTTGATTGCCACAGTATTAGTTGACTGTTACAGTGGTCGTATTCTTTAGTTACGTCAAGATATTTTTTTCAAGCGTACTTTCGCGGCCACCGTTCCGGGCCGCGAGGACGCTTGTTGCGACCCTGGCGTCCTCCCTAAGACGGCCTGCGCCACGGTCGAAAATACGAGCTGCCGGTTGCGCTGAGGTAAGTTCGGGGGTTTTTGACTGCGCGCCGATTATTCCTATGGCCCGCTTGGAAGGTTCGGAGGCGGCGCTTCGCTCAGGATGACACTTTTGTTTCTATGGTTAGGTTCGGCGGCATATCCTGGCGCGCTTTGGTCGGGCGTTGCGTGGCGAGGAGGCTGGTGGCGAACGATGGACCTTGGTGGAGGAGGAAGTGGGGCAGGGTTTGTTCGCCTATGTGGACGGCGAGGAGTTCGCGGAAGAGGGCGGGGCGGTTGGCGAAGGCTTGTAGGGTTTGGTTGCGGAGGCGGGGGTGGCGGTCGAGGAGGAGCAGGAGCGAGGCCATGCGCTGCGGGAGGGCGAGGATGGCGGCGTGGCGGGATTGGTAGAGGTTGAGGTTGCCGGACTCGGGGTTGCCGGAGTCGGGCATGGCGGGGGCGAGCGAGTCGGCGAGGAGGAGGGCCTGGCGGAAGGCGAGGCCGAGACCTTCGCCGGTGATGGCGTCGGCTGAACCGGAGGCGGCGCCGATGAGGGCGACGTTGTTGCGGGTGACGCGGCGGAGGCGGCGGGTGAGGGTGAGGCAGCCACGTTCGGAGGAGGTGGGAGTCGCGGTGGCGAGTTTGTCGCGCAGGGTTGGGATGGCGTTGAGGATTTCGTTGAGGCGGATGTTTGGGTGGCGCGTCATGGCGGAGACGCAGATTTCGTCGGGAGCGGTGGGGGTGATGTAGGCCTGGCCGAGGGGGCCCCAGTGAACTTCGACGTGGGGCGGCTGTGACTCGGAGAACCAGTGGGAGATGCGGTAATGGGCGCGGAAACCGAAGCGGCGGCTGCGGAGGTGGGCGGTGTCGAGGTTGGCCCAGGCGCGGACGCGGGAGGCCTGGCCGTCGGCTCCGATGAGCCAGCGGTAGGTGATGGGTTGGTTGGCGAGGGTGGGGGGACGGTTGGGTGGCAGGCCGGATTTGACGACCAGGGGCGTGTTCCAGGAGAAGCGGACACCGAGCTGGGTCGCTCGTTCGAGGAGAAGGGTGTGGAGGGTGGTGCGGCGGATGCCGATGCCTGTTCCGGCAGGGAAGTCGGCGGAGACGCGGCTTCGATCGGAGGCGAAGGTGATGCCGGTAAATTCGGCGCCATGGCGGGAGTCGAGGTGGATGCCGAGTTCGGCGAGGGTGTGACGCGAGTCGGGCATAATTCCTTCGCCGCAGGGTTTGTCGATGGGCGGGCGGAGGGCGTCGGCGAGGAGGACGTCGGCTCCTCGCTGGCGGAGCGCGATGGCTGCGGAAAGGCCTGCGGGACCGGCTCCGGCGATGAATACGTCACAGATGTTGTTACTCATTGTTCACCAAGACGGATAGCACGCAGAGGAAGGAGGCGGGAGGTGAAGAGGTGCGGAAGGCCGTAAATTGGCGGAGATGAGGCTGGTCTTTCTCGAAACGGGTCGGAGGGATGTCGAAAAAAGGTACTTTTGGACCGAAGCGGAGAATGGAGTCTATTGACCGGCGGACGGCAGGGGAGTTTGCTTCTTGCTGTGGGGTGAACCTGGCCGTTTCAGCGGCGAGCAGCGGGACTGTCCTGGCAGCAGCAGTAGTGGCGGTAGCGACGCCTGCCGCAGTAGCGGCGCCTGTCGCAGTCGCGGCGCCTCCCGCAGTCGCGATGCTTGCCGCAGTAGCGGCGTCTGCCGCAGTCGCGACGCCTCCCGCAGTCGCGACGCTAGCCGCAGTAGCGAGGTTAGCCGCCGCAGCGAGGCTAGCCGCTGCAGGGACGCTAGCCGCAGTAGCGAGGTTAGCCGCTGCAGCGAGGCTAGCCACACCAGCGAGGCTGGCCGGTGCAGCGAGGCTAGACGGCGGTAGCGACCTTAGCGGCACCAGCGGTGGCAACGTGGGCGCGATAGATGTGAAGTAACCGGTCATTGTGGCAGTGATTATCGTCCATTCGTGGCTCACCATTCGAGGAGGGACATTTCTGCGCAGAAGCCGGGGCCCATGGCGGCTAATATGCTGCGGGTTCCGGGCGCTGGGCGGCGGTGCTTCATGATTTCGTCGAGGACGACNNTTCGGCGGTGGCTTCGAGGACTTTGGGGCCGCCGGTGTGCATGATCCACGAACCGATGTCGTGCCGCGTGAGGCCTTGCGACGCGAGAAAGTCGTCGACGTTGGGGCCGAGGTTTTCGAGGACAACTTTGGGGACGTCGGGAGAGAGGACAATGCGGAAACCCTGCTCGGAGATGTCCCAGCCCATGACGTTTTCGGTATCGGGATAGAAGACGCACTGGCTGGCGAGGATGCGGGGGCCGGTGCGCGGGACCCGGCTTCCGGCGACGAGGACGGCTGCGGCGCCGTCGCCGAAGAGGCCGGTAGAGATGAGATTGGCGACGGACATGTCGTCGCGTTGCCAGGTGAGGGAGCAGAGTTCGACGGAAAGAAGGAGGGCGATCTGATCGGGCCAGGCGCGGACGTAGTCGGCGGCACGGGCGAGGCCAGCGGCTCCGGCGACGCAGCCCAGACCGAAGATGGGGTTACGGCGGATGCTGGGCGAGAGGCGCATGCGGTTGACGAGGCGCGCGTCGATGGAGGGGCTGGCGACGCCGGTGACGGAGACGAAGAAGATGGCGCCGATCTGGTCGCGCTGGAGGCCGGCGATTTTGAGGGCGCAGTCGATGGCGCGCTCACCGAGGTCCTGCGCTACTTCGATCCAGACGTTATTGGTTTTGCCCCAGGTGTCGAGGGCGAGGTATTCGTCGAGGCGGCGGGAGAAGTAGCGGCCGTCGACGCCGGTGTGCAGGTGGAGGCGCTCGAGGATGGCGCGGAATTTTGCGTCGCCGCCCCAGTAGGCGAGGAAGGCGTCGATGACTTCGCGCTGCGAGTAGTAGTGGGGAGGGAGGGCTGTGGATGTGGCAAGAATGTGCATGCAGGTCTCTGCTACTGAGCATAGCGTGGACGTTGATGATCGAGCGCTGCTGTGGGGGAAGATTCGCTGCGGATTGCGATTTTATGCTGCCTGCCTTTCTGCCGCTTCTACGGTGTGGGCGATGAGGGTGGCGATGGTCATGGGGCCTACTCCGCCGGGGACGGGTGTCCAGGCGGAGCAGCGGTCGATGACGGCGGAGAGTTCGATGTCGCCTACACCGCCAGGGTGGTAGCCGGCGTCGACGACGACTGCGCCATCGCGGATCCAGTCGCCGCGGATGAACTCGGGCTTGCCTACGGCGCCGATGACGATTTCCGCGCGGTGAACGACTTCGGGGAGATTTTTGGTGCGGGAGTGGCAGATGGTGACGGTGGCGTTGGCGGCGAGCAGCATCATGGCCATGGGGCGGCCGAGGATGGGGCTGCGTCCGACGACTACGGCCTCGCGGCCTTCGATGGGGATTTCATAACGGCGCAACAGGCGCATGATTCCGGCGGGGGTGGCGGAGCCGTAGGCGGGTTCGTCCATGGCCATGCGGCCGAAGCCGTGGGCGGTGACGCCGTCGACGTCTTTGTCGAGGGCGATGCGGTCGAAGGCTGCGCGCTCGTCGATTTGTTTGGGGACTGGATGCTGGAGGAGGATGCCGCGGACACGGGGGTTGGCGTTGAGGTCGTCGATGGCGGTGAGAAGTTGTTCTGTCGAGGTCGTGCCGGGGAGGGTGATGCTGAGGGATTCCATACCGACGCGGCGGCAGGCATTGCCTTTCAAGCGGACGTAGGTGGCGGAGGCGGGGTCGTCGCCGACCAGGATGGTAGCGAGGACGGGGGGGGCTTTGAGGTTGAGGCGGGCCACGCGGGTGGTGAGTTCAGCTTCGAGTTCTTTGGAGCAGGCTTTGCCGTCGAGGAGGATGGCGGGCATGGGGATAGTTTACGGGGAGCTGCGAGCTTCACCACAGAGGACGCGGAGAGCACAGAGAAAGGCAATGTCGGGAGCGGCAGCGTCGCTCCGGTCGGGATACAAAGATTTTTTAGATGGCGCGGATGAGGCGGGCGGGGGGAGCCCTTCGCCAGCGCGGTCGGTGACTTCGATTTGGCGGCAGTACCGGGAACCCTATTTGGTGCTTGCCTGAATTACTCTTCGGCCTCGTCTTGTCCGTATCCAGTCCGAGACCCGCAAGTGGCCAGATCGTATTCCGCGCTGCTGCCTTCGTCAACGCCAATGATTTAGAGGTGGCGAGAATGGGGGGGATCTTTGAGGTTGAGGCGGGCTATGCGGGCGGGGAGTTCGGCTTCGAGTTATTTGGAACAGGCTTAGCCGTCCAGGAGGATGGCGGGCATGGGGATAGTTTAGCGGGGTAACTACGAGCTTCACCACAGAGGACGCGGAGAGCATAGAGAAAGGATTCGGTCGCCAGGGAGAATAGTTCTTAGATCGCGCGGATGAGGCGGGCGGGGAGGAAGATGATGGCGCCGACGAGTTCGAGCACGCCGCCGACAGCGATGCCTGCGATGCGGAAAGGCAGCAGGAGGAGCCATACGATTGGATACGCGACGAGGGCCAGCAGAGCGAGGGGCCAGCAGAGAACGAAAAGGATGCAGAAGAGAAGAAATTTCGCCATGGATAACTCCCTTGAATCATGACCCGAGCACCCCGTGCCGGTTAGCTCGAGACGCCCGGGTCGAACTTTAATGTTACGCATCTATCGGGGGGAGAGTTCCCGTTTACCACAGAGGACACGGAGAGCACAGAGGGCGGCCAGGACTCCGCGTCTCGGTCATCACGATTCGGGGCGGCTATTGGAGCAGGTGGAGGCCGAGGGCGTCGAGGATGTCGGGGTCGGGGGTGGTGATGCCGTTTTGTTTGGTTACTACGCCGAAGTTGGTTTGGTAGTCCCACATGGCCCAGCCGATGTGGTTCTTTTCGAGGGCGACGCGCATATCGTGCAGCCACTGGGCGCGCGCGGCCGGCGGGGCGAACTCGCGGAGGACGCCGAATTCGCCACAGTAGACGGGGACGTGGTTGAGGGTAGACCACTTGGCTGCGTATTCGATGGTGTTCTCAACGCGCTGGTCGTCCCAACGGTTTTCTCCATAGTCATTGAGGAAGAATTGGCTGGAGAGGGTGGGCTCTTCGTCGAGCTTCGGGGCTATGTCTTCGGGAGTTGAGGGGTAGGGAATGGCGCGTTCGGGGCGGACTTCGGGGCTGGTCCAGGTGGCTCCCTGATGAGTGAAGGGGAAGGGCTCGTAGTCGTGAAAGGTGTAGATGACGTTGGGATCGGCAAGGGGTTCGAGGACGAGGAGATCCTGGAGGCCGGACCAGTGCGCGCCGGTGGCGATGATGGTGTGCTGGGGGGCGGCCTGGCGGATGGCGTCGACGACGGTGGCTTCGATGCCTTGCCAGCGGTACGGGTCGTTCTGCTCGGGCTCGTTCATGATCTCGAAGAAGACGTGCTCGGGATCGATGTTGGCGAAGTGGGCAGCGAGGGCGCGCCACAGGGAGACGAAGTTGGCTACGCCGGTTGCGCCCTGGAAGAGCTCGGATTTGTATTCGCTGGTGGGATGAATGTCGAGGATGACGGAGAGGTGGTTCTGGAGCATGAGCCGGACGACGCGGTCGAGCTCGGTCATGAAGGGGGTTTCGGCACCGGCGCGTTGCCAGGCGAGGAGCGGACCCGGGTCGATTGAGAGGCGGCAATGGTCAAAGCCCATTTTTGCGATGGCGGCGAGGTCGGCGGCGGTGGTGAAGTAGATGCGGTAGCCGGCTTCGGCGGCTTTGCGGGCCAGGCCGGTGGCGAGGTGGGTTTTGCCGAGGCCGGGCGGCCCGATCAGCAGGACGTTGGCGGCGTCGTCGATGAACCGCAGGGTGCCGAGGTCGGCGATCAGCTTGGGGTCGACGGATGGCTGGGCGGAGAAGTCGAAGTCGGCGAGGGTGAACGGGGACGGCAGCGACGCGAACCGCTCCAGGCTGACCCGCCGCCGCTCATCGACCGCGGCGGCCTCGACGGCGAGCAGCCGTTCCAGGAACGCGGCGTGGGTGAGGCTGGCCCTGGCCGCGTGGTCGAGCTCGCCGGGAAGGGCCTCGGCGGCCGCTGTCATCCGCAGGAACGCCAGATGGGCGCGGAGCTTCTGGTAGTCCGAGGAGGCGTTCATGCGGTCACCTCCGCGCCGGGCACGGCCGCGGCGGGCGGGAACGCGAGCCGGATGACCNNCGGCCTGCCCGGGCGGGCGGTTCGCCTTGCGGTCACACGGCCGCGCGGCGGAGAACTGGCTCAGGACGACCGCTTCGAGGGCGGCGCGGTGCGCGGGCGTGCGGATCAGCGACCCGGCGCCGGGCGGGGCCAGGCGGTGGGAGACCATCAGCGTCCCGCCGGGGGTGAAGATCTCCACCGTCCCGGTCCCCAGCCGGTGCCGCAGCGTCAGCCCGGTGCCGCCGAGGCCGGGGCTGACGGAGTAGCGGTTGCCGCGGAACGCGACGCTGGCCCGGTCATCAGCGGCCCTGGTCACCTCGATCGTCGCCGGATACGGGACCGCGGGCAGCGGCATCAGGACCTCGGCGCCGGCGAGCTCGCCGACGGGCGGCCACGCCGGCCGCCCCTCGTCCGGGCCGGCGGGCTGGCCCGGGTCGGCGTAGCGCCCGGGCGGGCGCAGCCGGGCGTCACCGGTCGTCGCCCAGAACCGGTCCAGGCTGACCTGGGCCTCCTCCGGGGTCGTGGCCGTCATCGTGCGCCNNCGGCCGCAGCAGAACTTCACCCCGCACTCCACCGCGCCCTTGCGGTTCCCCCGCCGCGGCGGGCACGGCACGACGACCGCGCCGTAATGCCTGGCGACAGGGGCGAAGCTGGCCTGGACATCAGCGCTGCCGGGCACGATCACCGTGGCCAGCCGGTCGGTCCGCCAGTGCCGGGCGGTGCCGCCCAGGCGCCGCATCACCGCGTCCATCGCCTCCACCAGGTGCGCCTGGTCCATGCACTCGGCCAGGACACCGCGGGTCCGGCCCGAGTGCGACAGCGTGCCGAGCAGGACATACGCGGTCCCGGCCCACGGCGCGCGGCGCCGCTCGAACCAGTCCCACTGGATCTCCTCACCCGCCGGGTGGCTGATCTCGATCGTCTCCCGGCCGGTCACCCCCTTGCATGCCTCGCAGTGCGGGCGCAGCCCGGCGAGGCGCAGCTGCCGGGCGAAGCTCACATACGACCGGTCATAACCCAGCGGCACCACCTCGTCGAACAGCGCCGACGCCCACAAGTGCGGGTCATCAGCGAACCGGGCCGCCGCATACGCCGCGAACGGCGCCAGCGGATCAGGGGCCGCCCGGCGGCGGACGCCGGGCTCCCGCTCCCCGGCCAGATACGACCGGACCGTCTTACGGTCACGGTCAAGGTGGCGGGCGATAGCCGAGATCGACCATCCCCGCCTGGACAATGCGCTTGCTTCCACGTCTTCTCCCACTGAGAGCATGAGCTGGAGGGCTCCTCCTGCTGATCGGCTTGGTCACCGTCAGCATCGGGGAGTCCTCGCCCGGTTTGTCGGACCTTCAGATCCGGCGCGCCGTACCGCTCAGGGTGGGGAATTTCAGTGATCGAGTCTGGGGAGATTCCGGTGATCCTTACCACCGGAGCTGCGCTGGCGGCGCTGGGGGACCTGCGGGCCAGCGAAGATCCCCAGGGCAAGTCGCTGATCAGTATCGCGGAAGCCTTCACCGCCGACGCCCGCCGGCAGCCGGAG
>PMSS01000339.1 GCA_003167515.1 Acidobacterium sp. | reverse complement strand
ACGGCGCGCAGCGCGGCAGCGTCATGGACATGCCCATCTACCCGGGCGACCCGCAAACCCCAGGAGTCGGTGCGGTCGAAGGCGTCAAGCTCATCCCGCTCGATCAGGTCCAGACCATCACGAAGATTCCGGTCCTGCCCATCTCCTACGCGGACGCCACGCCCTTCCTGAAAGCCCTGGGCGGCGAAACCGTGCCCGAAGCGTGGCGTGGCGGCTTGCCCTTTACCTACCACGTCGGTCCCAGCACCGCCAAGGCTCACTTAGCCCTCAGCTTCAACTGGGACCGCAAGCCTCTCAACGATGTCGTCGCCCGTATCCCCGGCGCAAAATTCCCTGACCAATGGGTCATTCGCGGCAATCACCACGATGCGTGGGTCAACGGCGCTGAGGATCCGCTCTCCGGCACAAGTCCTGAACTCGAAGAAGCGCGCGCCCTCGGCACTTTGCTCAAACAGGGATGGAAGCCCTCGCGCACCATCATCTACTGCTTCTGGGATGGTGAGGAACCGGCCCTGCTGGGCTCGACCGAATGGGCTGAAACCCACGCCGACGAGCTCAAGCAGCACGCCGTCGCTTACTTCAACTCCGATGGTAACGGCCGCGGTTACTTATTCGTCGAGGGTTCGCACACGCTTGAAAACTTCGTGAACGATGTCGCGAAGGATATTCAGGACCCCGAAACGAAGATGACCGTGTGGAAGCGCGATCGCCTGTTTCAGATTTCGCACGGCACCACTCAAACCCGAAGCGAGATTCGTTCCCGCGCCGATCTGCGCATCCCCGCTCTCGGTTCGGGTTCCGACTATACGGTCTTCGTCGACCATCTTGGCGTGGCCAGCGTCAATCTCGGCTACGGCGGCGAGGACGAGGGCGGCCAGTATCACTCGATCTATGACGACTTCTACTACTACACCCACTTTCTCGATACCGACTTCAGTTATGGACGCGCCCTGGCCCAGACCGCCGGAACCATGGTGATGCGCATGGCGGACGCCGATATCCTGCCATTCCAGTTCACCGACCTTGCGGACACCGTTCACCTCTACATCACCCAGCTGAAGACCCTGGCCACCGACAAGCGCGACGAAACCAAAGAGCGCAACCAGGAAATCGCCGACGGAGTGTACCAGGCGCTCTACGATCCGAAAAAGCAAATGGTGCCTCCGCCCGTCGAACCTGTTCCGCCGTATCTGAATTTCGCGCCGCTCGATCAAGCCTCCGACGATCTGACCGATGCAGCCAAAGCCTTCGATCAGGCTTTCGCCGCAGCCGGCGGAACAGCACCGGCGGACCTGAATCCAGACTTGATTCGCAGCGAGCGTCTGCTGACCGATGAGCGCGGACTGCCCAATCGGCCGTGGTTCCAGCATCTGCTCTACGCGCCGGGCTTCTACACCGGATACGGCGTAAAAACCATCCCCGGCGTCCGCGAGGCCATCGAGCAGAAGAAGTGGTCTGAGGCCGACGAGCAGATTACCCGAGTTGCCGCCGCGCTCGAACATGAGGCGGATCTGTTGAAACAGGCAACAAAGTTATTGCCGGCCAAAGCGGCGGAGTAGGGAAGACAACCATATCCACCTAGCACCTACCAGGAGATATCAATGACCGTGATCCAGTCTCTGCGTCGTACGATTGTCGTGCTTGCCTGTTTGCCAGCCGCAATGGTCCTCGCGCAGGATACCCCCGCCGCAAGCACGCCGGCTCCAGTTACCGTGATTCATTGCCCGAAGCTCTTCGACAGCACCGCCGGCAAGATGCTGGGACCGTCCTCTGTGTTTATTTCAGGAGATAAGTTCGATAAGGTCGAGCCAGGCACGCAAAGTCCCGCCGGCGCCACAGTTATCGAGTTAGCCGGCGCCACATGTCTCCCAGGACTCATCGACGACCACGTGCATCTCGATGACCAGTTCGGCAAGAATACTTACGCAGAAGCAGCCCATACCAATTTCGCCGACCAGGTGCTGAAGTCGACCCTTTATGCGCGGCGCACGCTCATGGCCGGCTTCACCACCGTACGCAATGTCGGCGACACCGACTACGATACGGTTGCGCTCCGTAAAGCGGTTGCGGCAGGCACAGTGGTCGGGCCGCGCATCTTCACTGCGGGACCCGCGATCAGCACCACCGGCGGCCACGCCGATCATACCAACGGGCTCAGCATGGATCTGCAGGGCGACCCCGGCCCCCTCCAATCTATATTCAATGGCCCCGATGAAGCGCGGAAGGTAGTCCGCCTGCACTATAAGGAAGGGGCTGACCTCATCAAAGCCATGCCTTCGGGCGGCGTCATGGACCTTGGCACCAACGGCTCCGGCCCACAGATGACCGAGGATGAAATCCGCGCCATCGTGGAAACCGCTCACGACTATGGCATGAAAGTAGCTGTACACGCTCATGGAGCCGAGGCCATCCGGCGCTCCGTAGTTGCAGGCGTAGATTCCGTCGAGCACGGTACCTTCATGGATGACGCGGACATCCAGCTGATGAAAGAACACGGCACCTTCTATTGCCCCACCGTCTACACCGGCCAATTTGTCGCCGAGCAGGCGAAGAAAGGCGCCTATCCTCCAACCGTTGCCAGGAAGGCTCTCGAAGTAGGTCCCCAAATTATGAAGACGGTCACCCGCGCCTATAAAGGCGGCGTGAAATTTGCCTACGGCACCGACGCTGGCGTCTATCCCCACGGCCAAAACTGGGAAGACTTCATCTATCTCGTAAAGGCCGGCCTTCCTCCTGCCTATACTTTACAGATGGCGACCATTAATGCCGCTCAGTTACTCGGCCACGACGATGAACTCGGCACAGTTTCGGCGGGAAAGTACGCCGACCTGGTCGCTGTCCCCGGCGATCCGCTCGACGACATCACTGTCATGAGCAAAGTCGACTTCGTGATGAAGGCAGGCGTGATCTACAAGCGCGACGGCCAGGAAATGGTCATCCATTCTCCGCAGCCCTGATCGCTTCCCGCGCCAGCCCCGAAACCTCCCGTTCTAATCGATTGAGCCGTTCAATCACCGACTGCACGGCGGGGGTTCCTTCTTCCTTAACCTTCCGCGCCCGTTCCAGCGCCTGTTCGGCAATGCGGCTGATTTCGTGCAGCAGCTTGCGGATCTCGACCTCCAGGCGGTCCCGGCTCTCCTGAATGCGATTGAGAACATCGTTCTGCACGCGCGAGCTGTTCGCTTCCAGAAGATGCCGAAGAAACTCCCGAGCATCGTTCGTGATCGATTTGCGTCCACCCACCAACGGCAATAAGACATCGGCGAGCCAGCGCAGCGGTGAAGGGGGTTGCGCAGTTCCGATAAAGTCCTCGAAGATGAACTTCGAACCCACGCGGAAGCCTTTCTCAGGATCAAGCGCATGAGGCATCCGCGTCAGTTCGTCGAGGCCGGCGTCCGCCAGCTTTTTCAGAAAGTTGTCTCCCATCTCCACAAAGCGAAGAGCCGCCGCGCGATATTGGCGCTCGCCCTCTTCCTGCTCGGGTTTGAGCCAGGGCATAACCTCGCGGCGTGAGATCGCCTGGGCGAGGTGCATCACTCGGCGCCGATAGTGCGGGCCAAAGCCGAGGGGCACGGACGTTAGCTCCTCACCAAATTCTGTTTCAGATTCCGTCCACGCGGAGCGGAAAAACCGCTTGTGCCTATCAACGAAGAGGTCCGAAATCCGCTGCTGCTCCGCCATAAACAGGAAATTCAGCTCGCGCATAGAGCGCTCAGCCTCGTTGATGGTTTCTTTCATCAGCTTGATGCGCCGCTCGGATTCTTCGATCGGCCGCTGTAGCGCGTCCCGGTCCTCACTGATAATAGCCAGCAGTTGTTCGCCTAAGCGCTGCAGGCCGCGGTCGCAAGCGGCGCGAACCAGATTTCTGCCCGAGTCTTCAACCAGGCGATGCAAACTCGCCAGCAGTCCTTCCCAATCCCGCAACGGACCGCGGTTTTCCATCCGCTCGGCGGCACTAATCTCAAAAACCTCGCCCATCGGGCGATGCAGCCGCTTTTCCAGAATCTCGCGCGTGAACTCAACCGCCGCTGCACGCTCCAGGTCGCTGGTGCGATCGGCTTTGTTGATCACCAGGATCAAGTCCTGAACTTGCGTGCCGATTGATTCCACCAGCGCCAACTCCTCGCCCGCAATCGGTGGATCGGCTCCGACCACCACCAATGCCGCATCGACGTGAGGAATGAACGCCCGCGTGGTCGCCGTATTTCCAGTGAAGACCGAGCCCAAACCCGGCGTGTCCACAAAACACATCCCGGAGGACAACAACGGACTGGGCACGAATACCTCCGCGCCCTCCACCCCCTTTTTGTTTTCGGGATTCCGTTCTTCGGTCACGTATTCCTTCAGGTCCGGCATGGCAACGTCCCGCCACAAGCCGTCACGCATGCGAACGCGCGCGTGAAGTCGGTCGCCAAACCGAATCACAGTAGGCACCGCCGTTACCGGAACAAACCCGGTCGGAACAACCTCGCGGCCGACCAGAGCGTTCAGCAGGGTAGATTTGCCCCGCTTAAACTGGCCGACACAAGCTACATAGAAACGCCCTTCGGCAACCCGCGCTGCCAGTTCGCGTGCTTCCGCGGCGACCGACTTAGCCGCGAGTTCCGCAGCCAATCCGCCGAGTCGCAACAGACGGGAGGCGCCATCCATAGACACGGATGTCTCAGTCGGAAGGCTGCCGTAATCCTGCACTGTCGAACTACTGTTGTATTCCTGCATCCGTTATTACGCTTTTCCCCGAATGCCTTCCTGACGAACGTATCGGATGACTTCGACCCGGGAGATCGCAATCAAGCCATCCTGGACCATCTCGTCCAGATAGGGGATCAGTTTGGCGATCTGCTCTTCGGTGTCGATCACGCTCAGCATGATCGGGGCATCCTTCGAGAATTTCCAGTAACTGGCGTGGTGAATTCGGGTGCTCGCGCCATAGCCTTCAATACCCCGGTAGACAGTGGCTCCCGCCATTCCCAGCTCCTGGCATTTTGAGACGATGGCTTCGTGCAGCGGCTTACCATTCCACTTGTCGTCTTCTCCGAAGTGAATCCGCAGCATTCGAGCCTGAAATTGCTCCTTCATCGTTCGGCCTCCGCTTATGCCAGCGTCTTTCCAGGAATTCCGGAGTTATCGTCCAGATCGAGCTCGATTGCCCGGTGAGAATACTTGATGATGTTTACATCCGAGAGAACAACAAGGCCCTCCTCGACCATCTGGTCGACCAGAGGAAGGAAGGCCTGCAACTTCTCCTCGGTGTCGACCGTCGTCAGCATAATGGAGGCGTCGCGGCTCAGGCGCAGGGGTTTGTCTGTGTGGACACGCCGATGCGCCCCATATCCCAGAATGCCACGGTACACCGTGACGCCGGCGAGATCGTTGGCGCGCATGGCTTCAACCAGGGCCTGGTAAAGCGGCTTGTCCTTCCAGCGATCCGATTCTCCGATGTAGATGCGCATGAGCCGAGCCTTGCCCTCAATCTTCTGGTGAGGGGTCGGCGTCAGCTTTTTGGTTTTCGAAGCCCGGGCAGGTTTCGCCACCGTGGTTTCCTGAACTTCGATCATCCCGGTTCCGGCTAGATCCTCGAGTTTCCCCAATATCTCGTTGACTTTCTCCCGCGATTCCACAAACTCAATCTTGATCGGCAAATGATCGGATATCTCGACCACCGAGGAGGAATGTAAGTGGTGATCCGCACCGAAGCCGGCAACGCCTTTCAGGACTGTCGCGCCTGAAACTCCGCGGTAGAAGAGAAAGTCGAGGATGCTCGAATAAGTCGGGACTCCATGGTGAGTCGAACCCTCGCTCAGATAGATGGAAACCTTAACTGCCTTTCCGGCATTCAGCATGTGTCCTTCTCCTATGCACGCAGACCGCGTTGCGAGACCAGAAAGTCGGCAGCGCGCCCAATGGCATACAGCACCTGCAAAATCGATTGATAGTCCGTCCTCATGAAATTGCCTCCGCGAGCCGAACGCCACACCAGACTGCGACAAGTCCAAGGAACAGACTGGCGACCGCATAGAGCGATGCGATGAAAAAAGCACCGGTTCGTATAGACGAGAATGTTTCCCATTCATAGGTCGAAAACGTGCTGTACGCTCCTACGAATCCAATGGGGATCAAATACCGCCATGCCGGATTGAGTTCCGTCCGTCTCCCCAGGAACGTCAGCGCGAAGCCGATGATGACGCATGCCGTCATGTTGATGACGAAGGTGCCGTAATAGAACTTCGTTCCGAGCCGGCTCCCGACCGTCGACCCAACCCAATACCTCGCGATCGAGCCAAGTGCGCCGCCGAACGCAATGAAGATGTATTTCTGCACCGTCCCTCTCTCCTGAAGTAAATAAATTAGGCCCGTTTTTCTGCCAGATCAGGCACTTCTGCCGAGTTCCAGTTCCGCAGAAGATGCAGATCGCTCTTCACCTGCGCCAGATCTTTCGTTCCTTCCTGAAGACCCCCGATTCGATGAATCTGGGCCCGGTAAGCGTCGGCATAGGAACTAACGACTGTCTCGATTCTCCTGATCGCCTGATCGCTCCATTGCCGCAGGGCATACCCGTACAGATGAAGCTCATCTTTGAGTATGGGCCCGATACTTTTACGCAGGCTGCTTGCGATGGTGGTGCGAACTACGCTGTCACCGAGCCACCTCCACCTTCCCGCGCTGGTCTCGGCGGGTAGCGCTGCGAGCTCGAATCGCGGCACATCCCGCAGGATGCTTTCGACTTCTTCCACAGACGGCGTTTCGGCACTTCCCAGTCCCTTCGCCACATCCTGCAAAATTTCAATGGCCCGTTCCATCGCGTTGCGCATTTTTTCCAGGCGGCGGTTGAGGAGACCCTGCACCACGTCGTGAATCCACTCCGAAAGCTGGAGAGCCGTGATTCTCCGGTTGGGATTCGAACGAATCCACGAAATAGCACGATCCACTGAGCGATCGATAACGGCTTGCGGCGATTCTCCAAGTTCGAGCCACGCGTGATCGATCTGCGTGCCCAGCTCCCCGATTTCTCCCGTGATCAGGCGCAGCCGCGCTTCGAGTTCAGGCGTCGGAACCGCGGCTTGCGATGTTTCGCGCTTTCCCTGATCGAGAGTGGTATCGAGCGCCGCGATGACGGAATCCCGAAGCGCGCCAATCTTTCCGGCGACCGAAGCCTCACGCAGACTTTGCGCTTGCTCGAACCGCGGAAGCAGCTCCCGTTCGAAGAAATGGTCGAGAAGAACAGAGGCCGTGGGCACGGAGCTCACAGCGTGGATACGGACCGAGATTCCGAGTTCGCGGTGCAGTTGCTCCTCGATGTAGGTGGTCACTCTGTGAAGATCGCCGCCCGCTAACAGGTCGGACTTACTAAGCAGAACCAGCGCGGGGATTCCCGCCTCATACAGGAGCCGCAGAGTTCCTATATCTTCTTCGTCCAGCGTGGTTCCAGCGTCGATCAGCAGCAGCGCCAGATCGCAAACGGGGAGATACGCCAGCGTCTCCGCTGCGCCTTTCCTGGCGAGCGAGCCGAGTCCCGGCGTATCCACCAGAACGATGCCTTGTTTCAGCCGCCGCGATGGAACCTCCACAAGCGCACGGACAACGTTGCGCAGGTTACCGGGATTTCCCTGTTCAGTGACCAGTCCAGCAAGCTGCTCGACAGGAATAATCTCATTGCGTCCATCGCCGTAGGTTACAGCGACCCGAATCGCTGAGCCATACCGCAGCCTGGTCGGCACGGCCGTAATAGGATTCACTCCCACGGGCAGGACATCCGTGTCCAGAAGTGCATTGAGCAGGGACGACTTGCCGCTGCTAACCCTGCCAAACAGCGCGACCTCGAGGTTGTCATCTTCCATCCGGGAAGCCAGAGAAGCGATGCGCAGACGAAATTCGACGAGGCCGTGCCGAGTGACGATCTGTTCAATCGCGCGCAGGAGTGCGACATCGTAGCCGGTCTGTTGAAGTTTCTGCAGGCGCGATTCCAGGTTCGTGCCGAGCTCCTGGCGAAGATAGCGTTCCATCCCCTCGACCAGCGAGCGCAGCTCATGAACGACACCGTTCAGCTCGTCCACGGCATCCTCAGGAACTGCTCCCGAACCCCGCATGTAGCTGGGTCTCAGTTCCTCAACTGCAATGTCGATGAAGGCAAGGTTGGTGAGCACTGCGCGCGTAGCCGGAATATCGGGCGGCTTCGGTTTAAGTCGCTGCCAATCCAGTGCCCGCAACAGCTGCGCACGCAGTCGGCGTATGTAGTCCTCGATTACGCGAACCTGCGAAGGAGTTACATCGACGACGTATCGAGGAAACGGAGACTGCGATGTTGCCTGGTGAAGAATATGTTCGGCATCGCTCAACAATTTGTCGATGTAATGGCAGGTCACTCGGAGGCGGCTTTGCTGGGGTCCGTTCAATTTCCCGGGAAATCGCCCCGTCGGGAGATCGTTCGGCTCGTGTTCGGGCATGACTCCTCCAAGTTTCAAAGCTTGCAGGAGTCATCTGCCCAGTGAGCGGTTGAGGTGGACTCCAACACCGATTCGACAGCTATGCTTTGACCGGTTTCCTCCAGCGTTCGTAAATGCTCGCTCCAGCGTATCGCGCCTTTGAACCAAGCTCGCGTTCAATTTCAAGCAGGCGGTTGTATTTTGCGATACGTTCGCCGCGGCTGGCCGAGCCGGTTTTGATCTGCCCCATGCCGGCAGCGACGGCGAGGTCAGCGATGCTGGTGTCGTCCGTTTCCCCGGAACGGTGGGAGATGACCGCGCCGTAGGCATGTTCGCGCGCAATCTGGATGCAATCCAGTGTCTCCGTGACGGTCCCGATCTGGTTCAGCTTGATCAGAATGGCATTGGCGATTCCATCCTTAATTCCCTGGCGGAACAGCGTAGGGTTCGTAACGAAGTTGTCGTCGCCCACCAGCTGGATCTGGTTGCCCAGTTCCTTTGTGATCTGCTGCCAGCCGTCGCGGTCATCCTCCGCCATGCCATCTTCAAGAGACCAGATCTCCGGATACTTCTTGAGCCAGCCCTTCCACAGGGCGATCATCTCCGCCGAAGTCTTTTTGCTGTTGTCGGATTTGCTGAAGACGTACGAGCCGTTTTCGAAGAGCTCGCTGGCCGCCGGATCGAGCATAATCACGATATCCTCGCCCGGCTTATAGCCAGCCTTCTGAATGGCTTCGAGGATCAGCTCGATGGGTTCTTCGTTCGACTTCAGTTGCGGGGCAAATCCGCCCTCGTCACCGACAGCGGTGCTGTAGCCTTTCTTGTGCAGAACATCCTTCAGCGTGTGAAAGGTTTCTGCCGCCGCGCGCAGCCCCTCGCTGAAGCTCGGCGCGCCGACGGGCGAGATCATGAACTCCTGAAAATCCACGCTGTTGTCCGCATGCCTTCCGCCGTTCAGTACATTGAGGCCCGGCGTCGGCAGCAGGTTCGCCGGCTTCTCGACCAGCGTGGCGTAGAGCGGGAGCCCATGGTCTTCCGCCGATGCGCGCGCAACGGCGAGAGAAACGCCCAGGATCGCATTGGCGCCCAGACGGCCCTTGTTCGGAGTGCCGTCCAGTTCGCAGAGCTTCTTGTCCAGGCCTTTCTGATCGTTGGCATCGAATCCGCGAACGGCCCGCTGAATCTCACCGTCCACGTGACCCTTTGCCTTCAAAACACCTTTGCCGTCGTAACGAGCCTTGTCTCCGTCGCGCAGTTCCACGGCCTCGCGTTTGCCGGTGGATGCGCCGGAGGGTACCTTGGCCGTGCCCTTCACGCCATTGGCGAGCGTTACAGTGACTGCCAGCGTGGGATTGCCACGCGAATCCAGAATTTCGAGCGCTTCAAGTTTTGCGATTTCAGACATGATGATTCAGCTTTCTCGGCCGATGGCCGTGTGTGAAGACGTTTTTCCGTTAATGACAAATTGCATAGCCGTTCTCTCAATGGACAATCATGACCGGACAATGCGCGTACCGAAGTACGCGCTCTGAATTAGACCCAATCATCCAGCGGTGCAGGATTGTGTGGCTGCGCTTGCCCATCACGATCAGGCTTGCCTGCATCTTGTCGGCCATGTGAATGATCTGCTCTGCGGGGTGGCCGACAACGATCTCTGTTTCCAGTTCAATGTCCTTTTGTTTCGCCAGTTCGCGAACCAGGACATAGCTTTTCTCATATTTCTCCCGGGCATCATCTACGACCGCGTGAAACTCTGCGCTTTCAGCAGGCTCCGGAGGGCGGATCACCGAGACAACGAACAGTTTCGCTTTCATGTCGCCAGCCATCGAAAGCGCAACGTTCATCGCGTGCTCCGCGTGCGGAGAACCATCGTAGGCAACAAGTATTCTTTGAATTCCAACATAAACCTGGCTTCCCATCGTGCTCTCCTATGCCTCTTCTGCAGCGGTTTGCTGCGCTGGTTGTGCTGCTGTCTTGATTGCCTGAGGATGCGTATGGGGAAGAAGGTGCCGGGGAAGGAAGAATGCGTTCGCGATGATGGTTGGGATGACGGCGCTTGCGATCACCGTTCCGACGAGAAACGAGTACTGCGCCTGGGTAATGATGTGGTGATTCAGGCCGAACAGTGCCGAGATCGTGCCAAAGGTCAGCCCCGTCGACATCATCAGCGTGTAATAGGCTCCCGCGGAGCCGTCATATCGATGAGCGCGAACCGCCGGGTACACGGCAACAGCTTTCGTCGCAGACTTCGCCAGGAAGAGAATCAACAAAGCGGCAGGCGCTGCAAGGATTGCAGGTACCGACACGAACGAACCAGCGCGAATGAAATAGAAGGGCGTGAGCAGGCCAAAGGTCAGCGTCCGTAATCGCCGGATCAGTGAATGATCCTTGCCCACCGTTCCGGCGAGCACCATGCCGATGATGTAGGCGGGAAGCACAGCCTCGCTTCCAGCCCACACTGCCAAACCTCCGAGCCCGAACAACAGGAACAGCAGGTATTTGGCCTCAAGTTCGGAAACGCGGCCACCGTATTTTTTGAAGAACCGGGGAGTGAGGAACGGAAGAATTGCAAACGCAACGACCGAGACGCCGACGAAAATCAGCGTCTTCAACGTGAAGGGAGAGAAGATCAGGCCCAGCGCGATCACGGTGCCAAGGTCGTTTACGAAACACGCCGCCAGGATCGCCTTGCCATACTCAGTTACGTTGAACCCCAGCTCCAGCATCACCGCGTACACAACCGCGACGGAGGTTGTCGAAAGCGCGACGCCGGCCAGCCAGCTGGACATGATCGACCAGTGCAACACGAAATGCGCAACCGCGGTGCAGCCCAGGAAAGGCCCGAAGAAGCCCGCCAGTCCGATGATCAGCGCTTCACGCCACTTGGTCTTAAAAATGACGGGATCAAGCTCTGCGCCGGCCAGAAATGTGAGCACAATAGCGCCGGTTCCCGCCAGGAAGCTGATCCATTGCGTGTTGCCGGCCAGGCCACCTTGCGCCAGAAAAACACCGATGATGAGCTGGGCGACGGTGCCCACCACGATCTCTGAAAGCGCGGTGGACACCTTGAACCAGATGGCCAGTAGCGTTGCGACGAGCGCGAGTCCAACCCACAAAGCGGCAAGCGTCCATGGATTTGTCATGGAACGAAAAACTCCTTAGCTTGTGTTTCGGGATTCCCGCTACAGACATGTCTCCGTAACAGGGAGTCCCCTGTCAGGAGTCATCATCTGTCCGGCTCGAAAGGGAGGGGGACAGCGGTTAAAGGTGAACTCCGTCACCTGCTGGTCTTCAACTCCGTTTTATGCCTCAGCCAGGGCATTGTCAACAGCACCGCCGTAATCGATTTACAGATCCGGAAGCTGGCGCGCTTTTCGGGCGTCGTCGAAGATACGCGGACCAGTCGCTTCGCCCATTCTGCTGTCCTCGGAGCACTTTTCATCGTCCGCCAGACAGATGTGAAGCGGGGGTCGAAACAGATATCCGACCCGGATCCTGATCGATTTGTCCTCACTGCGTGCGTGCGACCTGAACCGGCGTCGACCGCGCGGGCGACTCTTTGCCGGCGAGCAGCCGCTCGACGAGAGTTGTCGTCTCTTTCTCCAGATCGTGGTTGTCGCCAGCGGTCGCCGGTCCCGCATAGCCCGTGTGAATCGCCTTCACCAATCCGTCTCTTCCGACAAAGAATGTCGTTGGCCAGCAGTTGAGGTTGCCAACGTGCGCAATTTTCTCGTTCAGCTGATCGGGAGTTCCCGCGATCAACACCGGGTAGGTTATTCCATAACGCGCGATGACGGCCCGGAGCCGTGTGGGGTTCTGCAGTTGTGAGACTTCTTCAAAGCTGAGTTCCACGATTTCGAGGCCATGGCTGTGATACCTGCGATAGAGTGCCTCGAGGAAGGGCGCTTCATCCTGGCAGTTCGGGCACCAGCTTCCCCCGACGCCGACAATCAGCACCTTGTGCGCGAACTCTGGATCCGTATTGGACACGAGCCTGCCGTTGAGATCGGGGAAGCGGAAGACCAGTGGCTCATTCGGGTTCTCCAGCGATGTGTGGTGCAGCGGATCGTCGAGGGTCTCGAGGGCCACGGTGTGGACCGGAGAAACGCGATATGCGGCGTAGGTCTGTACTCCTCCGCCGTGCGCGGCGGTTTCCAGCTGCAGGGTCCCGTCCGTTTGCGGCCGCAGCACCGCGAAGCTGGGGCCGGCCGCCGTGAAATGGCTCACTGCAAAGACGCCGTCGCGCCAGACGCCGTAGAGATTGCCCGTGTCGCCGTCGATCCGCTCGATGACCGCATCGACATTGGGCCCGGATTGCCGTACGCGCAGCTTCCAGGAATGCTCACCCTTGGCGCCGTTGTCGACGGCAACATCCCAGACGCCGGCAATATGCGGC
>PMSS01000457.1 GCA_003167515.1 Acidobacterium sp. | reverse complement strand
CGGCATTTTCTGGCCTGGGGCGTGGAGCGGCAGATCGAGGTGGTGCATATTCAACCCGGCAAGCCGACGCAGAACGCGCATGTGGAGAGCTTCCACGGAAGACTGCGCGACGAGTGCCTGAACGCAAGCTGGTTCCGCACCCTGAACGATGTAAGAAGCACCCTGGCAAGCTGGCGGCAGGAGTACAACTGTGAACGTCCACACAGTTCGCTCGCCTACAGGACGCCGGAAGAGTTCCGGCAAGCAGGCTATGCAAATGTGGAAAGCAAACAGCGCTTCCCACATTCGCACAGCCCCGGCGGCGGCGAGCTTATCTCGCTGCTAAACTCAACCCCGAGCACTCTCACTTACCCGGACTAAACCCAAGGGTAAGCTCACGGTGACTGCTGATATATGTCTCGCACGCTGAGCAAATTCGACTAGTTCTCACATAGTTTCTGCCACGCCAATCACAATGGAGCCGGCACTCTCACTGAACTCGAAGCTCGGATTCTGGCTTGCCCCAAGGTCTGTTCTGACGCGCGACGATACCACCGTCCGCACTCGCGAGAACAGGTGATCCAGACTTTCGTTACCGTGACTCTCACGCAGCACTTCTAACAGGAAGTGAGTGAAATACCCGTTCTGCAATGTTGGACTTTCCCATGAGGCCTCATTTGCGCGACTGGCTGTAATCACTGCCCGCCCATAACCAATCTTCAGATTCTGTAGGGCTTCACTGAAAGACAAAGAGGCCGGAGCGTCCGCAGGGGGATCGTTCGGCCAGACTGGTGCAATCCCTTTGGAACCTAAACTGCTCTCGCGTGATCCAAGACCGGTGATCGCGTCTCCGCTGAAACAGGTGTCGAGGATCAACACCACATGCCGGGCCTTGATTTCGCGATTCAACTGCTGCACCAAATCGATCATTTGCAGTGAGGTCGCATATAGCGTCGCAGAATCGTCAAGATTAGTGTCGTGCGTGAGAATGTAGCTCACACCATTCGGATCCCTGTCTCTTGGCGACCCATGACCCGACAGATAAAGCACTACGAGGTCATCCGGCTGTGCGCTTGCACGCAGCCTTCCCAAGCCCTCGCGGATGCCCACAAGTGTCGCCTTTTCATTCTCAAGATGCTCTATATGAGTCGAATCGAAGCGTCCGCCCTGCGGGTCCTTGAGAAAGTCTACAAAATCTCTTGAGTCCTTTACCGAATAATGCAGCGCGGGAATCCGTTTGTCTTCAAAATTGTCTATTCCAACCACTAATGCCCATTTCTGCAAGATTCTTGCAACCGACGTCTCTGCCGATGTTGGCGGGGGCTCGGCGGCAGGGGGCAATGAGAACGGGTCAAACCGGTTATCGTATCGAAGTTCCTCGATCTTGAATTTCGCGTACGAGGCATCCTTCTCCAACCCCAGACGCTGGGACACCGCCATTCGGTAGTACCATAACTCCGGAAAATCCTTGCAGAGATGTGTACCATTTTCGAGACTGGACTGCATTACCTCAAGCCGTCTCTTGCCCATCTCAGAATTAGCCGAGAGGTTCGGTGTAATCTCCTCCTTGACCCGGTTTAGAACGTCCAGCGCACCCCTGCAACCATCGCTTTGTGCACTGGAGACTGGTGTCAAAGCGAGGATAAGCAAAAGTCCCATCAAAGGGACCTTACTCACTGTGGTCTCCTTGCGGGCGGCTTGGACGCCGTCCCGGACCCGAGACGTTCACGTATCATTCGTTGGAAAACAGCGGCATTTGACTTGCAAACTTCATTTAGCCGAATCGGATCTTTACTAAAGCTGAACTTGTAGCCCGACGCTTTCGCATCCGAAAGAAAGTCCGGAGACTCAATGTATTCCTTGATGCTGTCCGGATCGATCCCGCGGCTACAAAAGTTCAGGACCTGATCCAAGGGTGACTGCCCATTACTGGAGGAATCTTGTCCGCCGCCGGCGGAGGAGGAGCCTGCCTTTGCTGCTTCTGCAGTCCTGGCAGTAAGTGCTGCTTGCGCCTTGGCGTTCTCCTCTTTATAACGGACAATCTTGGCGTAGATTGTAATTGCCTCCTCTGTGCGGGCGTCACCAGGCCTGAACTCCTTTTCCCTGGGGTTTGCGGCGATGATCTGCTTGTAGATTGCGCCGGCCTCATCGAGATAGTTTTGTGCCCGCTGGAATTCCTCCTCCGCCTGCCTGGGAGATATGTCTGTCCGTTTTCCCAGGTCCCTTTCATTGGCCTCGCGCGTCAGATCATAGGCCTGAGCTTCCTTCGCGAGCGCCACCAGGTACAGCCGGTAGCAATCGTCTTCCGGCTTGGGGAATTTGCCCATTTGTTCTGCCTGTTCTTCCAAAGCTCCCCAGCGGTGGTTTAGCGCGAGGCTTGACAACGGCTCCAACTGTTTTCCAGGCAACAGTGCGTCGAATGGCTGCTCCGTGGGGGCGATGCGCATCGCCATGCTTCCTACGATTCCGTCTACCAGTTGATCGCGGGTCTCATTCTCGCTAGCTTCCGCGGCAACCTTCTTTGCGCTTGACCGAGTTGGAAAAAAGGAAGGTGAAGACGAACCGGCCGGATCGTAACCCGCTGTCTGGACGAGATTCTCGGAATCGAGCGCCGCATCGGTCGCAACGTCCATTGCCTGATAGGCAACTTCAATCTTCCCTCGGTAGGCTTCAGCAGCGGCCTGCGTGCCGGGGTTGATCGTCCACCTCTCTGTGTAATAGTTCGTAATGGAAAACTTGAGAACAGTCTCTGGCGATGTCTCGTTGAGGATAAAGCGCGGATCTTTCTGAATCAATGTAACGAGCTTCGTCTTCAGAAGCACACGAAGCTGATCACCGTCATGCGGAAGACTCTCCGCGGTCGCTTCGACCCGAATCTTCTTGCCTTTCAGATTGATGGAGGGAGGCAGAATACGATTGATGGTCACAACCTTCCTTGAGAACACCCCAAATCCCTGGCCATGAACGCAAGGTACAATCACGATCGTTGCTGTTAACAAGGCAACCCATGCACGGTTATTCATCGAACCTTCGTCCTTTTGGGGAGGACTTGACTCTTGGTTAGACGACCCCACCGACTTCAGATCGGCACGAAGTTCGCGCAGTCTTAATACTGCAGGATTGTGACCAGGAAATATCGTGCGAACTTTACCACAAAAAGGCCACGGCAGGCAATCGGGTGTTTTGAGTAACCACCGGCGAGCTGCCCCCTGGGTTTAGTCCGGGTAAGTGAGAGTGCTCAACAGCAGTGCCCTCGGAAAAAGACACAAATGTCATTACGCCTTCCTTACGCTGAAAGGAACGTCAGATTGTCAGATTTGAGACGGAGACAGCTCCCGTGTGGGTTGGGGAGGGAGCACTGGGGACACCACAATGGCGGACAGAACACAAAGCGCGATAACAATTTCAGCCAAGATAACGAAAGTAGGCCCAACTTAAGTAATGATCGGTACCATCGGTTTCTGCCAAAAGCGGGTAGGGCAGATAGCGGCGCCGCTAGCAGCTATTCGCGGACGCGATGGCGGCTCGCTGCTGCTCGTGGAGCTGGCGGATGCCGGCTTCTGCGTAGTCCATCATTTCGAGGAGGCGCGAGCGCGGGAAGGCGTGGCGCTCGGCGGTGGCCTGGACTTCGACGAAGCCGCCGGCTTCGGTCATGACGAGGTTCATGTCGACTTCGGCCTGGGAGTCTTCTTCGTAGGCGAGGTCGAGGAGGACGGTGCCTTCGACGATGCCGACGCTGGTGGCGGCGACGAGTTGCTGGAGAGGCGATGTCTTGAGCGCGCCGGTGGCGATCATGCGGTTGAAGGCGATGGCGAGAGCCGCGCAGGCACCGGTGATGGCGGCGGTGCGCGTGCCTCCGTCGGCCTGGAGGACATCGCAGTCGAGGATCACGGTGCGCTCGCCGAGGGCTTTCATATCGACGACGGAGCGGAGAGAGCGGCCGATGAGGCGCTGGATCTCGTGGGTGCGTCCGCCGATCTTGCCGCGCTCGGCCTCGCGGGGGGTGCGGGTGAGGGTGGCGCGGGGGAGCATGCCGTATTCGGCGGTGACCCAGCCGCGGCCGCTGTTGCGCAGCCATGCGGGAACGCCCTGTTCTATGGAGACGTTGCAGAGGACGCGGGTGTGGCCGATTTCGATGAGGACGGAGCCTTCGGGGACGTTGACGTAACCGGGGGTGAGACGGACGGGGCGCATGTCGGCGGGACTGCGGCCCTCGCTGCGGAAGAAGGCTTGAGGCATCGGCCCATTGTACGGTCTTCAATTTTTATACGGTTTCGATCTGGAGATCTTATGTACGGTTTTCAATTTGGAAAACGCGCCGGGGGCGGTTCTGAAACGGGAGGGGTCGGGTAAGGCATTGAGTTCAGACTGGTTGTGGCGGTTGGGACGGGTTTCGGTGGTGCCGATGTGGGAATTCTTCCGGGCGTTTCCGTTTTGCCCCGATCGGCGATTGGGGAGCGAAGTCTTTCGTTTTCATGGAGTTGATGCGCTGGGTAGGTTGTGGCCCGCAACGTGATCTATAGCAGAGCACAGTCGTGAACCAGCGATGGGAAGCCGGGGCGAATCCAGAGCGCAACGGCTTCTTTCCCGCAAAGAGGAGAGTTTATGGAACCGTTCGCGCAACAGACGCAATCGTCCGCAGTTCCAGTACCGGCAGAGAGCTTGAATTCCCTCCGTTTCCCGCTTCCGCGCAAGGGGCCGGCGCCAACGTTGCGGGAGCAGGGTGGCGAGGCTCTGGCGCTGGCGGGGATCGCGCACGACGCGCGGAACCTGGTGACAGCGCTCGGATTCTGCGCTGAGATGATCAGCCAGCCGGGGGTTCTTGCGCCGCGCCACGGACATTTTGCCGGCGAGATCCGGTCGCTAGCGGAGGCATCGGCGCGTCTGGTGCAACGACTTTCCGATCTGCCAGGCACCAGCCCTGGGAAGGGCGAGGAGATGCCGGTTGCGGACCTCGCCGAGGCAGTGCAGCAGATGAAGGGCCTGCTGACGGCGATTGCCGGGCCGGTGATGGAGGTCCAGTTCGCTTGCCTTCCATGCCGTGGGCAACTGCGCCTGACGGAGGAGAGCTTATCGCGCATTCTGGGGAACCTGGTGCGGAACGCGGCCGACGCGATGCCGACGGGCGGGCGGATCCGCATCACGACAGAGCCGGGCGGCGGGGCTGGTTTTCTCTGGGCGCTCACAGGGGAGGCAGACACGGAGGAATCGGCGCAATACCTGTGGGACGATGCGCCTCATCCGGCTGGCAGCGCGGCACACACGGTGTTGCTGACGGTTGAAGATACCGGGCCAGGCATTGCAACGGAATTTCTGGAGCGGGTCTTCGATGTTGGCTTCACAACGCATGGCGGGCGAGATTCGTGGCCGAAGCCGCAACACCATGGGCTGGGGTTGAGCATTGTCCGGCAACTTGTTGAGGAAGCGGGGGGAACGGTGCGCGCGGTCGCTCCGCCGCTGAGGGGAGCACGTTTTGAAATTGAGTTGCCACTTACAAACGTAACCCCATTCTTACCTTCGGAACCCCCTGTGGATGACACGAGTGAGCCCAAATGATGCGACGATGGACATCAGAATCCTTCTGTCATCCGGTAAACCTGATGGTTCCAACGCTGCAACCGGAAATCGCTCCACTGCATGTGCTCGTTGCTGACGACGACGCCTCGATCCGCCGCGCGTGTTGCGAGATTGCGGCGAGCGAAGGGATGGTCGCCCATGAGGCCGAGCTTTCGAGCCGCGCGCGGGAACTGCTGCTGGCCAAAGGCGTCGACATTGTGCTGGTGGACGAGACGATCGCCACCGGCGAGGGATGCGAGGTGCTGGAAGAGCTGCGGCAGATGCGTCCCGATGTTGCCGTGGTATGGATGACTTCGGCTTCGACCGTACAGCTGGCGCTCGAGGCGCTGCGGTTTGGGGCCAGCGATTATCTGATCAAGCCGTTTTCCGGCGAGGAACTGAGCGCGGTGTTACGGCGCCTGGCGGAGCGGCGCACGGTCGACACCGCCAGCCGCGGATTGCGGGAGCGGCTGCGCTCCGGCCGGGGCGCGGGCAACATTCTCGGCGAGAGCCCGGAGATGGAAAAGCTGTACCGGATTCTTGCGCGAGTTGCGCAGACCGTTCATCCGGTGCTGATCCTGGGCGAGAGCGGGACGGGCAAGGAGCTGGTGGCGCGGGCCATCCACGCCAACGGACCCGGGGCGGGCAAGCCGTTCGTTCCGGTCGACTGCGGGTCGCTGGCCCCCACGCTCATCGAGAGCGAACTCTTCGGTCATGTGAAAGGCGCATTCACCGGTGCGCACCGGCCGAACGACGGCCTGCTGGTTGCAGCCGGCAGTGGGACGGTTTTTCTGGACGAGATCGCCGAGCTGCCCCTGGACCTGCAGGCCAAGCTGCTGC
>PMSS01000131.1 GCA_003167515.1 Acidobacterium sp. | reverse complement strand
ATTGAGCTACTGAGGAGTGTGTGAAACCCGGCTTCTCTGGCGAAATTATATCAAACGCCCGTCGTACCGGCGCTGCGTTACGCTGGTCACCGGGAGGAGAAACGTCATGCTGAAAACCGCTCCGCGCCTTTCGCGGGTGCCGCGAGCCCAGGCCACACCGGCTGTAGGGGAGATTTACGACCGATACATGCGCACCCGCGGCAACGTGCCCAATATGTTTCGCACCGTGGCTCATCGGCCGCAGATTTTCGAAACGATGATCGCGCACTTCGAGGCCATCCTGCAGAGCGGCACGGTGCCGCTGCGGCTCAAGGAGCTTGTCATCGTGCGCACATCGCAACTCAATCGCTGCGAATACTGCCTCGCTTCCCACTCGCAGATCGCCTTGCGGCTGGGCTGGTCGCGTGAACAGATCGACGACCTCGCCGGGTACTCTGAGCGAAGCGACTTCACTTCAGCCGAAAAGGCTGCGCTGCGCCTCGCCGAGCAGATGACGCTCGACGCCAATCGCATCCCCGATGAAGACTTCGAGACTCTGCGGGAGCATTTTGATGAGGGCGAAATCGTCGAGCTGATGTCGGCGATAGGACTGTTCAACTATTTCAACCGCTTCAACAATGCTCTGCAACTCGAACCCACCAAGCCAGGCGAGGGTGCGGAGTAGCCACTCTCAGTAGAAAAGGATCGCAACGCGATAGGTTGTGAACGCCTGGCCGGATTGCGAGGCACATGCGCCCACGGCAGCTTCTTTGAAGTCTCCATCGCGAATCTGCTGGGCCACCTGACCTGGCAGTTGGGTCAGGTCCGGGGCCTCGAATCGAACGATCGAGCGCACACTGGTCCCCTGCGGGACTCCATGCTCCCTGGCGCATGCCTGCTCCGCTGGCCCTGAGGGCGCCGATGCATCGACATTTCGGGCGCGCAGTAAAGCCCGGACACGCTGTTCCACCTGTTCGACGGTCACCACCTCGGACGATTGTTCGAAGTCTTCCACGGCGTAAAGAGACCCGCCCCGTCCCGCGACGGCGATGCCGATGGCGTTCATCCTGGGGTCGAGAATGTTGGCCCGATGCGGAGTCGAGTGCATCCAGTCGCGCTCGATCGACTGTGGGTTCGGTCCCACCGCGACATTCTCAGCGATGGCCTGGAAATGCGCGCCTGCGGTAGCCGCCCGCGTTATCAACTCGGCTTCGCCGGGATACTGATGCGAAAGCGAACGCTCCCGTACCATGCGGTCGGCATGTCCCCGGGCCGCGGCAGCCAGGGCCGATTCCCAACGCAGAGCGGGCAGGCCGTGTTCCTGACGATCCTGGTTGGTCAGCATGAAGATCTGCCGGACCACATCCGGCGCCTGGGCGTGAGCGAAGCCCGCAATTCCCAGCGAAGTCAGGCAAGAAATTCCACGCAATACGTTTGTCATTTTCATCGGCTGTCCCTGACCAAACTAACGAGAAAAATCTTCCGGAAGATCGTGCTTCCAGTCCTGAAGAGCTTCCTCCAAAGTGTATTTCGGCTTATATCCAAGTTCCCGCAATCCCCTGGGATCGATCGACGTCGAGCGAAATACCTTGCGCACTCTTACCGGGCTGATCGGCTGACGGATTCCGAACGCCGTTGCTACAACGTGAATGGGATAAGAAATCGCGACCAGCACGGATCGTGGCAGATTCATCGGCGATCTCCGAATTCCTGACACATTCTGAATGACGGCAATGTAGGTTTCGAGCGTCGGAGGGGGATCCATGGAGAAATTGAGCAAGGTCACGCCTTCTCCACTCTGGTCCTGATGGTCGAGGCCGAACCGAACCACCCGGCAAAGTTCTTTCACATAGCCGCCAGCTTTTCGCGTTTGCCGGTTTCCCATGTAGACGAAATAACCCTTCACGAAGCTGCGGACAAGACGCGTGACATTGCCGCCCTCTCCGGGGCCGAAGACCACGCCCGGGCGCAGGATCAGCAACTTCCGGCGCGGGCAAGAGCAATGCCAGCCGATATGTATCTTCTCGGCGGCTAGCTTGGAGCTTCCATAAGGCGAATCCGGGACGGGCAGCGATTCCTCATTCTTCAGCTCTTCCGAGGGACCATAAGGGGCGATGCTGCTGGTGAAAACCATCCGCTCACAGCCAACCGCGGAGGCCCAGGCGCAAACATTTTCCGCACCTTTGAGGTTGGTCTCGAAATATTCGTGGGGCAGGTGCCCGGGTTCGCGGTGAACGGCGGCCAGATTGAAGATGAGATCGGCCCTGGGCAGCAGAGAGTCGGGAATCTTTTTCCGAACATCCCACCGGACGAATTCGGCCCGGCCTGTTTGCAGTTCTTTGCGGAGAGGCGTCACCCATGGCTCATTGCGAGGCGGATTCAGATCGACCAGGACCACCTTCTGAGCGAGGCTCTCCCGCAGCCAGTCCATAGCCAGATGGCTGCCGATAAAGCCGGTGCCCCCAAACAGAACGACAGTCCCACCCTTAATAGTGTTCAGGCTGGATGTTTCCACGATTGATTCCGTTCGCTGTCCCCGCTCGCCAACACCAGATCGCTGGATTCGATCTCCGCCGTCGCGGCTGGCGCCTGAAGGACGGCGAGAAAGCGGTCGGCAATGGTGTCGATAGAGAAGTGCCTCTCGGCATAATCGCGCGCATTCGCCGCGCACTGCGCGCACAGAGAGAGATCCCCGAGAAAACGCTCCGCCGCTGCAATAATTCCCGCGGAATGGTCGGGAGAGACCACCAGGCCTGCCTCGGCTTGTTTCACCACACGCGCTGCTTCATTGGCATCGGGCGCAGCAACGATCAAAGCGCGCCCCGCGCACAGATACGCAAGCGTCTTCGACGGAACCGCAAACGTCTTCGCCTCCGAATCGAGCAGGGTGATCAATACATCGGCCGACGCCATCACCTCGGAAATTCTCTCGTACGGCTGGAAGGGCAGCACCTTCAGAAACTCCGGCCTTACCTCATGTGCTTTCTGCTGAAGCCAGTCCGCTCCGGCGCCACCGGCAATGACGATCAGACGCGCATCCCCGCGAACCTCCAGACGCTTCGCGAGGTCGAGGAGCAGTTCGGGCCGGTGCTTCATCCCCAGAGTGCCCGAGTACATAAAGCAAAACTTGCCGGCGACCCCGTTTTCGCGAGCCCATGGATTGTCGCGAGGCATCGGCATGACTTCATCCAGAGGCGCCCAGTTTCGAATCACAGTGATCTTCGATTCCGGAATGCCCCAGTTCCTGACGAAATCCGCAAATCCGGGCGCGATGCACACGATAGCGTCCGACTGGCGCAGCAACTTTTTCTCCAGCCTCTCGAAATACCATCCGCCTGCCCATTCCAGAAACTTCGCCTTCCTTCGCAACACAAAACGGACAGCAACAGAATAGACGTCCTGCAGCCAGAAAACGAATCGTGCGTGTTGGGAAAATGCTGCCTCCTGGAGGATCTTCTGCGCATCGAGCGGCATGTTCGCGGAGACCACCGCGTCGGGCTGAAACCGCCGGACTCTACTGGCGACCTCGCGCCCATACTCCAGGTCGGCCTGCCGGCGGGTGAGGAGCGAGTGCTTGGAGAACTCCCGCTGAATATGCAGCCCCTCGATGGTCAGGTTCGGCGAATCATCCGACTGTAACCGCGTCTCGCCTTTGGGCGTGGAGTCATTGTCGGCAAAGTAAACATGACAGACCTGATGGCCCATCTTCGCTAGCTTCCGGCTGAGCTCCATCTGAAAGGGATGCCCGCAAAACTCATTGACAAAAATGCGCATGAGATATCAGCTACCAGACCGCTCCCGCGGTCCAAAAACAAAATCGCCTCGGAGTGTTTCGATGGTTAATGATGCAATTCCAGCAGCACTGGAACGATACACTGCGGAATGGCTTAACCGACGGCCAGCTTCGATGAATTTAACGGCCAGCTCCCACCAGCATCTGGGTTTCGATCCATTCATAAGTTTTCGCCATCCCGTCTCGCAGGCGGATCGAAGGCTCCCATCCCAGTTTCTTCAGAATCTTGGTGTTGTCGCTGTTGCGTCCATTCACCCCCTTGGGCGCATTCAGATCGTAACGACGCTCCAGATTCACTCCGGCAATCTCTTCCACGATGTCCACGAGCTGATTGATGGTCACCAGTTCGCTGGATCCCAGATTAATCGGCTCATCAATATCGCTCTCGGCGATTGCGAGTGTGCCCTTCGTACAGTCGTCGATGTACATGAAGCTCCGCGTCTGTTTGCCATCGCCCCAGATCTCGATCCCGTGCTTCCCCGAAGACTTCGCCTCAATGACTTTGCGGCAAATAGCCGCAGGCGCCTTTTCTCGTCCGCCCGTCCAGGTTCCAAACGGACCGTAGACATTGTGATATCGGGCAACAAGGCACACAATGCCGAAGTCCTCTTCGAAATGGCGGCACATGCGCTCGCTGAACAGTTTTTCCCATCCGTAGCCATCTTCCGGCAGCGCGGGATATGCATCCTCTTCCTTCAGAGGGACCACGTCAGGATTCGTCTGCTTCTCGCCGTTGTAGACGCACGCGGAGGAGGAATAGAAGAATCGCTCAACGCCGGAATCCCGGGCAGCCATGAGCATGTGAGTATTAGTCAGAACGCTCAGCATGCACAGAGCCTTGTTGTTCTCAATGAACCCCATGCCGCCCATATCCGCAGCCAGCTGGAAGATTCCCTTCATGCCCTTCGCAGCCTGGTAGCAGCTGTCCTTGTCCTTCAGGTCGAGGACTAGGTTCTCAACGTCGCCGGAGACCTGGTACCACTCATCCAGAGGTTTCACATCGACGGCGCGGACGACATTCACGCCCTGCGCTCGAAGATATGTCACTAAATGACCACCGATAAATCCGCCTGCGCCGCAGACAGCGACTTTCTCACCTTTGAGGTTCATGGATATTCGAAAGCTCCCGCTAAGGAAAATGAAGCCTGAACAGTGCAACGTGACCTTATTCTCCAGATGCGGTATCACGCCTGTCAAAAAATGACACGAGCCTGCGCCCCACTGACTACTATGATTCTATTGGACGCGCTTACGAATTGAAATGCCCCAAAAGAGGACTGTTGCCAGACAGCTCCGACAATCAGCCTCAATCCGGATTTGACGCGCTCAGATGTCTTTCCATCGCGTCCGGATCGCTGCGCCGCCAGCCTCTTGCTTGGATTGGCGTGGCGCTCATGATTCTCTTCGGGGCAATGGCTCTGTTCGCTTCCCTTCTGGCGCCCTATAACCCTGCGGCGCTCGACCTGTCCCATCGCCTGGCGTCGCCCGACCGTGCACATTGGCTCGGGACCGATGAACTGGGCCGCGACATTCTCTCCCGCGTCATCTGGGGAGCGCGGCTGTCGCTCACCGTCGCGGCGTCGGTGGTGGGACTTTCGTTCCTGCTGGGGTTGATTTTCGGTGGAATTGCCGGCTACTACGGGCGGTGGCTCGACGTGTCGATCAATACTTTCCTGATGAATGCGTTTCTGGCGTTGCCCGGGATTCTGCTGGCAATCGCGTTCGTGGCTTTTCTGGGGCCTGGACTGCGGAACCTCATCCTCGCGCTCTCGATCGGGGGATGGGTTGGATACGCACGGTTGGTTCGGGCGCAGGTGCTGGCTGTGAAGGAGCGCGAATTTGTGGAAGCGGCACGTGCCGTGGGAGGAAGCGATTTTCGCATCTTCACCCACCACATTTTGCCGAACATCCTGCAGCCTCTTATCGTCCAGGCAGCGATCGGCATGGCTGGTGCCGTGCTGGCCGAGGCGACTTTGAGCTTTCTGGGGCTCGGCGTGCCTCCGCCGGCGGCCAGCTGGGGGTCCATGCTGAATGACGCCCGCCCGTTCCTTTTCGACGCGCCGCACCTGGTAGTCTTTCCGGCGATCGCGGTGATGCTCTGCGTCCTGTCGTTCAACTTCCTGGGAGACGCGCTGCGGGATTATCTGGACCCCCGGACGCGAATTTCGATCGGACTGTGAACCGGCCTTCCGGGCTCGATTCGGAGACGGCCCCTGGACTCTCCGGATTTCCGCTGTGGATATGAGCGCCGACCTTTCCCCTTGACAGCTTAGGAAAGGTCGGCGCATACTCCTATCTATCTTAGGAGTGATGCATGTCCGGCGAAGCCCAGCTTCTTCCAGGAACCCTCGATCTTCTCATTCTGAAGGCTGTCTCTCTCGGCCCTCTTCACGGCTACGGGGTTCTGCTGCGCATAGGCCAAATCTCGGGCAGCGCCCTGCTGATCGAGCAGGGCGCGCTCTATCCGGCATTGTTTCGGCTGGTGCGCCAGGGACTTCTAAAGCCCACCTGGGGTACATCGGAGAACAACCGTCGCGCCAAATACTATGAACTGACTGCCGCCGGCCGCAGGCGATTTCGCGAGGAGACGGAAGGCTGGAATCGCCTGGCCACAGCCATGGCCTCGGCTCTGGCCGCAGAACCGGAGGAAGTGTGAGACTCCTGGCCTGATCTCGTTTCCTTGGCGTGAGGTGCTCTTCCTGTTCCCGAACCTCCCTCATACCGAGGCCGAATAAACTCCTGCGGCGAATATCTCGCAAAAGCCCGCACTAATAAACCCAGCTGCAGTCGCTGGTGAAATCGGTGGAGGCGGAACGTTGCCACGTGCCTCCGGCTTTCTCAACCGCGAAGATTCCGCCGCTGCCGCAGTCGCCGCCGCAGTTCTTGATGACTGAAACCAGAGCGTGCGTGTGCGTGCGGTCAAAACCAGGAACTCCGAGGAAACGAATGTGCCGAACCTGTTGGTAGCCGGCGCATCCGGCGGAATCCTGGCCGTGCGTGACGATACAGTTCTGCGCCTGGGCGACTTCGCTGGAGTCCAATAGCCGGTATCCCTGCGGGATGGTGAATTTCTGCTCCCAGCGATGACTCTGTTGATTGGCCGCGACGAAGGCATCAGTCATCTCGCGCTCATCAGGCGTCGTGGGCTTCAAGCAACTGCCACCGACCTGCGGTATGTCGGTGACGGAGTTGTTGGCGAAGACCAGCGGCTCCTGATTCGGAGGCTGACTCGGAGCCTGATAGAGCGCGGAGTAGACCTCGTAGGCTTCGGCCAGCGCTGGGTCGCCGCCAGGCTGATTCAGCGGGCTGGTTGCCGCGAGGTCGGAGATCACCCTGGAGCCGGCCGGGCCGACGCGGTGACGCGGGATGAGGCGCACACAAATGACGACCACGGCGAAGACGACCAGAATGAGCCGGAAACCCAGGCGCGGCGTGAGGCGCATTGCACAACTCCTGAGAGGGATTGTAAAAGGCGTGGGTTGGGATACCCCCACCCGTCCCTATGGGACTACGGCATGTATTTCATTTCACGGGGGTTGCGGGGATATCGTTTGTGCGTGCGGCATCCGATTGATTCTGAACGGTTTGCAAAAGCAATTTGGTATCTCCAGGGTGCCGATCTCCATTTGGATCGGTAAGCGAACGGAAAGTGGCCAAGGCTGCAAAAAGAAAAGGACCCGCGATGGCGAGTCCTCCTAGCTCAACTTCCTGTTTCATTTTCACGGAAGGCTTGGGGCATTGCAAGGAGAATCAGCGCAGGCGACAAACGAAAGTAATGGGACACAAAGCCGGGGCAGAAGCCGAGCTTCACTCCTTGCCTCCACATGCATTTTCAAAAATAGGAATGATTTGAGGAAGGAGCTGAGCACTCCTGGCCAGCGCACGTCCTTGCCGGGATGCATCCTTTTGCAGTGCCTGCTATAGACTGATCCGAATCGGCGAAAACACCTAGTTCTCCTCGGAGGCGCAAGATGGCGAGATGGAACCGGCCTGGGATCACGATGCAACGGACAACCCTCAGCTTTCTCGCTTTGCTGTTGCTGGTGACGGCGACGCGGGCTCAGATCACGACCGGATCGGTGCGCGGAATCGTCGAGGACTCGACCGGAGCTCGCGTGGGCGGAGCGCTGGTGGAGGTGCGGATGGCCGCCTCGGCGTCGGTGCGGCGCGCCACGTCGGACAGCCACGGGGAGTTTTTGCTGGAGAACCTGGCGCCTGGGCAGTACACGATGACGGTGTCCGCCAGCGGCTTTGCGACCGCTTCAGCCGAGGTCGTGGCTGCGGTGAGCACGGTGAGAGACATTACGGTGAGCCTTACACCGGGTGCGGTGCAGCAGTCCGTTAACGTGAAGTCGCAGGGGTCGTCGATTACGGCACAGCCCATTGACCTGGCCAGCGAGATTCATCAGAGCGTGATCACCAGCCACGACCTGGAGACCCTGCCGCTGCCGGCGCGCAGTTTCGCGAATATTGCCTACCTTGCTCCGGGAACCGAGCCGGTGGAACCGAGCGACCCCACGAAGGCGCGCATCACTGCCGTGTCGACGGGAGGAAGTTCGGGGCTGAATAACGAGCTGTCGGTCGATGGGGGGGATAATTCCGACGACTACATTGGGGGATTTCTGCAGAACTATTCGCCGGATGCGGTTGAGGAATTCGCGGTGCGGACGGCACAGGAGAATGCAGACACGGGAGGCACGACGGCGGGTTCGGTGGTGATCACCACGAAAAGTGGGACGAACAACTGGCATGGGGACGAGGCGTTTTACGATCGGCAGGCGGCGCTGAACGCACGGTTTCCGATTGAGAATCCTCCGCCGAATCCCAAGCAGCCGTTTTCGCGGCAGAATTATGTGGGGACGCTGGGAGGGCCGATCCACAGTGATCGTGTTTGGCTCTTCGCCGCGATTGAGAATGTTCATGAGAACGCCAGCATCGTCTACAGCCCGGCCAGCACTACGCAGTTCGATGCGCTGGCGACTCTGGCTTCAGACGGGCTGATTCCCGGAGTACCGTCCATTACAGTGCCCGCGAATGTGCCGATTCCGTTTCGCGACACGCTGGGGCTGGTGCGTTTCGACTGGGCGCAGGCGCCGAAGTCTTCATGGTTTATGCGGAGCTCGATCGACACTTACACAACTCACAACGATCTGGTGCAACAGGGGACGTTGCCATCGACTGGATTGCTGACGCATAACAACTACCTGAGCATGGTGATCGGCAACCAATATGACTTTTCGCCGACGCTGGTGGGAAATTTCGTGTTCAATGCCAGCGGGCTGCACCTGACGCAGACGCGCACTTCGGATCTGGGGTTTGCGCTGGCCTTTCCGTTCAGCTCGACATCGCTGACGGTTTCGGGGTTCGAGACATTCGGCGACAATCAGTTTGCTACGCCGATTACGTTCTTTCCCTCGGAGCGCAGCCAGGAGAAGTATCAGTTCCGCTACGACATCAGTAAGGCGAAGGGTGCTCATGCGCTGAAGTTCGGAGTGAACTTCATTCATGAACCGGTGCTGGACGGGGCCTATCCGGGAAACACGGAGACTTTGTACCAGTTTCCGGAGAATCCGACCTACTACCTGAGCAATTTGTCGCAGTTCACGGCAGATTACCAGGCTGGAGCCTCGACGTCGAATCTGGGCGGGGGCTTTGCACAAAACATCCAGCGGCTGGCTTTCTACGGACAGGACTCGTGGCGCATTCACCGGCGGCTGACCTTCAACTACGGGCTGCGATATTCGACGACGTGGGGACTCTTTACAGGATCGGGGCGCACGCAGGTGGACAATCCTGGATACCTGACGCTTGAGGCTCTGAAAATTCCACTGGTTCTCGGCGCGCCGACCGATGACCATAAGCAGATTGCGCCGCGGCTGGGCTTTGCTTACACGCCGGGCAACAGCGGTACGACGGTGTTTCGCGGCGGATTCGGGCTCTACTTCGACGACCTGGCGCAGAACGGCTGGGCAACGGCATTTCAGGCGCTCGATAAGCTGCCGGGAACTTGCGTAGATCCGGTGCAGAATCCTGGAGGAACGGAAAACGCCGGTTGTGTTGCGGGCGATGCTTCTGGTGGGACGGCGAACCTGATCGACTCGAATTACCGGACGCCGTATGCGATCCACACGTCGGGGGGTGTGCAACATGCCTTCAGCGCGAATTGGTCGTTGAGCGCCGACTACATTCACGAGCAGGGCAATCATGCCTATCGGGCTTATCACTACACGGGCGGGACGAATTTGTTCACTCCGTTGCTGGCTGCCGACGATCCGAATCAGGCGACTTATGTTCCGGATGTAAACGTCTTTCATTCGGACAACCGGTCGAGTTACAACGGGATGCTCCTGCACTTACAGGGAAATGTGGGAAAACAGCTGAGTCTGGTGGCAAATTACACGTTCTCGAAGGCGCAGACGTGGGGCTGCGTTTTGGGGGAGCTGTTCGATTACGTGAACGGCGTTTGCAATCCGCTGGATGCGTTTGGGCCGGGCGATTACGGGCCGTCGGGCGAAGATGTGCGGCAGCGGTTCGTCTTTGCCGGATTGTGGCGGACGGTAGGAGGGGTCGAGTTAAGCACGCTGACTCAGGCAGAATCCGCCAGGCCTTTTACGATTACGACTGCGGATAACAGCGAGCGGATTTCGATTAACGGGACGCCCACGGTGCTCGATCAGTTTCGGGGAACGCCTTACATCCAGGCGGATTTGCGGGTGAGCCGGCCGATTTCGATTCGTGAACGGTGGTCGGTGATTCCGTTTATCGAGTTTTTTAATCTTTTCAACCGGAACAATCCAGGCGCAAATTATGTAACCAACATTGCGACACTTCCGGTACCGAGCGCGGAGGCACAGGCGGGCAACGTAACTGACATCTGCACCAATGCGGATTGCTCATCGACGGAACCTATCAGCAGTCCGAGCCAGCTGCGGGTCGCCGGCGGGGCTTTGGGAGACTTTTTTGGGCCTGGAACGACGGTGGGGATTCCGTTTGCGGCTCAGGTCGGAGCTCGAGTAACGTTCTAGCCAGGCCTTTGCCGCCGTCACAGACATCGTGATTAAGGTTGCACCGCCACGGAAGCGGGCGTCCGGTACAGCCGGCGAG
>PMSS01000455.1 GCA_003167515.1 Acidobacterium sp. | reverse complement strand
AGGGCATGGCTTTAGCCGTGCCGATGATGCAGATTGAGTGAAGGGGCTTCAGCCCCTGAGGTAAGGTTTAGAAGGTAAGCGGCGGTTCGCGCGTGGCGCGAAATTCCCACGTCTCAAAGCCGAGACGTGGGGCACCCGCAGCATCGTTAGTAAAGAAAAATGGCGACGACACAACAAAAAGATTATTACGGCGTGCTTGGCGTGAAGAAGACGGCCTCGGCGGACGACATCCGCAAGGCCTTCCGCAAACTCGCGCGCAAATACCACCCTGACGTCAATCCCAACGACAAAAAAGCCGAAGAAAAATTCAAGGAAATCTCCGAAGCCAACGACATCCTCTCCGACGACAAGAAACGCAAAATTTACGACCAGTTCGGCTTCTACTCCGATCAAATCGATCCCGCCGCCGCCGAGGCCGCCGCTCGCGCCGGCCAGTCCGGATACGCCCAAGGCCCACGCGGCCAGCAGCAGGGCGCCCCCTTCGATTTCTCCGGCTTCGACTTCTCCGAAGAAGCGCCCGGTGCAGCCAGCGGCCAGGGCTGGGGCGGTTTCCGCGACATCTTCTCCGGCATGTTCAACCGCGAGCGCCAGGACCATGGCCCGCAGCCCGGCACCGACCTCGAGTATCAGGTCAACGTCGATTTCTGGACGGCCATCCGCGGCGGCATCGCCCGCCTCGAAATCCAGCGTCAGGAACTCTGCCCCGCCTGTCACGGAAAGGCCTCCACCGGCGGCTCCCAAACCTGCCCCGAATGCCACGGCCAGGGCCAGGTCACGCAGATGGGTGGCCGCATGAAGTTCAACATCCAGTGCCCGCGCTGCGGCGGCACCGGCAAAGTTCAGAACGACTGCCCTACCTGCCACGGCGAAGGCACCGTCTACCGCACCGAACCCCTCGAGTTTCGCATCAAGCCCGGCACCCGCGACGGCCAGCGCATCCGCCTCGCCGGCAAAGGCAATGCGGGCCTCAACGGCGGCCCCGCCGGCGACCTCTACCTCATCATCCGCGGCGGCACCCATCCCGTCTTCGCCCGCATCGCCGACGACATCCACATCACCCTCCCCGTCACCGTCTCTGAAGCCGCGCTCGGCAGCCGCATCGAAGTCCCCACCATCGATGGCCGCGCCCAGCTCCGCATCCCGCCCGGCACCCAGAGCGGACAAAAACTGCGCATGCGCGATCGCGGCGTCCCCTCCGCCACCAAGGAAGGCGCGCGCGGCGACGAAATTGTAACCGTCGAAGTATCTGTTCCCCAGCTCCGCGACGAGCGCTCCCGCGAAATCCTCCGCGAATTCGCTAAACTCAACCCCGAAGACCCCCGCGAATCCATCTGGACCAAAGTCTAGTAACAACGGCAGGCACAAATCGGCTGGCCCGGGTCTCGATCTTGAGACCCGGGAGATCGCGCACAGCGCGACCCCTTCCGTCCGCCATCCTCTTTCCGGCGCTATCCCCTGATCCCTGGTACCCTGACACCGTGCACCTCACCACCCCACGCCTCACCCTCCGCGAAATGACCCCCGAAGACGCCCCCGCCCTCCAGGCCGTCCTCGGCGACGAAGAAACCATGCGCTGGTACCCGCGCTCCTTCACCCGCGAAGAAGTCGACGAATGGATCGCTCGCCAAATCACCCGCTATCCCACCGGAACCGGCCTCCTCGGGATCACCCTAAAAGAATCCAACACCCTAATCGGCGACTGCGGCCCCGTCTGGCAAACCGTCGACGGCCCACCAGAACTCGAGATCGGCTACCACGTCCATCGCGACCACCAGCGCCGCGGCTATGCCACCGAAGCCGCCCGCGCCGTCCGCGACTATGCCTTCAACGCCCTCGCCTGCGATCATGAAATTGACCATGTTATATCCCATGTCATTTCGATGATCCGTCCCGAAAACCTCCCCTCCCGCCGTGTAGCCGAGAAAAATGGCCTCACCCTCTCGCGCGTAGTCTTCTGGCGCGGCTACGATCACTGCGTCTATCGCCTCGACCGCCAACACATCAGCCAGGCCGCCCTCAACCAGGACGCCGCGCAATGAAACCCGCCCCGCGCCGAAACCCGCTCCCGACCCCGGTCCACGACAACAAAGAGGACCGCGCCCACCGCCAGGCCGCCCAACTCCTCAACGCATCCGTGTCCTACGCGCGCCTCATCCTGCGCCGCTACGGCGAGCTCGCCCCCTTCGCCTTCTCCATAGACCGCGAAGGCCAGGTCGCCCGCGAAACCCTCGACATCCCGCGCCTCCCCCGCGACCCCGAGCGCCTGTGGAAGCACCTCACCGAGCACATCGCCAAACGCATCCGCCGCGGCGCCATCCAGGCCGTCGCCCTCTGCGCCAACGTCACCCTCGCCCAACCCTCCCAGGAAAACTACGCCGACGCCCTCATCCTCACCATCGAGCAGGAAGGCGGGCACGCCCTCAAGGTCACCGTCCCCTACAAAATCTACGGCGGCCAGCTCCGCAACCTCCTCCCCCGCCGCATCGCCCTCGGCCAAACCATCGCCGAAGAGACTGTAACCAAAGTGTTCCCCGGCTCCGACTGATCCGCATCGATTGCAGCGCTCGCTCGTATTCCGAAAGGAACTCCCAGAGAACCGAGCGCCGCAGTGGTCGACGAAATCTTTGAATGGGACGACGCGAAAACCGCCCTGAATCTCACAAGACATGGTGTGTCGTTCGCTGAGGCCTCCACGGTCTTTGAGGACCCTTACTCGCTGACTACGGAAGACCTCGACCATTCCGAATTTGAAGATCGCTGGGTCACGGTTGGCCTATCATTGATCAGCAGAATCCTCCTGGTTGCGCATACATTCCGCGACACCAGGATTCGCATCATCAGCGCAAGAAAGGCAACCGCCTCCGAACGAGCACAGTATGAAACACAGCGCTAAGCCAGCCGAACCGTCTCGGGACGCCGACGACATGCGCCCCGAGTATGACTTCAGCCATGGAGTGCGCGGACGCCACGCCCACCTCTTCGGCGAAATCACCGAAGACGAGACTCGGGTAAGCGAATTCCTGGCCTTAAAGGGTTTTGAAGTTGGCCCCTTTGAGAAGTCGGCAACTCGATTCGCAAAAACTCCCGATTTTCAACTCTTTCGAGGTGGACACCTCGTGGCCTTTTGCGAGGTCAAGAGCTTCACAAAAGATCGCTGGCTCGACGAGCAGCTGGCTCAGGCCGCACCTGGAGAGCTTGCTGGCGGTCTCAGGCCCGATCCCACATACAACCGAATCTCCAACGCAGTCCACACTGCCGCCCAACAGCTTCGCAGCGTCAACCCCGTTCACGAATTCCTCAATTTTCTGGTGCTCGTGAATCACGACAAAGCGGCGAAGGGCGAGGACCTCATCAGCGTACTCACCGGGCAATGGGATCCGCTTCACGGCATCTTCGACGAAACACATACGCAGCACTCGAATGGCCGTATTCGCGAGGAAAAGCGAGAGATCGACCTGTATCTTTGGATCGAGTCATTCAAAGACAACGACCCGTTCCGATGCAGGCTTTTTTTCTCCGGAAACGACAAGACTCGCGATCAGGTATGCGCTTTGTTCGAAATCGACCCGAAGGCGATAAAGAACGTCGGGTAAGCGAACCCAGACCCCATGCCCACCAAACGCAAATCCAAAGGTGCCTACATGATTTCGGCCGTAGCCGAGATGTACGACATCCACCCACAAACCCTCCGCCTCTACGAGCGCGAAGGCCTCCTCAAACCCTCCCGCACCGAAGGCAACACCCGCCTCTATACCGACGAAGACCTCGAGCGCCTCGAGTTCATCCTCAACCTCGCCCGCGACCTCGGCGTCAACATCGCCGGCATCGCCATCATTCTCCAGATGCGTGAGCGCATGGAAACCATGAACCACCAGATGCAGGACTTCGTCGACTACGTCCGCACCGAAATGCTCTCCCGCATGCAGCACGCCGCCGGCCAGCCCGGCGCCGCCATGGTCCCCATGCGCCGCCCCGTCATCGTCCCCACCGACAAACGCAAATAGGACAAGCGCAAATAGAACAAACGCAAATAGACGGGCACGCACAAAGAGAAAAGCGTGCCGCTTATGTTGTCCATTCGCTTATGTGGAGATGGATCGGCGATGATGGCTGTCATTGGAAAGGAACATTCACTCAGCGGATACAATCGACCTCTTGATATCCGCCGCAACTGAGGCTGGTTTCTGGAGCACCCTTAAGATAAGTGTCAAAGAAGGCGTGAAGGAAATCTGTAGTGATGGCGATCTGACGGCGTCCATCCATCCTCTTTCCCAATGCGGCCATAACTCCGAGAAGAGGTGGGCTCTTCACCGGATCGCTGAACCCAAAATGACCTGCTCCGCGAATCGTAACCATCAACCTGCGGTCACGCAGCAGCCTCTGAAAAATGGATTGGATAATGATTTTCAGCGTCTCTCGGGGAGCGCGGGGTAGCCACTTGACGGCGAAGAAGATCAGCAACGGCACCTGCCCGGCCATCAGCAATTGCCAGGTGTGGGCGACAGCTCCTTCGTCTGTGTCATGAGGAACGCCGAAAATTGTGAGAGTAACCAGAACAACTGACAGCGCAAGAAGAGACATCGCAATCGGAAGAAACGCGCTCGGCTGCTTCACGATCTTCGCAAACGCCCGGGGCCGGTCCGCGTTTCGCGCGAAAAACGCGGCAACCACGCAACCCGTCGCCCAACTGAGAGCTTCAATGTTGCTCGTGATGTGGTCAAGTTCGTTTCGCATCGCCCCATTCCGCGCGCGACTGCGGAAGCAGGCCGGCTGCGTACTTGACCAGCGTTAACGCCATCGCTCGCAGAATTGGAGTTTTCATGTCGTCGCATCAGCCAGTTTCCGGCGGACCCTGCGCGGTTCGGGCTCGCTCACCGATCCTGCGAGCTCAAGGCCGCTTGCGGTCAGCCTGTAGGCGTGCCTTGGCGGCCTTCCCGCGCGTTCCGGTTCTCGCCAGCAGGATTCCAGCAGTCCCTGGTCGTCGAGCCGCATCAGCAGCGGATAGAGCGTTCCCGATTTCAGGCCGGTAAGTTTAGAAAGCTCATAGCCGTATTGCCAGCTTCGCGGATGCAGCAGCATCGCTTCCAGAAGCTGTCGAGTTTGAGCTGAGCTGTTCGGTCTCCGTCCCATACCGATCCAATATCAACATATGTAGAGTTTATTGTCAACCCGTTGTTTCCTGGAACGTGGAGTCGCCCGTTCGTGATTGACCGGCCACCTGGAAGTTGAAGACCAAATTGCCGGCGCAAACAGGCACTCACATACCGGCCGAGCTTCCGGAGCCACGCAAACAGACAGGCAAGCACAAAGGGAAAAGCGTGCCGCAAGGCACGCTTTTCCCTATTGCCTATTGCCTGTTCCCTATTGCCTGCCTTAATGCGGCTTCCGGTACTCGATCTCATCCCCCCGCAAATAATATTCCGCCGAGCAAACATCCCCACCGCAGATCATCGACTCCAGCCCGACAAACTGCGCCCGCGTTATCAGCCCCAGCGCCCCGCATTTCGGGCACGCCAGCACCGCCACAAAAGGATTGCGCGCGTCGCCCATCGCCGCCGCATTCTCCAGCACAAAGAGCGTTCCTGGTTCCATCTGTTCCGGTATCCACTCGTCCAGCATCTGAAGATCTTCCTGCATACCTTCCTCCTGTATCTTTACGGGTGCTGTGTGCTCAGATTGATCCGGCTCCGGGGGAAGCTCCGGACCTAAGCGTCTTCCTTCATCGCGCGCTGATTGTTTTTGGCTGGCCTCCTTCGCTGCTCGCGGGAAAAAACTCCGCCCTCAACAGAAAATCTCTGCTTCCTTAGACCCTGCTTGTTTGGAAACCGTATACGGAAATATCGCTGTGCGCGAAAGCGCGCCGGGCAGATGAGCCTTTCCGGCTCGCGCCGCATCTGCCGCGCATCTCGCGGCGGCCTTGCTCGTGCTCGATCCTCGCTCGGGCATCACAGGCGGCGTCCCTACGGCTCGCCTTGACCCGGTACGATGCAAACGCCCCGGTTCCTGGCAGCCCGTCATTTGACGCCATTCTCACGGCCACGCTCCGTTGTGTCAATGCCCACTTTCGGGTTGGGTTATCTCACCAGATTCGTCACCCTCATCCCCCACCGGAGTCACCCACACCCAATCACCAACGTGTCATCTCACATTTGTCGGCCGGGATTCGTCGACCAGACGCCCTGATCGTCGCCGTTGCCACGTTTCATTCAGGCTGTCGAGCGAGGGCCGCCGCCTGTGCACAGGTCCGGGCTTGAAGAGCCCAGTGATCACGATGTCCCAAACGCAATCGACCATCATTTGCGAGCCAAACGGATATCCCCACGGCCTGTTCCTGAAAGCCCGAAGTCTCGCACTCGTTCGACCAGCAATAGCCTCGGCGGCGGCATCAGCCGCTTTGCGAATGGGCAAAACCAAATTGGCGGCAACTGCAAGTAACACTGTGGGGTTGAAGCTTAAGCCCTGTTCATCCCAAAAGCCTTCATTTCGACTGAAGAGAAAAACATCAGGTGGTTTCCTGTCACGCGCACATGCGCCTCTTGTCGGAGCGCACGCCTCTTTGAGGAAGAACCGCCGTACCAACGAGTGTTCGGCGGTGATCGGCGAGCCGTGCGTCCACCGTTGATGCGATTTCTCATTCCATCCGAGCCTTCCAAACTTGAGCCAGTGTTTAGGGGCGTCCTGCTGCTGGCTCGTGACACCTGTGGGCCCTCGAGCGTCACGGAACACCGGATCGAGATGCGGGACTATGGACTGCCGAACTTCCCACTGCCACAAAGCTGGCGCTGCTGGATCACCGAGAACGAGGTGTAGCTCGTACCCTCGATCCTGGAAGCTCATCGACCCAACCTCCCCGCCTCAATACCCACAGGACCCCGTACCCGCCCCCTTCAACGCTTCCGCAGATTGAGCAGAGCGCCAGCGTCAGATACGGATGTATCGCCAGATTCAGCATCCCCCTCCGCCGCACGCCCCCCAACGCAACGCTGCAAAACCCTCAACCCAGCAAAGGCCAGGTTCACCCCACAGCAAGAAGCAAACTCTCCCAGCTATCCGAACGTCAACGCGAATCGACTCCGGTTCACTTCGAAAGTACTGTCCTCTACCCTTTTGGAAAAAGCACAATCTCAACTCCACCCATGGCAGTCTGTCGCAAACTGTTTAGTCGTGCCGATGACTGCAGCAAAAAATCGAGACTTGCGTACAGCCTCGCCCGGAAGCAAAATCGCGCAAACCGCGATTCGCGTTTCCTATCAGCTCTTCTGAACCTTGACCCCTGAGCCCCGAACGCCGAAAATCACCGACCCAAAGTTGCCGCCCCAGCACCCACCGGCCCCCGTACCGCCACCTTCACCGCCTCCGCCACCCGCTCAATTTGTGCCGGTGTCAGATACGGATGCATCGGCAGACTCAGCACCCGCTCCGCCGCCCGTTCCGCCACAGGAAAACTCCCCCGCCCCCAACTCATCTCCTTCGCCAGCGGAGCATAGACCGCCTGCAAATGCAGCGGCACAGGATAATGCACCGCTGACGGAATGTCCGCACCATGCAGCGCCGACTCAACCGCCGAGCGATCGTCCACCTCAATCGTGTACTGCGCCCACACGCTCGTCCGATCCGCCAACACCCGCGGCGTCCGCACCGCATTCTGTAACAGTGCCGTATACCGATTCGCAATTTCCGCCCGTGCCGTCAGCTCTTCGTCGAAAACTTCCAGCTTCGCCAGCAGCACCGCCGCCTGCAGCGTATCCAGCCGTCCGTTGATCCCGATCCGCGTGTGCCGGTACCGCCCCTCCTGCCCGTGATTGCGCAGCTCCCGCATCGCCCCCGCCAGCGCATCGTCGTTCGTGCAGCACGCTCCCCCATCGCCATAGCACCCCAGCGGCTTCGACGGAAAAAAGCTCGTACACCCAATCGTGCTCAGGTTCCCCGAATGCCCGCCCCGATACAAAGCCCCAAAACTCTGCGCCGCATCTTCGATCACCGCCAGCCCATGCCGCTCCCCGATCGCATTAATCGCGTCCATCTCCGCCGGCTGCCCATACAAGCTCACCGGCAAAATCGCCTTCGTCCGCGGAGTAATCGCCGCCTCAATTTTTTCCGGATCGATGTTGTACCCAACTGGCTCAATATCGACGAACACAGGCCGCGCTCCAGCCAGCGTGATCATCTCCCCCGTAGCAAAAAAAGTAAAAGGTGTGGTGATCACCTCATCCGGCTGTCCGTCCTCATCGCGCCCCACACCAAGCGCCATCAGAGCCAGCAAAAGAGCATCGGTCCCGCTCGCGCACGTAACGAAATGCCGAGAACCAACCCGAGACGCAAGCCGCTCCTCCAGCTCCGCAACCTCCGGCCCCAAAATAAATCGCTGATGCTCGAGCACCGCCCGCATCCGCGCATCCACCCGCGCCTGAATATGCCGGTACTGCGCCTTCAAATCGACAAATTCCATCACCGCCCATTGTCTCGCATTGGGCCGCAGACGGGTGCCTCACAACCTGGCCTGAGCGAGTGCGCGAAGCGACGAGTCGAATCGCTCTGCCGTAGTTGGCAGATGTGGGTGTCGCGCAAAGCGCGCCGCTTTTCGTCAGGCTCCCTGTCGAGCCTGAGATTCTCGGGCCCACTTTCCGAGCTGAGAGTCCTATGGGAGCAAAGGACCGTGGAGGGACACGACTTTACAGCTTGCAAAAAAAACACCCCCAAAACCCAGTGAAAGCCAGGTTCACCCCACAGATGG
>PMSS01000069.1 GCA_003167515.1 Acidobacterium sp. | reverse complement strand
CCCTCCGGGCCCACCATCCCATCTGAGGACTTCCTCAATCGTCACCCTGGCTTAACAGGATGACGGTCGGCAGCGCCGGATCGACGCCCTTGCTGTTCGGCTTCACAGCGCTCACCTCGTATAGGTCCAGGAATATAGGTCTAGGGTACTTCCTGCCCTGCGTGACCGCGAACCCAGCGGCGCGTTGGTCGGCTCAGGTCCCAAATCCTCCCGGGCTCACCCTACTGAGTAGGCCCGATTCTCTGTTTTTGCAGCCTTTCTGGTGCAAAAACTGAGGAAATTTCCTCCCTGAAGTAACCCGTTCTCCCTCAACCGTTCCCGATTCTGACACATCTGTGTCGCAGTCGCACAAAAGTACCACCGAACCCTTACCAAGGTAATTCTCTTAAGGTGACTTAACGTGTTACGGTTCGAGCATATTGGTAACAGGGACTGACTGTAACGAGCGCATCAAGCTGCCGATAAGTCAGGAGCTCTCCCTGCTGCCCTCTGCCTGATTCGCCATCCCGCCTGCGGAGCTTCGGCAGAGAAATCACAACGAGGAATCAGCATGTCGGTTCTGCCTTGCTTCTGCCTGGCTTCAAGACGCGCTCTGACGGCCCTGTTTACGAAAACGTTATTTCCTGTCCTGATGACCCTTGCGGCCTTTGGAATGATGGGTGCTTTCACGGCGCAGGCCCAGACGATTTTCGCTCCGACAGCCGTGGGAACTTCCACGCCGACGGCACAAACCGTCACGGTGAGCGTGCAGAATGCGGGGACGGTGGCTAAGGTCGAAGTGCTGACCCTGGGTGCGCCGAATCTGGACTTCACCGAATCCGGCACGGACAATTGCGCGGGGATCAGTTCCGGCTCCTGCTCGGTGACGGTGGCGTTCCTTCCAAAGTATCCGGGGCCGCGCAACGGCGCCGTGGTGCTGCTGGATGCGGGCAACAACACGCTGGGCACGGCATTCCTGACAGGCATCGGAGAAGGTTCGCTGGGCGTGATGGTGCCGGGAGCAATCAGCATCGTGGCCGGCCAGGATGGCGCCTGGACGAAGGTGAACGACGGCCAGCCTGCAACTCAGGCGGATCTGTATCTCCCTTCTGGAGTCGCATTCGATGGAGCGGGCGATCTGTTCATCGCGGACTCGCACCACAACCGGGTGCGCGAAGTTTTCGCCGCGGGGCCGAATGCGGGGACGATTACCACAGTGGCCGGGAATGGGAGCGCTGGCTATGACGCGGCGGCGACGGTGGCAACGAGCACGTCGCTGAACCAGCCGGGCGACATTGCGATCGACGGCGCCGGCAACCTTTATATCGCGGATACGAATAACAACGTTGTTCGCAGAGTGAACCTGACGACAGGGAACATCGTTACGGTCGCCGGCAACGGAACGCCGGGCTACACGGGAGACGGAAGCGCGGCCACTGCGTCAACTCTGAACTCGCCCCAGAACGTCACCGTAGATACGGCGGGCGACCTGTATATCGCGGATACCGACAACAACGCGGTGCGCGAGGTTATGGTGGCCACCGGGAATATTGCTACGATCGCTGGCAATGCAACTGGCGTTGCGGGCTCCTCCGGCGACAGCGGGCCGGCCATTCACGCGGAGCTGAACGCGCCCTATAGCCTGGCGCTCGACTATGCGGGCAACCTCTACATTGCGGACTCCGGCAATGAGACAGTGCGGAAAGTCAACACCAGCGGAACCATCAGCACCTATGCCGGCAGCACGGGCGCGTCAGGGTATTCCGGCGACGGCAGCGCGGCCACATCGGCTGAGTTGTATTCGCCGCTGGGCGTAGCGTGCGATCCAGCAGGGAACGTCTACATTGCCGACGCCCGCAACTACGTCGTGCGCAAAGTCAACGCGGTGGCGGGCACGATTACAACTATCGCCGGGTCGAATCAGCAGGTTGTTTACGGCGACGGAAAATCCGATTACGGCTTCGGCAACGATCAGAACGGCGACGCCTTCAGCGGAGGCGGCATTGCGACCGGGGCGGGGATTTACGCGCCGTATGCGATCGCGGTGGATGCAAGCGGAAATCTTCTGATCGCCGAGTACTACGATCACATCATTCGAAAGGTTGCAGCGGACGCGGCGACCTTGTTCTTTACGCCGGAACTGTTTCTGAACCAGGTGAGTGCGCCGCAGACACAGATCGTCGAAAACGACGGCAATGCGGCACTGACGTTGACCGCAATTGCGCCCGATGCGAATGCCGCCGTGGCTTCAGGAACCGGCGCGTGCAGCACGACCGCCAGCCTGGCTGTCGACGCGCAGTGCACGGTGTCGGCGGAGTTTGCGCCCACCAGCACGGCCACCCCGTTGCCGGATCCCCTGGTAGGGAATGTCAATCTGACGGGTAATCCGGCGGATTCGCCTCTGGATATTTCGGTCGTGGGCCAGGCCCTTGGTCTGAACGGGGCGATTGTGACCCTCAGCTCGAGCCTGAACCCCGCGCCGTACGGGCAGACTGTGACGCTGAACGTCTCGGTGAAACAGGACCCCAACTCATCGCAGGGAACACCAACGGGAACGGTGACGTTCACGGACACGTTCCAGGGGAAGACCAATCCGCTCGGCACGGCCCAGACCCTCAACGGGGCCGGCAACGCGAGCCTCCAGCTGAGCACGCTGGCGGTGGGCACGCACGTCATCACCGCGAATTACAGCGGAGACACCTATTACAGCGCGTCGGCTTCGAATCCCCTTTCGCAGGTGGTGCAGGAGCAGGTGACGGTGACGATTGCCAGCTCCAGCCCGAACGACACCTCGGCGTTCGCCTCGACGGTGACGTTTACCGCGACGGTCACGGTGTCGGGAGGGATTCCGGTAACTGGTTCGGTGACCTTCTACAACGGAGCGACCTACCTCGGCAGCGGCACGCTGAACGGTAGCGGCGTTGCGACTTATGCGACGGCTGGGCTGCCGGTGGGCAGCAATCCCATCACCGCGAGCTACACCGACTCGAACAACGTCAGCGCATCCTCTCCGCCGCTGACGCAGATCGTGGAGCAAACCACGATGACCACCCTCGCATCCAGCGTGAATCCATCGATCCACGGTTCACCGGTGACCTTCACGGCGGTGGTGGTGGCGACGGGGACGATTGTGCCTGCGGGAACCGTAGCGTTCTACGACGGCACCACGCAGATCGGCACAGGCACACTGGCGGCCTCCGGGACAGCCAGCGCGACTGCGACATTCCAGACTTCGACGCTGTCCGCGGGTGCGCATACGATCAGCGCAACGTACGCCGGCGATAAGAATGACTTCAGCAGCACATCGGCGACGCTGACTCAGACGGTGAACATTGCGTCGACGACGACGGCGCTGACCGCCAGCGCCGATCCGGCGATCGCGGGCAAGACAGTGACGCTGACCGCGACGGTAACAGCGAATGCCGGCGTGGCCGCAGGTACGGTGAACTTCTACAACGGGAGCACGCTGCTGGGCGCAGGCGCACTGAACGCCTCCGGGGTCGCGACTCTATCGACATCGACGCTGGCGGTGGGTGCGTACACGATCACGGCAGGGTACCAGGGAGACGCGAACGACACTGCGAGTACTTCGGCGGGACTGGCGCTGACGGTGATCCAGGCCACAACCAGCGTGAAGCTCACGGCGAGCAGCGCGTCGGTGGTGGTGACTAACTCGGTGACACTTACGGCGACCGTGGCCGGTAACGGCGGCGTGCCCACCGGCAACGTGACGTTCTTTGATGGGACAAACACGCTGGCGTCGCTGGCTGTGAACGGCAACGGCGTGGCGACGTACAGCACGTCCTCGCTGGCGGTTGGGCAGCACACCATCACGGCTACGTACGGAGGCGACGCGAACGACGCGGGAAGCAACTCAACAGCGGTGACCGTGACAGTGACGGCGTACGGCACACAGACGTCGCTCGCGGCCTCGGCGACCAGCCTGACCACGGACCAGGAGCTCACCCTGCTGACGACGACCACGTCGACGAGCGGCGGCCCGGTCACGGGCACCATCACCTACATGAACGGGACGGCAACGCTGGGCTCGGCGACGGTGGGAACCAACGGCACCGCGACGCTGACGATCAATCCGAGCCAGGGATCGTACAGCATCACAGCGCACTACAGCGGCGACGCGCTGAATGCGCCGTCGGTTTCGAATGCTGTCTCGGTGACCGTGGCGCAGGCCACGGAATTCACGATCGCGCTGAACCCGACTACGCTCAGCATTCCGACCACGCAATCGGCGACCGTGACCATCAATCTCGGGTCGGAGAACGACTTCACGGACAAAATCGCACTGGGATGCGACTCGCTGCCGTATTCGGTGACCTGCAACTTCGCCAGCAACGATCTTTCGCTGAACGCGAATGGAACGGCATCGGTGCAGCTGACGGTCGACACGAATTCGCCGCTGGCTTCGGGGACGCAGGCGAAGAACGAGATGCCGGGCAGCGGCAACGGCTTGCTGGCGGCCTGCGTGTTTCCGGGAGCAGCGCTCTTTGGGTTTGCCTTCTGGCGCTTCCGCAAACAGGCAGCGGCGCTCCGGGTGCTGGTATTGATCGCGATGCTGGCGGGCACCACGTTTCTGATGGCGGGCTGCGGCGGGTTCTCACTGAACAGCGCTAAGCCGGGGAACTACGTCATCCAGGTGACGGCTACCGGCGAACAGACGGGAGTCACGCACGTGGCGAATCTCACGGTGACGGTGACCCAATGAGCGGCGCGCGGATCAGGAAGAATCGCAAGTGGGCAACCTGCGCTCTGCTGTTGGCCGGATTGATGAGCGGGCTCGTCGAGGCGCGCGCACAGTCCCCTGAATCGGCGACGGGGGATTGGTCGTCCCTGGCGGTGGGTGGCAGCTTCAACGCTACGCGGCTGCAGTATGGGCAGCACTGGCTGCTCGGAGGAACTGCTTTTGTCGATGCTAACTTCACATGGCGGTATGGGATCGAAGGCGAGACCAACTGGGCGGTTCTGCGCCAGGTAGAAGATACGCACGCGACGACGTATTTGATCGGGCCGCGGTATCAGCTGGGCGCGATCGACAACGACGCAAAATTCCGGCCCTACGCGAAGTTTCTCATCGGCGATGGGTACTTCAACTTTCCCTACCACTATGCATGGGGAAATTACTTTGTCATGGCGCCCGGCGCGGGGATGGATTACCGGGTGAACCAGCGTATTCGGCTGCGGCTGATAGATGCGGAAGTTCAGTACTGGCCCGGGTTCACGTATGGTTCGGCGACGAACCTCAGCGTGAGCGCGGGTATTCGTTACAGGATTCGTTGAGGTCAGTAAGGAAAATTGCACGACTGAAAGGAAAGGTCTATGCCAGGGTTCTCAGGTCTTACACGTTTGCTTGCCGTTCCTGCTGGGGTGATTTGCGCCCTGGTCATGAGTGCACCACTTCGCGCGCAGAATGCGAGTCCCGCGGGGCAGACTCAGGTCGCTCTGGCGGCGAGTTCCGTGGTGCCGATCCAGAGGCCGGGCCACGCCGATACCTTCGCAGCGCTCATTCAGGAGATCGGTTTCGATGACCTCCAGGCCCGGAAAGAGGCTGCCGGTGAAAAGGAATTCAGAGTGGACTGGAGGAAGGTGAATCGCCTGTCGATCGGGCTTTCCGACGATGAGTGGCGCATTGCCTACTCCATCCTCCTCGACGGCAGCGCACGGATCGACGCATGGAGCGACCAGATGCACGACACCCTCGGGTGGAGCGGCGGGCGCTTTCTGGTCCAGTCTTCGACGGGCGCAGCCGCCCAGATGGCGAAACTGGATTCGCTGGACCATCAGGGCGAGCCGATTGTCGCCGAGACCATCACTCGGCTGAAGCATGAGCTGGGCGAAGCATCGTTTGAGAAGCTCGAGGCCTTTGCTCGTCAGCATGCGGGCCGGCGGAGCAGCGATGTAGAGGAAGCAAACATGGCGCAGGCCGGAAATCGCTTCTTCTTCCCCGCACCTCATGGAGCGCAGCGGTAGGCAGCCGGAACTTAGCGAGGCTCATCCCCAGGCGGCGCTTCGTCGCCTGGGACAGCCGGCTCCGCAGACTGCGGCGGATTTATGGGCGCGTGCGGCTCTGCGGGAAGAATCTGCACCAGACCTGGCGGCGGGGGTTCGGCTTCGCCCATTGCGGCTTCGTGTTGCTGGCGGGCTGCCGCATCAATATCGACAGGGATGCCGGCGGGGACGATTTCCGCGTAGCCATACTTGTGCTTCAGGTCGCCGGTGAGGCGGACCATCCAGAAAGGCAGCAGAAATGAGACCAGGACGGCGAAGGCGGAGCCCTCGGGGCCCTGGCTGCCGCCGGTGATCCATGCCGGGCCAACCGCGTTGGTGACGAAAATGGGCGAGTAGTTCATCGAGCCGGAAATGGGCAGGCCGAAGAGCATGCTCATGGTGGCTATCCAGGCGAAGTGGAATCCCCAGCCAACCCAGAGAGCGCGCGTGCGCAGAACAGCGAGCGCGATGATTAATCCCAGGAAAAAGGAAACGAGGACAGAGGCCGTGGCGGTGTGCGTGCGCCAGATGGCGTAGACCACGGCCATGAAGAAGGCGCCGAGCGGCGCGCCCATGGCTTCGACGAGCCGCAGAAAAGGATAGCCACGAAACGCGACTTCGATGGCGAGGGTGCCGGCAGCAAGGGCGATGAGGTCGAGCACCGCGACGAAGAACTGATGCTCGTTGGTGAAGACAGTAATGACCAGGCCGCCGATGAGAGCCGCGGGCAGCACACAGGCGAGGACGCCGGCCCAGCCGAGCGCGGCGCCGAGCGCGAATTCGCCGACCCACCCCGGACGCGCGACCAGAGCTGTCGCTTTCGCCGGATCCATGCGACGCTGGCCGAGGCGGCTCATGATCCAGTAGCCGACGATCAGCAGAAAGAGGAGCAGGATGCGGTAGAGGGGCTCCTCAAAGTCGCCGGAGGTAAGGCCAGCGGCGGCGCGCGACGCCACCAGGTCGGAGAAGAGAAACCATGCGGCAGCGAGGAGAAACCACACCAGCGCGCGCAGGCGCTCGAGGAAGGTCACGCGGTTGCTCCGAAAAGTAAAGGTGCGCCGTCGATGGAAATCATTAGGATGGAATTCATCAGGGCTATTTTCGATACCGGCCCGAGATCAGACGGTGTAGAACTGGGCGATGTTGCGGAACTTGTCGTAGCGAAGGCGCAGAAGCTCGTCGAGTGGCAGCGATTTGAGTTCGTTGAGATGCCAGCGGAGCTTCTCGGCCAGAAGCTCGGCGGCTCCGGAGGGATCGGTGTGCGCGCCGGCCGCAGGTTCGGGCACGATGTCGTCGACGCAGCCGAGCGCGTGGACATCGGGAGCGGAGATGCGCATGGCCTCGGCGGCCTGGCTCTTGAAAGCAGCATCGCGCCAGAGGATGGCCGCGCATCCCTCGGGCGGAATCACGGAGTAAATGGCGTCTTCGAGGATGAGGACCCGATCGGCGAGGGCCAGGCCCAGCGCGCCTCCGGAGCCACCTTCGCCGGTGATGGCGGCGATGGTTGGGACACGCAGCCGGGACATTTCGCGCAGGTTGCGCGCGATGGCTTCAGCCTGCCCGCGCTCCTCGGCTCCCACGCCGGGATAGGCGGCCGGGACGTCGATGATGGAGATCACGGGACGGCTGAACTTCTCGGCGAGCTTCATGCACCGCAGGGCTTTGCGATAGCCCTCTGGATTGGGCATGCCGAAGCGGCGGTGTACTTTTTCCTTCGTGGAGCGGCCTTTGAGGTTGGCGATCACCATCACTTCCTGACCGTCGAACCGAGCCATGCCACAGGCCATCGCCGGATCGTCGCCGAACAGGCGGTCGCCGTGAATCTCGCTGAAATCGGTGAAAATCCGCTCGATGAAGTCCATCGGGTAGGGCCTCTGAGGGTGGCGCGCCAGCTCCGTTTTTGCCCACGCCGGAGAAATCGGCGGCGGATTGTAGTCGGGCTGATCGGTCATGGAGGGAGGACGTTCCGAGATTGATTGTATGGATGCGGAGTGGGGAGGGGCAAATGCACGCTCTTCTTTCGGGATTGGAAGCATCCGATGAATCAAGTGCCACGACTGTGGTAACCAATGCAGGGAGGAAACCGTGCGACACAAGGTGCTGGAGGAACGACCGAGGACCTACGTCCTGATTTTCGAGACGGGCGATGAGCTGGCGTCGGGGCTGAAGAAGTTTGCGCAGGAGCAGAAGCTTGAGGGGTCGAGCTTCAAGGCGATTGGGGCTTTATCGTCCGTCAAGCTGGGCTGGTTCAACTGGGAGACGAAGAAGTATGAGACGGCGGTGCAGCTTGAGGAGCAGGTGGAGCTGCTGTCTCTGATCGGGGATATTGCGGTGAAGGATGGCGAGCCTCAGGTGCATGCGCATGTAGTGATCGGCAGGCGCGACGGGACAGCGCATGGTGGGCATCTTCTCGAGGCAAAGATCCGGCCGACGTGCGAGGTGATCCTGACCGAGAGCCCTGTGCATTTGCAGAAGCAGATGGATCCGGAGTCGGGGATTGCGCTGATCCGGGTCTAATTGTCGCGGCGTTTCCGCATGTAGACTTCGAATTTCTTTGCAGCGCGCCGCCGCTTCCAGCGGTAATAGCGGTTGCGCAGACCGTAGACGGTTTCGCTGCCGGCATTGGCGAAGCCGCGGCGCGGGGAGAATTTGATGTAGAGGTATCCGAAGAGCGCGCCGCCCAGCTGCGAAAAGGCGAAGACCTTTTGCGATGAGAACAGCATGGCCAGCGCGATGAGCATGTAGACGGCGACGAGGTATTTGGCCTTGATGGAAATCGGCAGCGGAAACATCATGAACGGCATATCGGCGTAGAGCACGCCGAAGGCGATGAGCAGGCCGAAGATGCCGCCGTAGCAGCCGTAGAGCAACGCGCCGGAGCCGGACATGGCGAGCGAGAGCGCCACTGCGGCCAGGCCCGCTCCCAAAACCGAGACGAAGAAAATTTCGGCGAGCCAGCGTGCGCCGTGGTTCGATTCGAGGAAGCTGCCGAGGAACCAGAGGGAGAGCAGTTCGAAGGCGGTGCCGAGGATGCCGGTGTGGATGAAGCAGTAGGTGAGCAGCTGCCAGATCCATCCGGCATGGAGGACCTGGTTCGGATCGAGGGCGAAGATGACGATGAGCTGGCCGGCGAACCCCTTCGCCGCGACGCCGAGGATCAGCAGCGCGAAGAACGCGCCCAGATTCCAGAGAACAAGGCTGCGCGTGAAGCCGCGAAAATCGGGGAAGCCGAGGACGCCGCTGGAGAGACGAGGCACAGGGGATATTGTCTCACTCGTGGCCGGGGCTCTCTGGCCGCGAGCCAGAGGTCACAAATCTCACCACTTTCACCAACTGGTGCTAAGCTGGATTCATGAGGCGCGCCACCATTACGATTCCCGACGATCTGACTCGAGCCGTGGAGAGCTATATCGATGCCCAGGATGCGCCGCCCTCCCTGACAGCGGTGGTCCAGGCTGCCTTGCGGCACTACCTTGCGGAGAACGGCTATCTGCGAACGAGGCGAAGAGCGCTTCGCATAGAGCCGGCAGAGCGTGGCAGTAAATCCGCGAGTCTCCTAAACCGCTCGGGACAGAGCGAACTTGAAGATGAGCTGCTTGCGGGGCTCGCTTCCGGCCCGCCGATTACTCCTGACGAGTCTTACTGGGATCGTAAGCGTGCCGATCTGCTGCGGCGGCACCGCAAGAAGGCAGCCACTGGTTGACGCGCTACCGACCGACTCCGGAAGCCGATCGGGATCTCGAAGCATTAGCCGATTACTACACTGTCAGAGTCAACATCGATCTCGGGCTTCGTTTTATCCAGTCTGCGGAAGAGACCTTTGAATTTCTCGCCGAACATCCTGGCGCGGGCTGGCGCTGCCGCTGGAACAGCGCCGCTCTGAAGGGCACGCGCGTTTTCCCGGTGCACGGATTCAGGAAGCTATTGGTTTTCTATCGAGCGGATGCGGAGCTGCTTCTGGTCGTGCGTGTGCTGCAGAGGCGCGCGAGACCTCGAGAGGATCCTCGTTTAGGGCTATCGCGCCGGCCACGGTACAACCGCCGGGCTGCGATGGCCGCGGCCATCGACGGCGCGAACCCCAAAGATGACGTTGTCTTTCGAGATGGGGAGCTGCACGGAAAACTGTCCGTCGGGCGTTGAGGAAAACTTGCCGTCGGTCACCGTGCCGAGCTTATCCGCCGGGATCGAACGCTGCCAGTCGGGCGCGTCGAGCGTGCGCCAGACGATTTCATAGTGCGTATCGGCGGGAGCGTTGACACCGCCGGTCCACTGGATCGTGGTGTTGTTCAGCGCGTTGCTGAACCCCTTCTCGGCTGGGTACTGGACGGTGATGGGCTCAGGCGGAGCAGCGCCAAGTTCCGCCATGGTTGCGGCATTGAGGCGCGCGACGCGGGCGACGTAGTCGAAGTCTACATATTTGAGGAGGTCCCCGTACTGGACGCCGTCTTCGACACGCACGTTCTGGTGCTGATGGTTAAAGTCCTCGCGCCACTCGGTGAAGCGGACCGCGGCGAATCCATCCAGACTGAAAGAGGTGTGATCGCCGCCCCGGAGGAAGCGGTCGCGGCGAAATTCAAGCGCCGGCCTGAGGCTCGAAGGGATAGGGCGCGCCGTGTAGGTGCGGGCCACGTCGACGATGGCGCGGGAGAGCTCGCGCGAGGGCGAATCGCTCTCGTAGCCGAGCTGCAGGATGCGGCGAATCTCCTCAGGCGGAGCGTTGGAGGGAATGCTTTCTGAGAAGACGCGGACGGCGTGGGGATCCTGGAATTTGTCGCTGGGATCCGGGGTCCCCGGCGAGCCCCCTCGCGGGGGTGGGGGAGTGCGATTGCCGCCGACGATGTCGTTGTTGAGAACGGCTTCCAAATGCCAGTCCTGCTGTTTGGCGAGGTCGGCGAGATGCTTGCTGCCGAACAGGCCCTGCTCCTCGCCAGCGACGGCGACGAAGATGAGGGTGGCGGGGAGTTTGAGTTTGGAGAGGGAGCGCGCGCATTCGAGACTGACGGCAACGCCGCTGGCGTCGTCGTTGGCGCCGGGCGCTTCGCTGTGGGTGTCCATCACGTCGGTGGCGCGCGAGTCATAATGTCCGGTGACAAGGATCATTCTTGACGCCTGCGATGGATCGTTGCCGCGCATCACAGCATAGACGTTGGTGAGAGGCGTAGGCTGGACGACGCGGGCATTGGGGCCGGTTCCCGCAGGCTGGATGAAGGAATCGCGGCGGACCTCAAGACAGCCGTTACAGGCGGCGGAGATTTCCTTAAACTGCGATTCGATCCAGTCAGCGGCGGCGCTCACGCCGGTGCCGGAAGGCAGATCTTTTTCTGTACTGGAAACAGTACTACGGTTATGGAACGAGACGAGGGTGGCAATCGTATGCTGAATCTGTGCGGGCGAAATTTGAGAAATCGCATGGGCGATCGCTGGATCGGCCGGCATCGGCCGGATGGGAGCACCGATGGCATCCAGATCGCGGTGCGAGGCGCCGCCGGAAAATGCGCGCGACTGGCCATGGGCAGCGAGGGGCACAGGAAGCAACGCTGGAAGGAGCAGGAGGCAGGCGGAGATACGCTGACAGTTCATGTCTAATCGAGTATGCCCCAGGCGGGGATTCGAGCGCACGCTTGACGTGCGGGGCGATTCTCCTCAAAACTAGCGGAGGCACCAGCAAACCAACCGGGCAGCAGGATAGTGACGGGGCATTCGAGGAAAACTGCCGCCAACATTTTTCAGACAAGCAACGTCATTGTGATTGACCTGGAATTCATTTCTCCTGGTGGAGGGATTCATGATTTGCCCTGAATGCGAAACCGCTCTCGACTTCGATGAAGAAGAAGTGGAGGAAGGGGACATCATCGTCTGCGACGAGTGCGGGACGGAGTATGAGGTGGTGGCCACCGATCCGTTGGAATTGTCCAAGGTAGAAGAGGGCTATGAAGACGAGGAAGAGCCGACAGAAGAGGAAGAAGAATGAGGGATAACCGGCAAGTTTGTTGGGGACTTTCGATGTCTGCGATGTCTGCGACGCGCCTGGCTTGGAGTCTGGGTTGTTGGGCTGTGCTTCTGACGCTGATGGCTGCGCTCGTGTCCATGGGGCGCGCGCAGGATTATGGGCTGAAGAATCTGCAGGGCAAGGTCTACGACGGCAAAGATGCAACGATCCAGGGAGCGATCGTCTATTTGCAGAACTCGCGGAACAACGACGTGAAGACGTTTATTTCGGCGAGCGACGGAACCTACCGATTCGCAGCGCTCTCCGCGGACACGGATTACACGCTGTGGGCGGCGTACAAGGGGAAGAAGAGCCCAACCAAAGAGGTCAGTTCGTTCGATTCGCGCAAGCAGGTGTACATCGATCTGCACTTTAAGTGAAAACGCACCACGGATCTGATCCGCAAAAGCGAAACGCCACCCGGAAGGGTGGCGTTCCCGTTTGACGCGAAGCTGGAGCGGTTACTTCTCGCGCTTCCAGTGGACCAGGTCGCCGAGCGTGGTGGTTGAGCTGGAGACGACCGGCTGTTTGTAGGCTTCCACGTCGGCGCGGCTGGCTTCTTCGCCGCTAACGGCACGGATGCTGAGCGCGACCTTCTTCTCTTCCGGGTTCAAGCGGATGATCTTGAACTCGTGCTCGCTTCCCTGTTCGAGCTTGATCGGCGCGCCATGCCCGTCGGTGGCTTCGGAGACGTGGCACAGGCCTTCCACCCCCTCGGCTATTTCGACGAAAGCGCCGAACTGCGCGGTCCGGAGCACTTTGCCCTTGACCACGTCGCCCACGCGATGCTGCGCGAAGAACGTCTCCCAGACATCGGGCTGCAGCTGCTTGATGCCGAGCGACAGCCGGCGATTCTCCGGCTCAACCCCGAGCACCACAGCGCGGACTTTCTCCCCCTTCTTCAGGACTTCGGAGGGATGCTTCACGCGCTTGGTCCAGCTCAAATTGCTGACATGCACCAAGCCGTCGATACCATCTTCAATTTCGATGAAGGCGCCGAAGTCGGTCAGGTTGCGAACGCGGCCTTCCACGGTTGCGCCAGTCGGGTATTTGTCGCCCAAATGCTCCCAGGGATTTTCGAGGAGCTGCTTCATGCCGAGCGAAATGCGCCGGTCGGCGGGGTTGACGGCGAGAATGACCGTCTCGACATCGTCGCCGGGCTTAACCAGCTTCGACGGATGCTTCATGCGCTTCGACCACGTCATTTCGGAGACGTGTACGAGACCTTCGATGCCCTGCTCCAGCTCCACAAAAGCGCCGTAGTCGGTCACGCTGAGCACGCGGCCGTGAACGCGCGCGCCGATGGGATAGCGCTCTGCGGCGTCGAGCCAGGGATCGGGCGTGAGCTGTTTGAAGCCGAGCGAAACGCGCTGCTTCTCTTTATCGAACTTGAGAACCTTGACCTGGATCTCATCGCCCACATTGACGAGGTCGCGGGGATGGGTGAGCCGGCCCCATGACATATCGGTGATATGGAGGAGGCCATCAATGCCACCGAGATCGACGAAAGCGCCGTAGTCGGTGAGGTTCTTGACAGTGCCGGTGAGGATCGCGCCCTCTTCGAGGTGCTCGAGGGTATGGGAGCGCCGCTCCGTCTGCTCTTCCTCGAGAATCTCCTTACGCGAAACGACCACGTTGCCGCGCTTCTTGTTCAGCTTGATGACGCGGACCTGAATGGGTTGGCCGATATATGCGTCAAGATTGCGCACCGGACGCAGTTCGAGCTGCGAGCCGGGCAGGAATGCCTTGATGCCGATGTCAACCGTGAGGCCGCCCTTGACGCGGCCCACCACGATACCCGTGATCGGAGTCTTCTCGTTGTGCGCCTTCTCGACCGTATCCCACACGCGGAGCCGCTGAGCCTTTTCGTAGCCGAGCAGGTAGCCGCCTTCGGGCTCCTCGCGCTCGATCACGACATCGACACTGTCGCCGGGCTTCAGCTTCGGCTGGCCCGTGTGGTCCAGAACCTGCTCGAGGGGGATAAGCCCTTCGGACTTCATGCCCACGTCGACAACCACGTGCTTGTCCGTCAGCTTGATGACCGTACCGGTGACAATCGCGGAATCGTCGAAGGCCTGAGCAGCAGCTTCAGCAGCCTGTTCGCGGTCGAAGGACTCGAGCGCGGAGGCGAAGTCTTCCATGCTGAGGTCGGGCTCGTCGTGATGCGGCTCGGGCGATTCCTCGACAGCATGCACTTCAGCCAGTGTTGCGGCCGGCGCTTCGTGGTTCGTCGTCTCGTAGGAGGCTTCGGGGTTAGAGGTGGTTTCAGCCGACGGCTCGGACTGTTCCGGCGGTGCTTCCAGCGTTGGGGTTTCCAGTTCGGTGTTCAGAGGGGTGCTCTCGGTTTGTTCAGGATTGAGGACGTGTGCCATAGACAGCTCCGGGATTGAGGCGGCGGCTCCCGGATTCCGCCCCGCAGCGCGAAACCTGGCTCAACGGCGTGGCCGGATCTCTGCTGCAGTTTTCTTCGCCGTTAGCGGCGGGGGTGGAACCCGGCGCGGTTCTCGGCGAAGTTCGGGGATCGCCTCAACTGATCGTTCCAGCCCAGGCGGAGCAAGCCGTCGGAGACGGTGCGCGTGGGATCGCAACATCTATCTCCAGACTGGAACATCCGCGGGGCAGGAATGAACAGGAGTGGTGATCGGAAGGTCAGCGCCATGAATCCCGAGCGCGCAAACCCCCTGTAAAAACTATAGTGCCGCACTATGGGCATGTCAATTGACGGAGCATGAACAGAATGAAAATAGGACAGGACTTTCGTGCTGCAATTCGGAGCCCGAGACCTTGACTTTTGGCAGAAAAAAGGAGCGGCTTTGCGCCGCCCCTTGGTTGGTTCTGCCCAGGGATTAATCGTCCGACGATGGAGGAGCCGGAGCCTGACCCTGAGGAGTGGGCGGAGGCGTGGGCGCTGAGCCATCCGGCGGAGGTCCCTGACGTTGCTTCCGCCACCGGTTCTGACCATCTGGCCCACCGGAGCCCCCGGGACCGCCAGGGCCGCCGCGCCCGTCGCGCATCATCTTGCCCGGCCGATGCTCTTCCCGCATCGCCTTCAGCTTCTGCCATTGATCCGGCGTCAGCGCCTTGCGAATATCGAACAGCATCCGCGCGTTGGCTTTCTCGAGGTCGGCGCGGGCCTGAGCGACGGCGTCGATCTGCGAGAGAATCTTCGCCTCGTCCGGCTGGTCGGCTTCGATCAGCGGATGCAGCAGTGTCTCCTGCTTCTCCAGGTTGGCGTTGAGGTCGATGAGCTTCAACCGGTGCTGCAGAAAGATGTCGTCCATCTGCTTCTTCTGCTGATCGGTGAGGCCGAGCTGCTGCGCCATCTGAGGATCGTTCCACCAGCGGCCGAAGTGACCGTCGTGGAAGGCGCGCTCCATGGGAGGCGCCCCGAAGCCGCCCCTGCCGGGTCCCTGTCCTGGTCCCTCACCGGGGCCTTGTCCCGGATCCGGTCCTCCCCCGCCAGACAAGGGTCCATCGAAGCCCTGGGCGAAGGCCAGCCCTGAAGCAATCAAACAAAACAATGTGACAGCCAGAAACCTATTCCTGTGTGGCATTATTCTTCTCCGAAACAGCACTGGTGGTCGTGGTTTGGTCGCTCAGATCGGCGAGTGGCCGCAGCGCGTCCGGCACATCCTCAGACACTTCGCTGTCGATCTGGTTCATCAGCGCGGTGTCGTCCACCGCGGCGTGGGTATCGTTGGGATTCTGCTGCGCAGCGATCACGATCGGCGCGGGCGGTGCACCATGTTGGTGATGGAAGTGGCCGTAAACCGGCACCAGCACAGCGGCGACGACTGCGGCCGTAAGCGCGGGCGCCAGAAGCAGGCCGAAGGGGATGGTCCTGGCGGGACGGCGATCGGCGATCGTCTGAGCGAGTCCGGGAGTAAGGGGACGCGCGGCTTCGCGTTCCGCAATGTGCTGCATGGCCGAGCGATAGAGGCTCAGCGCCTCCGCGATTTCGCGGACTTCTTCCCGCGTCTCATTGGCCGTGTTGTCTGCGACAGCGTCTCTGCGGAATTTCATTTCGCTCCTCCCATACGCTCGCGAATGATGGCAAGCGCCCGATACAGGTGAGATTTCACCGTACTGAGGTTCATCCCGATGGTGACTGCAATCTCATCCAGCTCCAGTTCCTCGACAAAGCGCAGCACGAATACAGTGCGCTGCTGCGCGGACAAATCCCTTACCGCTTCCCAGACCGCGGCAACGCGGTCGCGGGCGACGGCCAAACTCTCCGGCGTACCGCGGCCGTCAGGCACCCAGTCGCTGATGTCCATCACATCGAGCGACGTGCCGCGCGTCTTTTGCCAGAAGCGCAGACTGCGGCTGCGCAGGTGGTCGCGCATCAGGTTGACGGCGATGCGCGTCAGCCAGGTGCTCAGGCTCGAGTCGCCGCGGAACTGATGCCGTGCGCTCCAGGCTTTCATAAAGCATTCCTGGGTGAGCGACTCGGCGGCATCGCGATCCGTCAGCGAAGAGAGCAGAAAGCGCAGGATGCGCGGCCGGTAGACACGCACGACTTCGTCGAAGTCGGCGAGCTCCAGCATGGCCTGCTCCCGTTTTTCAATGGCGAGCTCGTTGCCGGCGCCGGAGCCCCCGGAGAGCATGCTCGCCCGGGTGGTGGCAATCTCTTCCATGCGACCAGATAGACGGGATTTCACGGTGCAAGTTTACAGGGAGGCGCGAAAATAGCGGGTTTGGTGGACATTATTATTGAGCCTCGGCTCAACGCCCGGCGCGAACGTTAAGGGACAGGATCATTTTCAGCCGGACTGGTTGGCTCTTCTTTCGCTGCGACGGCCACATCTTTCAACGATTCGCGAGGATGGTTGCTAGTCCGCCCCTGGCTCGGAGGATGATCCGTCAAGGGCGAGCAGCGGTTCGGACAAAAGCGCCCCCGGCACGGCGCCGCGCACGCAGTTTTTGCCCGCAAGCTTCGCCTCTGCGAGGGCGCGCTCGGCTTCGCGCAGGACCACGAGCGGGGAACGCCCGCGGCTGATCGCAACACCAAAGCTGGCGGTCAGAGTCGTTGCGTCGTGATCGAGGGCGAAGGGCCGCGCGAGGATCGACGTGCGGATGCGATCGGCGAGTAAGGTTGCGCTTTCGAGGTTGCACCCGGGCAGGGCGAGAAGAAACTCATCCTCGCCACAACGGCCGATGAGATCGTAGCTCCGCTGTTGCCGGCGGAAGCGGTTCGCCAACTCGATGAGGACGCGGTCGCCGGTTTCGTACCCGTAATCGTGATTCACGCGGGAAAAGTCATCGAGGTCGAGCAGCATCAGACTCAGCGCTGTTTTCATCCGTTGCACCCGGTCGGTTTCCTGAAAGATCAGGCTGATGAGCGCTTCACGATTCCAGAGGCCGGTGAGGCCATCGTGGGTGACGTGGTAGCGGAGCTCGGCCGACTGTTTCCGAACCCGGCTGGTCAACGCCAGCACCCGCTCGGCGACCCGGATGCGGACCCTCAGATCCGCCGTGTCGGCTGTCACCAGGAGGAAATCGTCGCCACCACAGTCGAGGGCGGCCCGGGCTTGATCGGCCCGGGCTCGATCGGTCCGGGCTCTATCCGGCCCGGCCTGATCCTTGCCGGCCTGGTCCTTGCCGGCCGGACTGCCGAACAGGATGATCCAGGTCCGGCGCTCTTCGTGGCGGCGCCGAACTTCCCACACGATTTCGACCGCCCCTGGGCCGGGCAAATCCATGTCCAGCAGAGCGATCGAGGCCGGCTCGGCCCCTTCTATGCGCGTGAGAGCTTCGGTCCCGTTGTGCGCCACTTCGATCTGATAGTGCCAGGACTCCAGGGTAGCAGCCAGAAAATCGGTTAAGCCGGGGTTGGAGCACCCGATGAGGACCACGGGGCTGGTGCTCACCGTAATTGTGTTCGCAGGCATGAAGTCTCCGCGGGGAAGTTTCTCCCTGGAACACCTATCGGTTCGGAATTGGGAAGAGTTAAGAATCTGCGGGATGTGGAGGGATTTGAGCCAACTGTGGAAAACGGAAATGCATCCCATTTCGGGAATTTCCCGCGCACCGTTGGCGAAGTTGTGGCAAGGAGTGGACATAGAGACACCCGTTAGTAACTATTCCTTGTAATAATTTTGGCACTAGCCTGCGCCGCGCGTGTGACGATTGCGTGAGATAATGATTTCGAAAGAGCTACAAATCGAGGTTCAGGGCCCGCACGTCGCGACTCTGTCGAGGAGAGAGCGATGAACCCATCCGTAAAAACGACGCATGTAATACCAACGCAGCTCCCCCCGGTGCGGTTGGCGAGCGTTTCCACCCTTCTGGTTTGCCGTTTCTGCATGACCACCATCGGAGCCTACAAAACTCCGGCGGATCGGCTGCGCCTGGAGGCGAAACACGTCTGCAACGACAAGGTAGTTGTCGGTAGGCCTGCGGTTTCGATCCCGTTTAACTAGGACGACCGCCTTCATTGAAGGTATGGCCACAGTGGACTTGTTTGTGCGCCCGATCCGTGTACCTCCAATCTCCGAATACCTCCAATGTCGGATTCGGGAATCTTCTCTTTCACAAGTTTCATTGCAGTTTGCCGACCCGGTTCAGGTAAGCACTGGCCGGTGGTTCCTGCCGTAATCCCCCGAAAGTGGAAGCTGGCCTACTCCAACCGGAAGAAGAGCATTCTGCATCGAATCGCGGCAAATGCCCTGCGCAGAGACCTTCGCGGGCGCGAACGATTTTCAGGTGAGGGTATGAAGATGAAAGCAGCGTTTACTACATGGGTTGCCGTTGCGGCGATGACTGTGGCGGCCAGTGCGCAATCGGCCGCGACCAGCGGAGCGGCGAGCGCAGCGGGATCGGCGCAGAGCGGTGGCGCCGAAACTTCGGCTGCGGGGAGCGAATACGCCGCAGCCCAGACCGGTCAGGCACCCGCGTCGGCAGCGCAGGCGACGAATGTTTCGGCTGAGTTGTCGAAGAAGATCGATACGAAGGATGCGAAGGCCGGCGATCAGGTAGTCGCGAAAACCACGAGTGAGGCGCGGCTGGCGGATGGCACGAAGCTGCCGAAGGGATCGAAGCTGGTCGGACACGTGACGGATGTGCAGGCGAAATCCCACGACATTCATGATTCGCACCTCGCATTTGCTTTCGATCATGCGGTGCTGAAGGATGGGCGCGAGGTGCCTGTTCACGCGACGATGCAATCGCTTTCGGCGCCGGCGGCGATGGCGGCCAGCAGCTCCGACGACATGATGGCGAGTAGCGCGATGAGTCCCGTGGGCGCCGATTCGATGGCGCGCAGCGGCGGCAGCGGCCACGCATCAGTGGGAGGCGTCTCCGGCGCGGTCCCCGGTACGGTGGGCACGACAGCTGGCGGCCTCGGTAACAACGTTCCTTCGGGCGCTGCTATGAATGGCGCCGGCCATCTGGCCGCGGACGGTACGCCCCTGAACAATACGGCCGGGCTGAACGCCGGGCCGTCCGGGCAGGCATTGCCGGTCGGAAACCTGAACGGCGTGACCTTCAACACCGTGAACGCAACGGTTGGCGCGGCGAACGGCGGCATCGGCGGGTCAGCGGGCTCGTCGACTGCGACGATGCTGACCGGTCACGGCAGAAACGTCAGCCTCGAGAGCGGTTCGCAGATGACTCTGAGCGTGGTTCCGCAGTAGTTCGGCCCGACCGCTATAACACATCGGAAAAAACAGGCCCTGTTACGCTGCTGCGTGGCAGGGCTTTTCTCTGCCCACGCGTCTGCGCAAAGGCGACTCATGATGGATCAGATTCGGTGGAGCAGGGGCGATAGGGGACGTTTTCCGAGGCTGTATCCGATCCTCGATGCGGAGCTGGTGTTGCGGGGCGTGGACGCAGACTCCGACAAGCGCCGTAATCTGCTGCGCCGGCTGGTGCGGGAGCTGTCCGATGCGGGCGTCGAGATCCTGCAGTATCGGAATAAGCGCGACGCAGACGCCGTGGTATCCGCAGACGCGCTGGCAATGCGGGAGGCAGCGGGCCCGAACCAGATGCAGCTCATCCTGAACGACCGCGCTGCGCTGGTGAACGAGGCAGGATGGGACGGGATTCATATCGGTCAGGACGATTTGTCACCGAAGCAGGCACGTTTGTTGGTGGGGTCAATGGCCATGGTGGGGTTCTCGACCCATACTGACCAGCAGGTTATCGTCGCGGATGCCGAACCGGTGGACTATATCGCCATTGGGCCGGTGTTTGCGACGGCCAGCAAGTTCGATACTTCCCCGGTGATCGGCCTCGAAGGCGTGCGGCGGGCAAGTGCGCTGACCGATAAGCCTCTGGTTGCGATTGGCGGAATCACCAGAGAGAACGCGCCAGCGGTCTACGAGGCAGGCGCGGACTCCATGGCGGTGATTTCCGCGATTTTTGGGATGGGCGGGCGGCTGGGGCCGTCGCCAGCGCAATCAGCGAAAGACTTTCTCGAAATTTTCAAGTAGAACTGTAGGACACGTGAGTTCCCCGTCCGCCACTTCGGCTCCTTCTTCCGGAAAACCGGAGGGGAAAACAGGCTTTGTAGCGAGCCTTGGCCTCTTCAGCGCGACGGCGATCGTCGTCGGGTCGATGATCGGGTCGGGCATCTTCCTTGTCCCCGCGGATATCAGCCGCGGCGTGGGATCGCCCGCGTTGCTGATCGGCGCGTGGCTTGTTACGGCGGTGATGACCATCATCGGCGCGCTCAGTTATGGCGAACTGGCGGCGATGATGCCGGGCGCGGGCGGACAATACATCTATCTGCGCGAAGCGCTGGGGCGCATCTGGGGATTCCTGTTTGGATGGACCCTGTTTCTCGTGATCCAGACGGGGACGATCGCGGCCGTGGCCGTGGCGTTCGGCAAATTTCTCGGCGTCTTCTTCCCTTCGGTTTCGACGACAAACTGGGTTTGGCACATTGGGCGGGTTCCGGCGTGGAAAGTCGGGCCGATGGTGCTGGGCAACATGGACATCGGCTTGAGCACCGCGAACCTCGCGGGCATCGTGATCATCCTGTTGCTCGCTGTGGTAAACATCTTCGGCGTAAAGCTCGGCGCTCTCGTCCAGAACGTCTTTACGACGGCAAAGACCGCTGCTGTGCTGGGGCTGGTGATTCTGGGCATCTTCTTCGGCCGGAATGCGGCCGCGATCCACGCAAATTTTGGAGCAAATTTCTGGGCGGGCTGGCACAGCATGCACGCCGTGCAGGTGGGAGTAGGCGGACCGATGGCGATGGTGGGTCTGCTGACGATTCTGGCTGTGGTGCAGACGGGCTCGCTGTTTTCGGCCGATGCGTGGAACAACGTGACCTACACAGCGGGCGAGGTGCGGAATCCTAAGAGAAATCTTCCGCTGTCGCTGGCGATGGGCACAACGCTGGTGCTGGGGCTCTACATCCTGGCGAACTTTGTCTACCTGATGGCGCTGCCGCTGCACGGCGATCCGCAGGGGACAACCATCGCGGCGCGCGGGATTCAATATGCCTCGGAAGATCGCGTGGCCACAGCGGCGCTGCAGCAGATTTTCTCCCACGCCGGTGCCTACCTGATGGCGGGCGCGATTCTGATTTCCACCTTCGGCTGTGCGAATGGCCTCACCCTGGCCGGCGCTCGTGTGTATTACGCGATGAGCCGCGATGGGCTCTTCTTCAAGGCCGCCGGGAAGTTGCACCCCAGGTGGCATACGCCGGTAGCGGCGCTGATCGTGCAGGCGCTGTGGACCTGCGTGCTCTGCATCTCCGGATCGTACGGGCAGCTCCTCGACTACATCATCTGCACGGAGCTGATCTTCTACATCCTGACCATCCTGTGCCTGTTTGTGCTGCGGGCGAAGCGGCCTGAGGCGGAGCGGCCGTATCGGGCGATCGGGTATCCGGTGCTGCCTGCCATCTATATTTTGATGGCGGCGTGGATTTGTATCGTATTATTGCGCTACAAACCGCAGTACACATGGCCGGGACTGGTGATCGTGCTGCTGGGCATTCCAGTGTTTGCCGTGTGGTCCCGCAAAGCGGTTTCCGATTCGCAGCCGGCCTCGTCGTCCGGGGAAATTCCAGGAGGAACAGCCGAGAATGGTTAAGCTTTTTGCCGTCAAGCCCCTTTCCCTTCTGAGTAAGGAAGCCGGTGAGGAAGGCGAGCACACGCTGCGGCGCTCGCTCGGTCCGGTCAATCTCATCACGCTGGGAATCGGCGCCATTATCGGCGCGGGCATCTTTGTGCTCACGGGGCAGGCGGCTGCTCTGCATGCAGGTCCCGCGGTCGCGCTGAGCTTCGTCGTCGCGGGCATCACCTGCGCCTTCGCTGGCCTCTGCTACGCGGAGTTCGCGTCCATCATCCCGATTGCTGGTTCAGCCTATACGTACGGCTACGCTACGCTGGGCGAGCTGGTGGCGTGGATCATCGGCTGGGACCTGTGTCTGGAGTACGCGTTTGGCGCGGCTACAGTGGCTTCGGGTTGGTCGGGCTATTTTCTCAGTCTGCTCTCGCAACTCGGCTTCACGCCCAGCCCGGGTCTGGCCCGCTTCACCACGACGTACGGCAACGACATTTACCTCTATCACGGCAACTGGATGCCGGCCATGTCGCTGCCCATGAATGTTGCAACGACGGGCCTGCCGCACGTCGTCGGCATCTGTAATCTGGTCGCGTTCTTCGCCATCGTCGGTGTCACCGCCGTTCTCGTTCGCGGCATCAAGGAATCCGCCAACCTGAACTCCGGGATCGTCTTCGTCAAGCTTGCTGTGGTCGGTATTTTCCTCGTTCTCGGCATCAACTTCCTCTTCCACCATCCGCACCTGGCCGCTGCCAACTGGCATCCGTTCATCCCCCCCAGTCAGGGTCGAGGCGCGTTCGGCATCAACGGCATCGTCGCCGGCGCATCGTCGGTCTTCTTCGCCTACATCGGATTCGACGCGGTTTCAACCGCTGCTCAGGAAGCGAAGAATCCGCAGCGGGATATGCCCATCGGCATCCTGGGATCGCTGGTGATCTGCACCATCCTCTACATCGCCGTTTCGCTGACGCTGACGGGCCTGGTGAACTACCGCGAGCTGAACGTGGCGCAGCCTGTGGCGCTGGGCATCGATGCAACGGGCGTGACGTGGGGCAGCCTGCTGGTGAAGATCGGCGCGGTCTTCGGCCTCGGTACCGTGATGCTGGTGATGCTGCTCGGCCAGAGCCGTGTGTTCTTCTCGATGTCCCGCGATGGGCTGCTGTGGAAGTGGGCGAGCGATATTCATCCGAAATTCCGCACTCCGTGGATCTCGAACATCGTTGTGGGAACGATCGTGGCGTTCCTGCCGGCGTTCCTCCCTATCGGGAAGCTGGCCGAGCTGGTCAACATGGGCACGCTGCTGGCCTTCGCCATCGTCTCAGCCGGCGTGTGGGTGCTCCGCGTGCGCCATCCCGACATGGAGCGCCCCTTCCGCACCCCGATGGTGCCACTCATTCCCATCCTCGGCGTGATCAGCGCGTTTTATCTCATGGTCAATTTGCCCCTGCTCACCTGGGAGGTGGTCGGCATCTGGCTGGTCATCGGTCTGGTGATCTACTTCACCTATTCGACGAAGCACAGCAAGGTGCAGGCGCTGCAGACGGAAGTGACGCTCCCGCGCTAACCTGGCCCGTCGCAGCCTCGGGATATACTTCGCCCGTGGACTACCTGTGGACACCGTGGCGCTATAACTACGTCACCGAAGGGGACAGGAAGAAGCGGGCGGGCATTCCTGAAGAGCTTTACGCATGGCCCGGGGATACGGGCTGCGTCTTCTGCAACATGATCGCGGCCGCGGATTACGCGACTGAGCACGGCATGGACCGCACCGCGGCCGAGCGCGCCGCCGGCATTGTGCTGCGGGCGAAACACAATTACATCTGTGTCAATCGATTTCCGTACACCTCCGGCCACATCATGGTGGTGCCGTACGAGCACCAGGCTTCGCTGGCGGCGCTTCCCGGCGAAACAGTTCAAGAGATGACGCGCCTGGCGCAGCGTTCCGAGGTGGCCCTGAATGAGGTATATCGGCCGGATGGATTCAATTTCGGACTCAACCTGGGCAAGTCGGCCGGAGCCGGCGTCGCCGCGCATCTGCACCTCCATGCTCTGCCCCGATGGGCGGGCGACACGAATTTCATGACGGTGGTGGGCGAGACGCGCGTTCTGCCGGAGGATTTTTTCGTCACCTGGGAGCGCGTTCGCCAGGCGTTCGCAATCGATGTGCCAGAGCCCTGATTCCGGGTAGCCGGTCGTGTTGCTGCAAGGCTCGCTTTCAGCATCCAACGCCGCGGGAACAAGCGCCGGGCTATTTCGTTTGGCCCACCGTGTTTTCTTCGGCGACCGCGGCCAGGTCGAGCTCTATCTGCGGATCCGGCTGCCAGTCATCGGCCTTCAGCTCGCGCGCGGTGGGCTCCAGAATGGGCGCAGTCTCTGCAATTTCGTCCTCGCCGATTCCCAATTCATGCATCCTGCGGGCCTGATCGAAGATGCTGTCGCGGCCTTCCACACATCCCACGAGACTGTTGTATTGAGTCATCGAATTCTTTAGCGAATTACCCAGCCGATCGAAGTAATTTCGAGCTGTGGTCAGCTTCTCATAGAGCTTTTTCGCCGCGTCCTGAATGGCGATGGCATTGCGGGTCACTTCCATCTGCTGCCAACCGTAGGCGACCGCTTTAAGGAGTGCGATAAGCGTCGTCGGCGTGGCGAGTATCACATTGGCCCTGCTGGCATACTCGATCAGATCGGCGTCCTGTTCGAGCGCCGCGCTAAACGAAGCTTCGCTGGGAAGAAAGCACACGATGAAATCCGGGGAGTCGCGGAACTGCTTCGAGTAGGCCTTCAGGGAGAGACTCTTCAGGTGATCGCGGACGTTGCGGGCGTGCGCAGCCAGCCAAAGTTCGCGATCGGCCTCGTCGGTGCAGTTGCCGGCGTTCAGCAACGCTTCCAGCGGCGTTTTCACGTCAATGACGATTTTGCGATCGTTGGGAAGGTGCACGACGCAGTCCGGGCGCATGCCTTCCGCCGTCACGACTTCCTTATCGAAGGAGACATGCTCGACCATGCCGGCATACTCGATGCAACGCTCCAGCTGCTCCTGGCCCCAGTTGCCGCGCACCTGCGGGCGACGCAACGCTTCCATGAGCTGGCGCGTGCCGGCGCCGAGACGATCGCTGACTTCGGCAACGCCCTTTACCGCTCCCAGGACCGCCTCATACGCCCCTTCGCGTTTAACTTCGAGATCCTGAGTTGTGGCCCGGAGCTTTTCGAGCGCCTCTCCCACAGGCTTTAGAAGCGTCTTGATTGCGGTCTCTTTGGTTTCGAGGGCCTGTTCCGCGTCCGCCTGTTGTGCGCCCAGCTTCTCCTTCGCCAAATCCAGGAACGTTTGGTTGTTTCGCTGCAAAGCTTTGAAGGCCAGAGAATCGAAGGAATCCTGCATCGACTTGCGGGCTTGTTCGAGAGCTTCCTTCTCGGCCTTGAGACGTTCTTCGAGCCGAGCCGCCTCTTTTTCGAGCATCGACGCATGAGCGCGCTCCGCATCGAGCGCCCGATTTTTCTCAACCAGCTCGGCGGCAAGCGATTCTGCGCGCTGGCGTTCGGCGTTTGCGCGATTGCCGGCGACCAGCCAGGTGATGAGCGCACCGACAACTAAACCGGCGAAGAGGGCCAATGCGGGGAGGAGCATGGCCTGAGTCTAACGCCGTCGCGCCGCCGCAAAAGGCCAGGTTTTCCAGAGTTAACCGGCTTGATTCCCCCTGGGTTTGAATTTCCCCCGGGGATCTGATCCGCAGCGATCGCCAGGTCTTTGCTAAGCCGACAGCCGCTGGGCAACCGGACGCTTTTCCGTGGTGGGGTCTGACACCTCGGAGGCCGCCCATCTCAACAGCTCGTTAAGGGAGCGGAGATTTTCGATCTGCGCCTTCAATTCGGTGCGGGCTTCGATGTTGTCTTTTTCGAGACTCGCCACTTTCTCCTGGAATTCGTCGAACTTCTCCTGAATCGGCGTCAGCAGATTGGCGATGGCCTTCTCTCGGTGATCGAGGTTGCTGGTGGCGAATGACTGCTGTCTTCCAAGCTCCAGTTGCGCAATGGCGAGGAAGTTCCGGTTGTTGTCCTGCAGAGCCTTGGCCGCCAGGGAGTCGAAGGTCTCCTTCATCGACCCTCTCATTTGTTCCATCGCGTCGAGTTTGCCCTGCAAAACAGCCTTCGCCGTTTCAGCGGATTGCTTGTCACGAAGAGCCGCGTCCAGCGCACGTCCGGTCCGGGCGATCTCGGCGGCGTAGCGCCAGCCCGCGAGGAGCCACGCCGCGAGCGCACCAAGGGCCACCCCGGCCAACACCGCTGTGATGGGAAGCATTCGAAGACTATAACCCCGAAATGGCTTTGGGGCGGACGTATTTTTTAGAGTTAACCAGGCTGATTCCCGTTCTGGGCAAAGGTGATCCGGGTGCTGCAAAGGTGATCCAGGTGCTGGGTGCTCAGTGACCCGTGCCCGGAAATTTTGGCGACTCCGGGATGGCGGCGCCGTCGGCGCGCGGGTCGGAGGCTCCGTAGTTGATGCCCGTCGCGCTGTTGTGGAGGACGGCCTGGCCCCTGCCCATCGCGGTCGTGTACTCCTTGCGGACTTCGAGGACATGGCCCATCTTCGTGAGCGCATCGATGGAGGCCGGCGTGACCCGCGACTCGATGACGATGTTGCAGCCCAGTTTGGCGTTGACGGTAAAGCGGGGTTCCTCCAGAGCGCCCTGGATGTTCATGTGGTAATCAACCAGGTTCGAGACGAACTGAGCGTGGGCCAGCGGCTGATTCCACCCACCCATGATGCCGAAGCCGATATGCTCGTCCCCGCGCTGCATGAAGCCGGGAATGATGGTGTGGAGCGGCCGCTTGCGGCCGGCGAGCGCGTTGGGCGATTGCGGGTTGAGGGAAAACAGCCCGCCGCGGTTCTGCAGAACGAAGCCCATGCCGTCGACGGTGATGCCGGAACCGAAGGAGGAGTAATTGCTCTGGATGAAGGAGAGGATGTTGCCGTCGCTGTCCACTACGGTGAGGTAGGTGGTGTCGCTGCCGGAGAGGGATCCGGGCGCGACGCTGCAGTTGGCGCGGGCGGGGTCGATGCTTTTGGCACGGGTCGCGGCGAAGGACTTCGAGAGCAGCTGGTCCACAGGAATTTTGGCAAACCGCGGATCGCCATCGTAAGCCTTCACATCGGCATACGCGAGCTTCATGGCCTCGATGCGGGTGTGCAACTCACCGGAGCTGTGCGGGCCGGCGGGATCGGGAGGAAACTGCCCCATGATGTTAAGCATTTCAAGCGCAGCCATGCCGTCGCCGTTGGGCGGAATTTCGTAGATGGTCCAATCGCGGTAGGTTGTGTGGATCGGCTCAACCCACTCCGCCGAGTATTGCGCCAGATCGTCCGCGGTCATCGTGCCGCCCTGCTCGCCCGACGTCTTCAGAATGGCCTGACCGATGGCTCCCTTATAGAAAGCATCTTCGCCATGGTCGGCGATCAGGCGGAGCGCGTTGGCAAGCTCGGGATCGAAGAAAAGCTGGCCCGTGGCGGGAACCTGGTCGTTGGGAAGAAAAACGCGGCGGCTTTCGGCGTTCGCGCGGAGTTCCGCATCCAAAGGCGCCCAGTAGTCGTGGATCATCTCGGGGACGGTGATGCCATGATCCGCATAGAAAATAGCGGGCTCGAAGAGCTCGTGCCACGGAAGCTTGCCCCATCGGGCATGCAGCTTCGTCCAGCCATCGACCATGCCGGGAACCGTGACGGAATCGATGCCCGTCTGCGGCATGGAGGTAACGCCTTTCGCCTTGAGGTGCTCAATCGTCAGCGCCTGCGGAGCCCAGCCGCTCGCGTTCAGGCCGTAGAGCCTGCCGGTTTTCGCCTCCCAGTAAATAGCGAAGAGGTCGCCCCCCATGCCGTTCGTCATGGGCTCTGAGACGTTGAGAACCGCATTGGCAGCGATGGCCGCATCGATGGCAGAGCCGCCCTGCTCAAGGATGCGCGCCCCGGCCTGCGAAGCCTGCACCCAGGTGGTGGCCACAATGCCGTAGGGCGTGGAGACGACCGATCGCCCATAGGAGCGGTCCTGCGCGGGGGCAGCGACAGAGATAATTGCGCAGAGCAGAGAAACAAGGCCCGGCCTGATTGCAGTCATTCGCTGAGTCCTCCGTTGGGCGATCTTTTGGCGCAGTTGCTGCGGGGATTCTTCACGGTAGCAGATGCCGCGGCCTGAGTCCTTTCCCGCCACGGCGCATCATGGCTTTGAGTAAGACGCCGCCTGGCCTTCCATCCGCTTTACACTACCAGGAGGCGTCAGTAGACTTGGAATTTCGGAGCTGCGGCCCGGTGTGTTCGCACCGAACCTAGGCGCCCGCGCGCGGAGGCGTCACATCCCCCCCTCCCGATTTCAGCATCAACGTGAACGGAGTACCACAGGAGAGACGCATGGCATCAGGTGTGGAAGAAAAGGTTAAGCAGATCATTGTCGAGCAGCTGCAGGTGGACGAAGCCGAGGTGACACCCACTGCTTCGTTCCAGGAAGATCTGGGCGCGGACTCACTCGACGTGGTCGAGCTGGTAATGCAGTTTGAGGAAGCCTTCGACCTCGAAATTCCCGACGAGGACGCCGAGAAGATCAAGACCGTCAAAGACGCGATCGATTACATCGATAAGAACGCGAAAGGCGGCAAGTAAACTTGCAACGACGTGTCGTTGTCACCGGGCTCGGGCTGATATCCGGCGTAGGCCATACAGCTCCCGAGATCTGGAACAACCTGCTGGCGGCAAAAAGCGGGATCGCCACGATCACGAGCTTCGACACCACCGCCTTTTCTGTCACGTTCGCCGCCGAAGTTAAAAACTTCGACCCTCTGCAATTCGTGGACAAGAAGGAAGCGCGCAAGATGGGACGCTTTATCCATCTGGCGCTGGCGGCGACGCACGAGGCGATGGAGAGCTCCGGGCTCAAGGTCACGCCGGCCAATGCCGAACGGGTCGGCGTCTTCATCGGCTCGGGCATCGGCGGATTCGACGTTATCGAGCGCGAGCACAACAATATGCTGCAGGGCGGCCCGCGCAAGATCTCTCCCTTTTTCATACCGGCAGCCATCATCAACCTGGCGGCAGGACAGGTGAGCATTCGCTATGGCGCGAAGGGTCCGAACGAGGCGACCGCGACCGCCTGCACTACCAGCGCTCACTCCATTGGCGATGCGTATCGGATCATCGAGCGCGGCGACGCCGATGTGATGATCGCAGGCGGCTCGGAGGCGGCGATCACACCGATGGGCGTTGGCGGATTTGCCGCGATGCGGGCACTCTCGACGCGCAACGACGATCCTGCGCACGCCTGCCGGCCCTTCGATAAGGATCGCGATGGATTTGTCGTCGGCGAGGGCGCGGGGATTCTGATCCTCGAAGAGCTGGAGCACGCGAAGTCGCGCGGGGCGAAGATTCTCGCGGAGATTATCGGCTACGGGATGAGCGCCGACGCGTACCACATCACAGGCATGCCGGTAGACGGCGACGGCTGCTTCCGCGCCATGGCCAACGCTCTGAAGTCCGCGAAGATCGAGCCGCAACAGGTGGACTACGTGAACGCGCATGCCACCTCGACGACGCTGGGCGATGTGGTGGAGTCGAAGGCCATGCAGCGCATCTTCGGCGAGCATGCGACGAGTCACACATTGAAGGTCAGCTCGACGAAGTCCATGACCGGGCATTTGCTGGGTGGCGCAGGAGGACTCGAGGCCGGCATCACGATTCTGGCGCTGATCAACCAGACTGCTCCGCCAACGGCGAATCTCGACAACGTCGATCCGGAGTGCGTGCTGAACTACGTGCCGAACACGCCGCAGAAGGGGCCGATTCACATCGCGCTGTCGAACTCCTTCGGATTCGGCGGCACCAACGGTTCCCTCATCTTCCGCCGCTGGGAATAGCGGCAACGCGGTCCGTTACCCCCGTTTCTTGTCGCGGCCGAATTCTCCCCTCCTTCCGCCGTTAGCTTCTTACAATCGGCGCAGTGAACCGACGCGATCTGCAGGCGCTGGCAAACACTCGGCTCCGCGAAGCTCAGGTGTTATCGCGCGCGCGACAATTCAGCGGAGCGTACTATCTTGCGGGCTACGCGGTCGAATGCGCCCTCAAAGCCTGCATCGCAAAACGGTTCAGCCGCTACGAATTCCCCGATAAGAAGATCGTCGACGATTCCTGGACCCACGACCTCAGAAAGCTCCTCGTCGTTGCGGGAATCGATGATGCCCGCCTTCGACGGTCCAGCGGCGACGATATCTTCCAAAGGAATTGGGAGATCGTTACGGCCTGGTCCGAGGACAGCCGCTACAGGACTGTGGACCGGGCCAGTTGCAGGGCCTTCCTCGATGCCATAATGGAGGAACATCACGGGCTACTCCCATGGATAAAGCAACTTTGGTAGATCTCGACCTGAAGAAGGGCGAAAAGATCGTCCTGGCACTGGAGGACAACGGGCTGCCGCTTGCGCTAGCTCTCTGGGTCCACTTCCCCGAATACGAGGACTGGCGCTTTGTGGTCGCTTCGCGGAAACTCGACCCTCTGAGTCCCGGCGATGCCTACCTCCGAGTCATCCGAGCCCTCAATCAGGCAGGTTTCACCGTGCGCGAGAGCCCCGCGATTCTAATCATGAAGACGACCGATCCCTTTGTCCGGGAACTGCGCAAGATGTTCGGCAAAGCTGCGAGCGTCGTCGGGATGCGCCTGGGCGGACAAAGGTGGGGTGATCGCGTCATCGACGATGCCTACGCCTACAAGATTGCCTGACCCCTTCTGATCGCCGGCGGCACCAACGGCTCGCTCATGTTCCGCCGCTGGGAATAGCGCCGCGCGCATGGCAACCCCGCATCTTACCCAGGTATCAACTTTAATTCACTGGTGTTTTCACATCGAAAACATTTTGAACAATGATATCTTCGCCTCAACCGAGGAGGAACCATGCCCGCTACACCCATCGATGTCGCGAGCGCGTTCGTAAAGGCCATCAACACAGAGGATCTCGGCGCCATGCGCGATGCCATGACCGAAGACCATACGTTTACCGATGCCAACGGCAGAAGTTTCTCCGGCGCCGAGAAAATGATCACGGGATGGCGGCACTTCTTCGACGCTTATCCCGGCTACTGGATTCGCGTTGGCGCGGCGTTTGTGGATGGTTGCCGCGTGGCCCTGTTCGGCGAAGCGGGCGGCAAGTGGAAAGTGGACGAGCGCGTCCTTCCGCAAAGCTGGCACGTGACCGCCGCGTGGCTGGCGGAAGTGCACGATGGCAAGGTGAAGAAGTGGAGCGTCTACTGCGATACGGGATGGACGAAACCGCCTGCGCCCGCCGGTTCGCCGCTGGAAAAACCTTGAAGCAGACGTTCACTATCGAGCTGATTGGGCGCGGACCCGGGGGCGCGTGGACGCACTTGCCGATTCCCTTCACCGTCGCGCAGGTTTTCGGCTCGAAGGGTCGCGTTGCCGTGCGCGGAACGATCAACGGCGTCGCGTATCGCAACTCGATTCTGCCGCGCGGCGACGGCACCCACTACATGGCTGTCAATCAGACTCTGCGCGCGGCTGCCGGAGCCGGTGTCGGAGATGTGGTGAAGGTTATGATGGAGCTGGACACCGCCGAGCGGACGGTTACGGTCCCGGCGGATTTGAAGAAGGCCCTGGCCGCGAAGGGCAGGGTGAAGGGCGCTTTCGGAGCACTGTCGTACTCTCGTCGAAAAGAGCTGGTGGACGGGATCGAACAGGCAAAGAAGCCGGAGACGCGAGCGCGGCGGATCGAAAAATGCCTCAAAGTGCTGGCGGAACCGAAGGTGCCGAAAAGATAAACTGCGGATTCCAGAGCTTCTTCCCTGATGTTACGGGCTGCCCCAGTCCTCGATTTTGCAAATCCGCCACAAACGGGCGAGTGGCAATCTCGCTGACAAATTGCGAAATTCTTACGCTCCCCGATATCCAATGGCGTATTTTGGCGCGTATGATCGGGGAAAAGTCGGTTGGGACGCCAGGCGCACTGGCCCCTTCCAGGATCGAACCCCAGCAAGTTTCACAACAACCTGCGAGACGCTCTCTTAAGGCCGCCGCCGCACAGGAAAGGTTAGGCTCGATGAGTGTTTTTCTCGTGAATCCCAGCGACAATTCGTTTGGCACGGCCGTGATCACGCCGCGGTGGCTGTTTGTTCTGGCGGCCGCCACACCTGCCTTGGTGGGAGACCCGATTCTCGTCGACGAGTCGCTGGAGCAGATTGTTCCTGACCGCATTCAGGCCGGCGATATCGTCGGCATCAGCGTGCATACCGGCAATGCTCTGCGCGGATACCAGGTAGGAAAGATGGCGCGCGAACGAGGAGCATGGGTCGTCTATGGCGGCATTCATGCCACTCTTTATCCCGAGGAAGCGCTGGAGCACGGCGAGGCGCACGCAGTGGTCAAGGGCGACGGCGATCTGGTGTGGAGCAAGGTCGTGACGGACTGCCTCGGTGGCCATCCCGAGAGAGTCTATGAAGGCGGCCGCATCTCCGGGACCGACTTCCTGCCTGCACGCTGGGACCTGATGCAGCCCGAAAAGTACATGTGGGCTTCCGTGCAGACGATTCGCGGCTGTCCCAAGCATTGCTCATTTTGCAGCGTGTGGCGGACCGACGGACAGCAGCCCCGGCAGCGCCGCTATCAGAGCGTGATTGACGAAATCGTGAATCTGCGGCGGCTGGGCTTTAGGTTCATCGCGCTCGCCGACGACAATTTTTACCCGGTGACGCTCACCGATCTGCGTCTGGCACGCGAGCAGAACAATCTCGCGAAGGTGGAAGAGTTGACCGCCATCCGCACCGAGCGCCTGCAACTGATGGAAGAGCTGGCCAAGCTGCCCCAGGACATGGTCTTCTTCACTCAGATCACCATGGAAGCCGGCGAGGATGGCGACTATCTGGACGCCATGCGCAAGGCCAACATCAGGGGAGCACTGGTGGGTGTGGAGGCGGTCACGCCCGAGGGACTGAAAGCGGTCTATAAGGACTGGAACTATTCCGGCGACGCGCTGGCCACGCAACTGCAGAAATTCAAATCGCACGGGGTGCACGTGCTTGGATCGTTCATCTTCGGCCTGCCCACCGACAAGCCGGCGACCTTCGATGCAACCGTCGATATGGCGATGAAGGCCGGCGTGACCTTTGCCCAGTTCGTGATGATGACGCCGTTCCCAGGCACCGTGGATTTTATGCGCTGGGAAAAGCAGCAATCCGTCGATCCGGCCATGGTGGGCGGCGTGCCGATCACGCGCTACTGGCTGATTCCCTGGGAGTCTCGGCCGAAGATGTTTACGCCGCATCCTTCGATGAGCTCGGATGAAATTCGCGAGCGGACCCAGAAGGTTTGGGACCGGTTTTATAACTGGCCGGCGATTTGGGAGCGGTCTGCCTGCTGTCCGAACATCACGTCGCGGATCGCCTTTATCTTTCTGTCGAAGCTCTACCGGCAGATGTATGCAGGCACCGGCATTTCGAGCGACAGCGCCCGGCGCAAGAAGTCGAGGAAGTGGGCGCGCTGGACGGCCAGGCAATGTAAGAGGCTCTTTCAGGCTAAGCCGATGCCGGAGCTGCGGGCGCCGGCATGGGGGCCGGCGTATGTGGCTCCCGCCTTTCTCCGCGACGGGCAGCAGCAGGAGTCAGGGCGCCTCGCAATTCTGCCCGAGAACTAAAATACCGGCAGGGGAGGGCGACATCATGGCGTCGTCATCAGCGCAAGTTCTTCTGGCTGTCGAAAGATATCGGAAAGGTGAGGCGTCGTTGGGCCGGGCGGCTGAGTCGGCCGGGCTTCCTGTGGGACAGATGATGACGGTGCTGACTGAATTCGGCGTGCGCAGCAGGATCGAGCAGGAAGACTATCGCCAGAGCGTGGAGAACCTGGCCAGGGTCTGGTAAGGCAATCGAGACCGCGGTCGATCAGTAGTACAAATACTTCCGCCACTTCGAGTCCGAGTGCCCAATCATCCGCATAATGTGACGGCTGGTGTGCAGCGTGAACGGCCGCGGCTCGCGCTGCAGCTTCATGTGCTCCTGCTCGTGGAGCAGATGATTCCCCTTGCGGCGATTGCACGCGTGGCAAGCCGCAACCAGGTTTTCCCAGGTTGACAGGCCCCCGCGCGAACGCGGGATCACGTGGTCGAGCGTCAACTCCGCTGACGGCAGAATCACTCCACAGTACTGGCAGGTGTTGCGATCGCGCAGCAGGATGTTCTTGCGCGAGAGCGCCCGCGTCTGATGCGGAATGCGGCGGTACTCAAGCAAACGGATAACGGAGGGCATGGCCATGCGCACGCGCGCGGAGTGCAGCTCGAGGCCCTGCTCTTCTTCGGTGCGAGCGACGCCCTTCAGCACCAGAACCAGGGCGCGCCGAGCGCCGCAAATATTAATCGGCTCATAGGAGGCGTTGAGCACCAGCACCGGCGTCTGCAGCGCCTGGGTGGTTTTGACGACCCGCAGGCCTTCGCCGCCATGCGTGCCGCCGTGGGTGCCGATATAGCCTTCCGCCTTGGCATGGGCCATACCCGGCGATTTGCCCAGACTTTGTCTTCGAGCGTGAACACCAGCTTTCCCCAACGACATAATGCCTCCGTCTCAGGTGGCCCGAGTTGCCGGCTCGGGCAGCTATTTTCGAACACCGCCAGTCGAAACCTGGCCCAGGGATCCCATCGCCCCCTATGTTGGCGTGACGGGATGGGTACGGCCTTCCTCCCAGAACGTAAAGTCTTCTTCCATGGGAAGCTCGGCGCGTTCCGGCTCCCGCAAATGCAAATCTTCAGGCTGCGGCGCGAATTCGATCTGCGCGCGTGCCACCGTGGCCACCCGGATCGACGCGGCTCCCGCCTTTCGCAACGCAGCGGAGCAGGCGCGCGCCGTGGCGCCCGTGGTGTAAATGTCGTCGATCAGGATCACGTTGCGTCCCCGAACCACCTCTGGCCGCGGAACAAAAAAAGCGCCACGAACATTCGCGCGCCGCTCGTGCGGGTCCAGACCCGCCTGACTCTCGGTCGCACGCCGCCTCACCAGCAGCGCGGACGCAAGTTTGATCCGCAAGTCCGGCCGCCGCTGACGCAATGCCCCCAGCAGGCCCCGCGCCAGCAGCTCCGACTGGTTGAACCCACGGCTGCGCAGCTTCTTTCCGAACAGCGGAACCGGAACAGCCACCAGATCGTTGGGGAGATCGGGTATAGCAACAACCTGCTCGGCCAACAGCGCGCCCAGCCGTTTCGCCAGCGGCTCCATGCCGTCGTACTTGAGCAGGTGCAGCAGGGTCCTGAGCTTGCCCGTGTAGACACCATGAGCGACGGCCTTCTCGAAATCAGGCGGCACGACGCGACAGGGCCGGCAAAGCATCCGCGCGGCAAGTCCTGGCTCTGAACCCATCGGTTCCGAAGACAATGCCTCGCCACAGCAGGCGCAGAGCGCTCCGGTTTGCACGGGCAGATCGTTCCAACAGCAGGAGCAGATGGGCAGGAGGGTGAAACCAGCAAGCGGGAGGCCGCAAACGCGGCAGTCGGAGGGAAAAATTACGGAGGTAAGACTATCAAGGGTGCCCAGAATCGAAGTGCGCGCGGTACTTCGAAGCACGCGAACCACAGCGCGCCAAACCGATACGTCGGATGGCGGAACTTCGCTCGTCAGGGAAAGACTCTGACTGAAGACACACCTCGTTTCGGAGGAACGGCAGACCGCCCCTCTTTGCGTGCAGTATACGGGGGAACCCTGCGGGCGGCAAGACAAGAAGAGACAGGGCCCCGGACGCAGGTACTCTGAAAAGGGGACCGGGGCCTGCGCGCTCAGCAGGATACGCCACCCCACGAAAAACCCGCCGCATCCCTATGAATTCATCCACCATGCTGGATTTACTCGATTCGCAGGCGCGCCAGGCCGGTTTCGCCGCCGCCGGAATCGCCCCAGTGCCCGCTCCAGGCTCACCCGAAGACCACGAAGAACGCAGCCGTTTCGCCGACTGGGTCGAAGCCGGGCACGCCGGAGAGATGGATTACCTCAAGCGCCGGGATGAGTCCGGCCAGTTGGTCCGCTCCTCCGTCCGCGTTGCGCTGCCGTGGGCGCGGTCTGTGATTGTATGCGCAGCGAACTACAACTCCGCCGAGCCGCGCTCCATCGATCCCGCCCCGGAAGCCAGCGCCTGGATCGCCCGCTACGCCTGGACTGGCCACGCGGAAGAAGGCTGCCCCTCCGACTACCACAAGGTCCTCTTACGCCGCCTCGAAAAGCTCCGCGAAAACCTCACCACCACCCTCGGCCCGTTCGGGTCTCGCTGCTTCGTCGACACCGGCCCTGTCGTCGAGCGCGTCTACGCCCGCTATGCCGGCATCGGCTTCGTCGGCAAGAACACCTGCATCCTGAACCAGCACCTCGGCTCGTGGCTCTTCCTGGGAGTGATCGTCACTTCCCTTGAAATTCCAACCTCTCACGCACTCCAGCTGGCGCCCGACCGCTGCGGCTCCTGCACGCGCTGCATCGACGCCTGCCCCACCCAGGCGCTGACCGGTCCGCGCCAGATGGATGCCACCCGCTGCATCTCCTACCTGACAATCGAAAAGCGCGGCGCGATACCCGAAGCCCTGCGCCCAGCCATCGGCCGCCAGGTCGTCGGCTGCGACATCTGCCAGGACGTGTGCCCGTGGAATCGCCGCGCCCCCATCGCCGCCGATCCAGACCTCGCGCCGCGCGCGGCTCTGGTGAATCCCGCGCTCGAATGGCTGGCGGAGATGGACGAAGACGCGTTCGGCCGCTGGTTCAACGGCTCACCCGTCCGCCGCACAAAATTCTCCGGATTCCGGCGCAACCTCGCCATCGCCATGGGCAACAGCGGCCAACAGCGATTCCTTCCGCTCCTTAGCCAGTGGGCCGAAGACACCGATCCCGTCCTCGCCGAAACGGCAAGTTGGGCAGTCGAAAATCTGCGACGGGATTAGAGCGAGGGGGACAGCAACTCCGAATCGTCGATGGAACCTTGCCAAGGCAGATTGTCCCCTGCGGCATTCACAGGCGGCAGTAAGCTACGCGGCGAGCCTGGGGAGTGCGAAACCGCGCAGCGGAAGCCGAATCAGGCGCCATTGCGGACGACGTTCGCGGCGCTCAGCCCTTTTGGTCCCTGCTGGCACTCGAACTCGACCGCTTCGCCCTCATTCAGCGTCCTGTACCCCGAATCCTGGATAGCGGAGAAGTGTACAAAAACGTCTTCGCCGCTTGACCGCTGGATGAACCCGTATCCCTTAGCTCCGTTGAACCACTTCACTACGCCATTCTCTTTCACTGGGACTCCTTCATCGTTTGTTGCCTCCGCGTTAGCCCGGCTTCTCCAATTCCATTACGGATGTAACAAGAACCAGAGACACCAAAAGCTGCCTTTGCCCGCCTTCATCGGCGGTTTGGGGCAGCTCACGGGATTACCCGGCGGGCGCGGCGGCAAACATTCAAATACATCAGGAACTGGCCTTCTCAATTGCGATTCCATTCCTGGGGGACGGAATTCGTGTACCTGTTATGGCAGGAAACGAATGTGAAATCAAGGAAAAATTGTTGAGGGAAACCGGCAATTTTCATGAGGTTACGGTAGTACATGCTACTTTCGTGCTGCCCGTAGAGCCTCTGCGCGTCTGTCCGCGTGTGTCCCAGGACCGGACATCTGCCACTCCAGGCTGGTCTGTTACGCTTTTGCCAGTTCACCTATGGCTGAGAAAGTCGAAATCCAGCCCTCACCGCTCTCTGACGCCCCCGACGCACTGCCGCCCGAGGCTCCCCAACCGCCCGCGCGTCCCGAGCGTCGCGGATGGTGGCCCGTGCTGGCGGCCTTGGCCCGCTATCTCGCCCAGACTGAAGTACATACCTACGCCTTCAGCGTCGCCGCCAATACCATCCTCTCCATATTCCCTTTCATCGTCATGATGTTCACCGTCGCCCAGCGGCTCTTCCACTCCCCTGCAATGGTGAAGGAAATTGGCGGCCTGCTGCGCGACGTTCTGCCCTCGAACCAGGATTTCGTCGTCCGTAACATGAGCCTGCTCGTTCATCCACGAGGAAGCGTCCAGGTGGCCTCAGTCATCATGCTCCTGATCTCCTCGACCGGCATTTTTATGCCCCTCGAAGTGGCGCTGAACCGGGTGTGGGGCGTGAAAAAAAACCGCTCCTACCTGATGAACCAGCTCGTCTCGCTCGGCCTCGCCTTCCTGATCGGGCTCCTCGTCCTGCTGGCGATCGGCGCGGCGACCGCGCAAAGCGGCATCCTGAGGTTCCTGTTTTTCGGCCACACACAAAACGCAGTCTACACATTCATCCACGAAATCTTTCTGCAGATTGCCGTCGCGTTCCTGAGCGTCAGCATGTTCTTCGTCGTGTACTGGATCCTGCCCAACCGCTGGCTGCCCATCCGTGCCGTGCTGCCGACCGCTGTGATTACCGGGCTGCTGTGGGATGTGGCGCGGCTGATCTACATCCTGGTCCTGCCCCATCTCGATCTTCAATCCGTCTACGGACCATTCGAGGTCTCCGTGAGCCTCATGATCTGGGCCTTCCTCACCGGACTGCTGCTGCTCGCCGGAGCGCAATATTCAGCAACGCGCCACGCGCTGCGCCTGGCGCATCAGGCGGACGTCGAAGCAGCGAAAAAAGAAAGGCCAGCCTGACCTGGTGGACCAGGGATTTCGTTCACGTTGCCGCGAAATCGGGTGCCCCACGTTTCGCTCTTGAGACCGGGGGGCGGTTGGGATCTCTACCAGGAACGATTTTTTAGCGACAGGCCACTAGCGTCCTGTCTCTGAAGCTCGCTAAAGAACTGTTCGGTGGTTTGCCGCGACTTCACAGTCTGCTGAAAAACTCGGCTGTCCTGAAGGGGCACAGCTTTACAGCGTGCGGAAAAAACATGGCTCCTGCCATGCCCTCAGCTTCGGGAGTGCGATGGACTTCCGTTCCGAACCGCGCATGAGGATGCCCACCAACCAGCCCCACATCCAAATCCAACCCCGCACCAAACCTTACGCCACACCCAAACCAGGCGAAGGCCAGCCTGGCCTGGCGGTATGAACATCGCCGATGCGGCCTCGCTGCTTGTTTTTGGTATCCGTTATGCCGCGGCTACAATCGCACCGAGCCCTATGCGCATCGACGCGCACCATCACTTCTGGCGCTACACCTCCGCGGAGTATGGCTGGATCGACGACGCCATGGCGTCCATCCGCCGCGATTTTCTCCCCAGTGACCTTGCGCACGAAATCGCCACCGCCGGCATCGACCGCGTTGTCTCTGTGCAGGCGCGCCAGACCCTCGCCGAGACCGAGTGGCTGTTGGCGATGGCTGCGGCTCACTCCTGGATCGCCGGCGTCGTCGGCTGGGTCCCCCTCATCGACCCCGCCCTCGGCGACGTGCTCGACCGCCTCGCGGCCGACCCCGCTCTGAAATCGGTTCGCCACGTCCTGCAGGGCGAGCCCGACGAATACATGCACGGCCCCGACTTCAACGCCGGCATCGCGCAGCTCCGCAACCGAAATCTCGCCTACGACATCCTCATCGTCCATCACCAGCTGCCCGCCGCCATCCGCTTCGTCGATCGCCACCCGAACCAGGTCTTCGTCCTCGATCACATCGCCAAGCCCCCCATTCGCGCAGGCGAATTCGAACCATGGGCGCGCAACCTGGTCCAGCTCGCACAACGCCCCAACGTCTTCTGCAAACTTTCCGGAGTGGTCACCGAAGCGGACTACGCCGCCTGGACCTATGAACAAATCCTGCCCTACGTTGAAGCCGCACTCGCGGCCTTCGGTCCCGCGCGTCTCATGTTCGGCTCCGACTGGCCCGTCTGCCGCGTCGCCATCACCTACGCTAACTGGGTCCGCACCGTCGAACGCTTCGCCCAAACGCTTTCCGCCGCCGAACGCCAGGCTCTCTTCCACGACACCGCCGCCCGCGCTTACCGGCTCGACTGACGGGGTCTGCGTGCTCCCGGCTCCCGGCTACCGGCTCCACTTAAATCTCAATCACCGTTACAATTTCCCCGGCCGTCATCCGCTCCGTCGTCTCCGGCACCACCAGAAACCCATTCGCCTGTGCGGCTGCAGCCAAATCCCCCGAACCCTGCCACCCAATCCGCCGCAACCGCGCGCCGCGAACATCGCTCTCCACCTGCGCCGGCAAAAAGCGCGTGAGCCCAGGCTTCACCCGTACATCCTCATCCAGTCGAGCCATCCCAAAGCGCGGCCCGCCCTGGCTCTCGCCGCCCAGCGCGCGCAACAGCGGTGCCGCGAACAGCGCAAACGTCACAATGGTCGATATCGGATTACCCGGCAACCCAAAAAAATAAGCCCCCGGCAGTTTTCCAAAGACCACGGGCTTGCCCGGCTGAATCAGCGCCCCCGTAAAGAAAAACTCCGCGCCCAAGACGACCAGCGCCTGCTCCACGAAATCAAACTTCCCCATCGACACGCCACCCGTCAGCAGCACCAGATCGCAGCTCAAAGCCTCTCGAATCGCCTGCTCCGTCTCCACTCTGTCGTCCCGCACGACGGCAAGAATCACCGGCTCGCCTCCCGCCGCCCCCACCTGCGCCGCCAATGAGTAACTGTTTGAGTTACGAATCTGATGCGCCAGCGGCTTCTCCGCCACGTCCACCAGTTCATCCCCCGTTGACAGGATCGCCACCTTCGGCCTGGCGAAAACCGGCAGCACCGCTGCCCCACAAGCAGCCGCTGCGGCAATTTCCGTCGCCCCCAGTCGCCGTCCCACCGGGATCACAACATCTCCCATACGCGCCTCGGCCCCGGCCGGCACAATGTTCTCCCCCGACGCCAGCCCGGACGCCATCGGGCGTGCCCCCGCCAGGCTCACTTGCCCATCGGCAACGGCGACGTGCTCCACCATCACCACGCAGTCGGCGCCCGGAGGCACTGCCGCCCCGGTCATAATCTCAATCGCTTCGCCCGGCCCGATCGCGCCGCCCCTCCACGCCTCGCCCGCGCGCATCTGCCCCGCCACCCGCAGCGCACCCGCCTGCAACTCCCCAGCCCGGCAGGCGAATCCATCCCGCGTCGAGCGGTCAAACGGCGGCTGATCCCGATCCGCAACCACCGCCTCCGCCAGCACGCGCCCGGCCGCCCCACGCAAGGGAACCCGCTCCACCGCCCGATGCCTTCCCGCAACCGCCAGCTCCGCCTCACGCCGCACCACGGCGGCAGCCTCGTCATAACTCAGCACCATGGTTGGCGACTCACCGCTCATCCGCATCGATTGTCGCAAAATAAAAGAGCGCCGTCCCCGCCTCGCAATCTGCGGGAACCGGCGCTCTTTTTCGCTCCGTCCTGAGAGTTAGTGTTTCTTCGAAGCCTTAGCGCTTGACGGCGTCTGGTTCATCTCTGTCAGCACCTGTTTCGCGTCGGCCGCGAACGGTCCAGTTGGATCCAGCTCCAGATACTTCTGATAAGCCTCCTGGCATCCCGGCGGCGCCACGATCTTCCCCGTCTTCGAATCGACCGTCGCTTTGCTGATCAGCGCCTGCCCCTTCAGGTAATAAGGAATTGGCCGCTTCGGATCGGCCGCAATCGCCTTGTCCGCGGATGCCACCGTTGCGTCTGTCTGCCCGATGCGCTGCATCACGATCGTCTCGTTCTGGTAGTACATCCCTGCGCTCGCGGGATTCACTTTTCCGGCGGCATCGTAGGCTGCCTGCGACTCAGGAATTTTCCCATCCGATGCCAGCGCTTCGCCCAGCGCGTCATTCGCCGCGCCCTGCATATTCGGATCCGGCTTCTTCCCAGCCTGATCCAGCGCCAAACCCTTCTGCAACGAGGTCTCGGCGTCCGACCATTGCTTCAGCCCACGCTGCGCCAGTCCCAGTTCCACCCATAACACGGCAGCGTCCGGCTTCAGGGTCGCATCTTTCTGCATCAGAGCCGCGGCATCCGCATAATTCTTGTCTTTGTCGTCCTGCCGTGCCTTCGCCAGGTCGGCGTTCAGGTTCTTGATTTGCGAATTCTCCTTCAGAATGCTCGCGTTCTTCGCCTTCGTCTCCTCAAGCGCCTTGCGTTGCTCCGGTGTCAGGATTTTTATGTAATCCGGCCGCGACAGATCGTCATTCTGCTCCGTATCGGTGCCCGCCACCACCTTCACGCCGTCGATCTGATCCACCACTTTATCCTTCGGCGTGTCAGGCTTACGGAAAGCGATCGTATACGTGCCGGGGGCCACTTCGCCTTTGTAGTTCCCCTCGGTGTCCACCGGAAACGTGTATTTCGCTTCCTGGTTCGGCGAGGTCATGCCGCCCTCGTAAAGAGAGATCGTCCCACCTCCAATCATCGGTGCGCCGGTCGGATCGATCACCTGTCCGTGGATTTTCGCCGTTGCGCCGGCGGTTTGAGCTCCGATATAGGGCGCCGACAGCGGCAGCGCTGCGGCAAGTAAAGCGGCCATCGTCAGGCGTGGCCAAATGTTCGCTCTCCTCATAATTATTCCTCTCTGTTGGAGGGCGCGGTTATGCCGCGCCCTCCTGACTTGTCTCCCCCGTTCCCGTTAACGAATCCCACCTCTTCGCGTAACGGATCGGATCCTTCACTCCGGCCTGCTCGAAGGCGCGCAGACGCAGCACGCAGCTCTCGCACACACCGCACGCAGCCTCCTGCCCCGAATAGCATGACCACGTTAAATCCAGTGGCGCGGCCAGTTCAAGCCCAAGCGCCACGATCTCCTTCTTCCGCATATGGATGAGCGGCGTCCTCATAACGATGTCGCCGTCGCGCGTTCCTCTGCGAATCAGCTCCTGAAACGCCGCGTAATACTCCGGCCGGCAATCCGGGTAACCGGAGCTGTCCTGCTCCACCGCCCCTATGAACACCGTTCTCGCGCCCAGCACCTCGGCCCAGCTCACCGCAGCCGCCAGAAAATGCGCGTTGCGAAACGGAACGTAAGTGACCGGAATCTCCGCGCCAATCCCCGCCCCGCTTGCCGCTGCTTCCGGCACCTGAATCCGCGCGTCCGTCAGTGCCGATCCGCCGATGCGCCGGAACAGATCGAGTCGCAGCCGTAGAAAATCGCGAAACCCCAGCGCATCGGCCACTCCATGCGCCGCCTCGAGCTCCCGCTCCTCCGTGCGCTGACCATAGCTGCAGTGCAGAGCGTAGGCATCGTATTCGCGCGCCGCCAGCGCGGCGCACACACACGAATCCATTCCCCCGGACAGGCAGACCACAGCCCGCTCCCGGTGTCCGTTCTCGCCCCGCTCGACCACCCTACATCCTAGCGCGTTCCACCGTGCTGCCGCACCCATCCGCCAGACACGAAGGTCATCAGCGCCTTTGGCGTCGCTCAATCCACCTTCGGATGAAACCTCCGGTACGACACGATGGTCAGCAGCACAAAAACAACCAGCGCCACCAGTTCCGCCACCTTGAACGGCATCTCCTTCCCCGTCGGCGCCAGTGCATGCAGCGCCGGCACCTTCTCAAACGACTGTGCGATCAGCACGAAAAAGTTCAGATAAAGCGCCAGAATCGCTGTGATCACATACGTCCCGCGCCAGCCTCCCGCCAGATGCCCGCCGTAGAGGGCAACCACCGCGAAAAGCAGAACAATCAACGACAAGATCCCGACCACGATCCCCGGTGTCACGCCGTGGTAGGGAAACATGAATCCTGTGATACTCGTCGCCGCTGTCGTGATCAGAAAAAGCGCCGTCAGCAGCGGCAATCGCTTCGCAGCCAGCATGCCAAAAACCGCCAGAAATCCCGCGCCAATCGCAAAAATGCTGATCGCCACGTGGAACTGCGTGAATCGGGCGAGACTCATTCCAAGAATCATTCCGAGGATCATGGTTTGTCTTTTCCGGGGGAGCGGTTAACGACCACGTTCAGGTTGAACTCCGCGCATCGCGCAAGGGAGGCCCGCAAAGAAGTCCGCGAACCGCTATGGGGAAGGGAAGAGGAACTTCGGGTTGCCCGCGGCCAGCCGCTCGCCGCAAGCCCGCATCTGGATCCCACAGCGCAGCGGCCCGTTATCCCTCAGGAGCCATGAGAGTATCACGACACCCCCACCCAATTGACAACCCACCCCGCAGCGCATAACTTCGGCTCTTGCGTCCAACACTCCCCGCATGAAGGAGCATCCCACCATGCGCCGTTCCGCCCTCCTGTCGCTGCTTCTGCTCGCCGCCTGCCCCACCCCCTCTATATTGAAAGCCCAGGCAACGCCGGACACGCCACCCCTCGGCCAGCTCGACCCCACCCGCTCCATCGAGAATCCCGTCCTCTTCTCCTCCTTCCACCAGCCTCTCCCCGAGCAATACATCTGGAGCCGAGAGAACAAGCCCGAAGGCTCCGACAACGATGAAGGCAAGCCCGCTGCGGTGCGATATTTCCGGGTGCATGTGCACCTCGACACGGTTCCCCAGGAGGCCACCCTTTATCTCGCGGGTCCAGGCTCCGCGAATGTCTTCATCAACGGCGGCCTCGCCGGTCAGTTCACGCGCGATCGCTATTCCCGGCTCAAATCTCAGGTCTTCGCGTTGTCCATCGCGAAGCTCCTGCAACCCGGCGACAACGACATCGGCATCGAAGCCTCTCGCGGATCCGAGCTGGTCGCTAAAATCGTCCCCGCATCTCCCGGCGTCCTCGCTCCCGCGCTCCTCATCAGCGGTCCCGGCTGGAAAGTTTCAACCGAGCACGTGAAAGGGTGGGAAGCCGCGAATTTCGACGACAGCTCCTGGCCTGCCGTCATCGCCCGCGGCGGCATCGAGAGCAACATCGACTTCCTCCAGTGGAACGACGACGCCGGCCTCTACGACTGGCCCGGTTATGAAGGCGTCTCGCCCTTCCTCGCCCATACCTATCTCGGCGCTGTTACCGTTCACGACTTCTATTACGGTCACAGCGTCATGATGTTCGCCGACACGCTTTCCCGCCAAGGCTATGATCCCGACCCTGCTCACGAGTTCTACGTCACACTCCCTCCCGAAGGCCGTTACACCATGGACGACGAGGTCCCCTACATCACCCTCGACTTCGGCCGCGAAGTCACCGGCCGCCTCCAGCTCATCTCCGACTCCGACGGTCCCATCACTGTCTCCATTGCCTATGGCGAATCGCTCGGTGAGGTGAATGACGAGCCCTACCTCGGCGTCGACCTCCTGCATCTCCCTCCGCACGGCGCCGGTGTCGGCCCCAAATCCGCCTTCCGCTACGCCCGCGTCCGCTTTCTCGCAGGCCCGCACATCCTGCGCTTCAAGACCATCCGCCTCGAAGACATCTACTACCCGGTCCACTACCAGGGCTCCTTTGAGTCCTCCGACCCGCTCCTCAACCGCATCTGGGAAACCGGCGCTTACACCAGCCATCTCTGCATGCAGGACGACATATGGGACGCCCCCAAGCGCGATCGCGGCCGCTGGATGGGCGACACCGACGTCAGCGGACGCGTCATCGACGACGTCTTCGCCGACCAGTTCCTCATCGAAGACACGCTCACCCGCCTCATCGGCCCGCTGCCGATTAAGGAACACGTCAACGGCATTCCAGGCTACTCCTCCTACTGGTTCACCGAACTCGAGCACTACTACCTGCACACCGGCCGCAAAGAATACCTCTCCTCCATGCACGATCAAATCGTTGGACTGCTCCGCTTCATGGACCAGGATTTCGACGCCCAGAACAACTTCATCAACCACACCAATGAGTGGCTCTACGTTGACTGGGCCCTCGACCTCAACGGAGCCACCGCCGAAACACGCGCCGCCACCACCCTCGAATACGTCCGCGCCTACCGAGCTGGCGTGCGCCTCCTCCAGGAACTCGGCGACACCCAGAACGCCGACCACTTCACCCAGCGCGCCGACCAACTCGCCAAAGCCAGCCAGTCCGCGCAATTCGCCAACGGATCCTTCGGCCCCCGCTGGCAAACCAACGCCATGGCCATCATCTCCGGCGTCGCCACCACCGATCAGTACGCATCCATCTGGCAGAACGTGCTCTCGAACGTCGGCAAGCCCACCTGGCGCCCCGACGTCATCTCCCCCTACTACGGCTCCTATGTGCTCGATGCGCTCGCCCGTACCGGCCATCGCGACGCGGCCCTTGCCTGGATTCGCGAGTACTGGGGCGGCATGATCAAAGAAGGCGCGACCAGCTTCTGGGAAGCCTACGACCCAGCCTGGCCCAAGGACGATCCCCACGTCGATCTCCAGGCCGACGACACCGCAGGCTACCGCATCTCTCTCGCCCACGGCTGGTCGAGCGCCCCCGCCTGGTGGCTCATGGAGCAGGTGCTCGGCATCTACCCCACAGCAGCCGGCTTCAAAGAAACCACCATCCGCCCCGAGCTGGCCGATCTGGACTGGGCACGCGGAGCCGAACCCACCCCCCACGGCCTCATCAAAGTCGACATGCACAAAGAGGGCAAGGGCAAAGAGAACCAAGCCCTCCGCGCCACCATCGACATTCCCGAAGGAGTCGAAGCCACCATCCTCTTCCCAGTCAAATCCGGCACGGATCACATCCAGGTCAACGGAACCTCAACCTCCGGTACCCCAACCGAAAATGGCTCCCGCCTGTCCCTCCATCTCACCCCGGGCCACTACGAGATCCGCGAATGATGAGTCTGCCCTCCAATGCGTGGCAAACAATTGCTGGTGGGCTGGTTGTTCTCTTGCTATACGGTTCTTCGTTCTGGGGGACCTTCAGGCGAAATCCTGGAAACAGACTCGTCGAATGCGGAGTCATCACAGTCTTGGTGTTTCTCGTGACCGCATTTCTGTTCCTGATTCCGGGTATTCCGGCCTGGGTCCCCGGCTACTTAATGGGGCTGGTGTTCTTGCTTTGCCTCGCAACGATGTACTTCTTCATGCAGCGCATCGTTCGCTCCCCGCGCCGCAAATCTAAAGAGCGCTGAAGGAGACCTGCTACACAAGCAAAAAGCGAACCAGAGCCATGGAATGACATCTGACATCCTCCGCCCCTCCTCCAGCGCCCGGGTGTATAAAGCTCCAGTTGAATACAAAATCCCGTCCACGGCTTCCGCGCACACGGGACAAAGCTCGGAAGCGCGCAACCAATCCCGGCAGCCCACCCACACGGCTGCTTTTGCGAGCGTTGAAAGCACCTGACTCCAACGCTGGAAAGTCCGGCAATCTCATGCCCTCCATACCGCTGCGGCCCCAGGCTCTTCTCTTCGCCGTCCTGTTTGCTGCTTTGCCGGCCCTCGCCGCCGACCCCGAAATGCACGTCACCGACAACGGCTACCTCGACACCCAGGGGTTCAGCGTCATCCTCTACCAAAGCACGTACCATCCCGTCTTCGTCGATGAGAAGAACGGCGCCATGCAGATCATCCTGCACGGTCAACGCATCGCCACCAATGGCGACATCCGCCTCGTCCCCACGCCCGAGCAGTGGGACGTCGTCTCCCAATTCAAAAGCCGCGACGCCGATAAGGACCACAACCGCCTCACCGCAAACCTCGCCTTTCCCGCCTATCAGATGGATTACACCCTCGAGGTCACCGCCGAGCCTGGCGGTGTCCGCGTCAGCGTCAACCTCGACGAGCCCCTCCCCGAAAAGCTCGCCGGACGCGCCGGCTTCAACCTCGAGTTCCTGCCCTCCATCTACATCGATAAAAGCTACGAAGTCGACGGCAAGCAATTCGGCATCATCCCGCGCAGTCCTCAGGACCCCATGCGCGTCGTCCTGCCCCCTGCCGACGACCCTAAAAAGCTCCCCTTCCAGGACGAATGGGATCAGGCGAAGGGCTACACGCAACCCCTCCCGCTGGTCACCGGCAACAGCATAACCCTTGCCGCCGAGGATCCCCTCTACCGCGTCAGCGTCACTTCTGACACCGCCCCCGTCTCCCTTTATGCTGGCTGAAGAGATTGGGGTCTTACAGAAAGCTGCGGCGGCGGCAGCACCACAACTCACTTTCCCCGCGGTCGGAATGCTCACTCCGTAGGAGCGCAACTCCGGCCACTACCGGCGACTACACACGGCCATGACAGCTCTTGTATTTTTTGCCACTCCCGCAAGGGCAAAATGCGTTCTTCGCAGGTTTCTGGCTAAACATTCCCATCCTCTTGAGTTCAGTCACGAAGTCAATCTCTCTTCGCGAAGGGGAACAAAATGAAAATGTCGTTTTCCCGCCGTAATGCGTTACGGCGAAGTCGCCCATGCCTAGAATATCCATTCCGATTAACGCATCGATCCCGCCCATCAGAATCATTTGCGCGACGGACACCATTCCAAACATGACCTTGTTTGGCAGGCCGATGTTGCCTAGTGTCCTGAGTCATTAATTCGTTT